>JAFAKN010000261.1 GCA_019235415.1 Alphaproteobacteria bacterium
CTGCTGCCCGGCATCAAGATCAACACCAGCGCAAGCGACTTCTATCCCATCCAGTCGGTCCAGCTCGCGCGCTTCGACGGTGAGACCTGGAAGCTGTTCGGCGACGTCCTGAGCCACGAGGGCAGCTGAGCGCCGCCCCAATTGAAGTTCGGTTCGAGTTTCTGGGCACCATCTGCCCAGAAACTCGGGCTGGTCAAAAAGTAGGGCTGCTCAAAATTCCGGCAGAAAGTACGCGTCCGGTGAGGGCCGCGGCGCTGTCCCTTGACTGATGGTGAGGGGTTCAGGCAGCGGCGCGTTGCTGTCGGCGCAGCTGCCAATTCCAGGGCAGGAGTTCGTCGATGCGTTTGGCAGGATGGTCGTGCAGGCGGGCGAGGACGTCAGCGAGCCAACCGAGCGGATCGACGTCGTTGAGCTTGGCAGTCTCGATCAGCGTGTAGATGGCGGCGGCGCGCCGGCCGCCGTTGTCAGAGCCGGCGAAGGTCCAGTTGCGGCGTCCGACGGCGATGCCGCGCACCGCTCGCTCGGCGGCGTTGTTGGTCATGCACAGGCGGCCGTCGTCGAGGAAGCGACACAGAGCGGTCCAGCCATTGAGGCTGTAGGCGATGGCCTTGGCGGTCTTGTTGGCGGGCGACAGCTTGGGATACTGCTCGCGCAACCAGCTGCCGAGTGCCTCGACGATGGGTTTGCTGCGCTCCTGCCGAACGCGCCGTCGTTGTTCGGCGAGCAAGCCATTGATCTCGCGCTCGATGGCGAACAACGGATCGATGCGCGCTACCGCCTCGAGGCAGATCGGTGCCTTGTTGAGCCGCGCCAGGTCGAAGAAGTAACGGCGCGCGTGCGCCCAGCAGCCGACCTCGATGATCGGCCTGGGCTGCCGGCCGGCCTCGTAGAGCCCGTTCAATCCGCTGTAGGCGTCGGCCTGCATCAGCCCTTGCCAGCCCGCGACATGCGCCTCGGGATGACGTGCGCTGCGATCTGCCGAGTAGAAGTACATCGCCGCCGGCGGTGCCGGACCGGCAAACGGCCGGTCATCGCGCACGTAGGTCCACAGGCGGCCGATCCGCGTCTTGCCGGTGTCGAGCACCGGTACCGTGGTGTCGTCGGCGTGCAGACGTTCGGCCGCCAGCACATGGCCGCGGATCGCCTCGACCAGCGGCATCAGCGTCGCTGCCGACGCGCCGACCCAGTCGGCCAAGGTCGAGACGTCGAGCGCGATGCCCTCGCGGGCGAAGGTCGTGCTCTGACGGGTCAGCGGCAGATGCAGCCCGTACTTGCCGAACAGCACGTGCGCCAGCAGGCCCGGGCCGGCACGGCCACGGGCGATCGGATGCGACGGCGCAGGCGGCTGCGTGATCGTCTCGCACCGGCGGCAGGTGTACTTCTCGCGCACGTGCTGGATCACTTTCCACTGGCGCGGCACCAGCTCCAGCGTCTCGGTCACGTCCTCGCCGAGCTTGCTCAGCCCGCCACCGCAGCACGGGCAGGCCGACGGAACCTCGTGAACGACACGCTCGCGCGGCAGGTGCTCGGGCAGCGGCCGGCGCGCCGGCTTGCGCCGCGCGAAGGACTGCACCGTCACGCTCTGCGGCAGCGCGAGCTCGGCCCGCGTCTCGGCCTGGGCCTGGTCCTCTTCCAGCTCGAACAGCTGCAGCTCCAGTTGGTCGAGCAGGGCGCGGCGCTCGGAGGACTGGCCGAACCGGGCGTGCCGAAGCTTGGCAATCGTCTGCTTCAGGCGCTCGATCTCGAGAGCCTGCACCTGCTGCTCGGCACGGTGCTTCTCCCGCTCGGCCCGCAGCATCGCCTTCAGTGTCTCGACATCGTCGGGAAGGGCAGCATCGGGAGCAACAGGCACACCGCTATTAGCGGTGTAACCGGTGGCTCATGCAACCATCACCAGCAGACCGAGTCACCTTGTCGCACTACCCGGCAAGCTGCGGCCGCCATGTCCGCTTGGGCAGCCGCCAGTCGATGCCTTCCAGCAGGTAGCCGAGCTGCGCTGGCGTGATCGTCACCGCCTCGCCCTCCGTCCTGGGCCACACGAAGCGGCCGCGATCGAGGCGCTTGGCGAACAGGCACAGCCCCTGCCCGTCATGCCATAGGATCTTCAGCAATCCTCCGCGCTTGCCCCGGAATACGAACAGATGGCCGCAGTGGGGATCGCGCCTCAGCGTCTGCTGCACCAGCAGCGCCAAGCCGTCGAAGCCGCGACGCATGTCGGTCGCACCGCTCGCCAGCCACACCCGCGTATCCGCCGACAAGCCGATCATCGGCCGAGCGCGCGCAGGACACGGACCAGCGCCCCTTCGTCCACCTGCGCGTCGACCCGTACCCGGGTGCCGCTGCTCAGCTCGATCTCGATACTTCCGCTGCCGGCCGGCGCTGCCTTCTCAACCGCCACCCTTACCGGCAGGAAGCTCACTCCGCGACCGGCCGCTTGCCGCGCCTGACGCCGCCACAGGTGCAGCAGATTGGGGTGCACGTCATGGCGATGCGCCACCGCTGTGACAACGGCACCGGGCTCCAGACTCTCCGCGACGATCCGCGCCTTCTCGGTCCGCGACCAACGACGCCGACGTTCAGGACCGCGAAGCACCGTCACTGAGGACATTGATGAGCCCGTTAACTTGCCAGTTAACGGGCACGCTTTCATGCTCCCTTGCCGCCGACAAGGCGGTACTCACCGGACGCGTACCGAGCTCCCCTGTAAGCGGCCACTTATTCTCCATGTCGAAGCGATCACGGTAAACAGCTACGTTTGGGCCGACGGCCTGGGGTTGTCGCTCTACATCAAGCGGCTAGCTGTGGAGCTTCAACAGGTTGTTCCGAGTGAGCTGAAGTCTGCTGATAGGAGGCACGGCTCCGATACTGCCATGGGCCTGTGCCAGTTGTAGCGATGCAGCCGGCAGAGTTTGTTTCCGCCTCGGCACGCTGCTCGGCATCCACAAGGCGCTGCGCTACATGTTCGCGACTGCGGACCGCAGCTAC
>JAFAKN010000263.1 GCA_019235415.1 Alphaproteobacteria bacterium
GGTGCCGATCATGCGCGTCCAGGCGAACGGCGAGATGCAGTTGGAGCGCACGTTGAACGCCGCCATGTCGAGCGCGATCGAGCGCGACAGGCCGATGATGCCCATCTTGGCCGCCGAGTAGTTGGCCTGGCCGAAATTGCCGACCAGACCCGAGGTCGAGGTGAAGTGCACGAAGGCGCCCGACTTCTGCTCCTTGAAGTAGTTGGCGGTGGCGCGGCTGACGTTGAACGCGCCGTTGAGATGCACGTCGATCACCATCTTCCAGTCGACGTGGCTCATGCGATGGAAAATGCGGTCGCGCAGGATGCCGGCATTGTTGATGACGCCGTCGATCTTGCCGAAGTTCTCGACCGCGGCCTTGACCATGCGCTCGGCCCCCGCCGGATCGGTCACGCTGTCGCCGTTGGGCACCGCCCTGCCGCCCGCCGCCTTGATCTCGTCGCACACTTTTTGCGCCGGCGTAGCGCTCCCCGCTCCTTCGCCGTCGACCGCGCCACCCAAGTCGTTGACCACGACACTGGCGCCTTCCTTCGCCGCCAGCAGCGCCATCTCGCGGCCGATGCCGCCCCCGGCGCCGGTAACCAGCACGACCTTGTCCTTCAGCATGTTGGGCATTCCCGTCTCCCTTTCTTTGTTCAGCTTTGCAGTTTCGGAGCCCGTGGTCTGGGGCGCAACAGCCGCGCGCTCAACAGCGTCAAAACGGCAAACGGCATCAGGCCAATGACCAGCGGCATCGCCACGTAACGGCTGCCGACCAAAGTCAGGACGGCAACGGTTATCGTGCCGAGCGACCCCATGCCCATCTGGGCGAGGCCCGCGAGCGAAGAGGCCGTGCCGGCAAGCTTGGGAAACTGGCCGACGGCGCCGGCATTGGCGTTGGCCACGATCATGCCGGTGCCGAAGGAGAGCACCATGTGCGGACCGATGATCGCCCACCAGGTGACGACGCTGCAGAGCGACAGGGCACCCATTACGGTCAGCGCCGCGATGTGGAACCAGCCGGACGCGCGCAGCATGGAGACGGGCGAGACGCGGCCGACCAAGCGGTTGTTGACGAATGTGCCGGCCGTGAAGCCCGCGACCGACAACAACACGATCAAGCCGAACTGGCGCGGACTGAAGCCGAGCGCCCCTTGCAGGATGAAGGGCACACCCGCCACCATGCCGAAGTTGATCGCGAAGGCGAAGCCCAACGTCAGCACGTTGCCCAGGAAGTACCGGTCGCCCAGCATCTCGCGCGAGCCGCGCAGCAGGTTGCCCAGATGCAGGCTCTCGCTGCGGAACTTGTTGGTCTCGCGCAGGGCGATCAGGACGACGACCGTGAGCAAGCTCGCGAAGGCGCCGACGAACCAGAAGGTCGCGCGCCACGTCCCCCACTCTCCCAAGTAGCCGCCCAAGGTCGGCGCCAGCGACGGGGCGATGTTCTGGCCAAGCGAGATCCAGCTCATCACCAGCGGCATCTCGTGGAACTTATAGGCGTCGCGCGTGAGCGCGCGCCCGATCACCGAGCCGGACGCGCCGCCCAGTCCCTGCAGCACGCGCAAGCCGATCAATCCGGCGATCGAGGGCGCAAACGAGCAGGCGAAGGTCGCCACCGTGAAGAACAGCAGGCCGGCCAGAAGCACCGGCCGCCGCCCGTAGCGGTCGCTGAGCGGACCGTAGAACAGCTGCCCGACGGCAAAGCCCAGCATGTAGGTCGTGAGCGTAAGCTTGACGCTGTCAGGATTGGCGCCAAGATCGGTGCCGACCGAAGGCATCACCGGTGTGTAGATGCTCATGGTAAGCGGGCCGAAGCTGCCCAACGCCACCAACAGGGCGACGTAGCCGGCGGAACGCGGAACGAGGGTCACTTGCTGGCGGCTTCCCGTGCACCCTCTGCGCCGAAGTCGCCGCCCAGCGTGCTCCCGAGCGGCATCTCCTCCTGTTGTCGCGTCATGCGCGGGTAATAGTGCCGGAACGCATCGCGGATCTCGTCGAACGGGATGTCGGCGAACACGCCGCGGTAGGCGAGGTACTCCATGTGGCGCCGGCCGGAGAGATCGAACGGGTGATAGATCGAGTCCGCGACGCCATCCCATTCCAGAGGCCTGAGCCCGAAGCGCTCGGTCAGCTCCTTGTTGAAGGCGGGCGTAGCCTTTACCCAACGGCCTTCGAGCCAGACCTCGGTGTAGCCGTGATAGTAGAAGACGTCGCTGCCCATCAGCTCCGAGAGTCTCTTGGTCGTCATGTGATTGCGCACATCGGCGTAGCCGACCCGCGCCGGGATAGCCGAGGCGCGACACACTGCCGCCATCAGGCCTGACTTGTTTACGCAATAACCGTGCCCCGCCGCCAGGGTCGTGCTGGCGCGATAGGCTTCGCGCTTCATCGGCGTGTTGTAGGGGTCGTAGCGCAGGCCGTCGCGCACCGCGTAGTAGAGTCGCAGTGCCTTCGCTTGGTCACTGCCCGAACCGGCCACGCGGCTTGCATAGTCGATGATTTTGGGGTGGTCTGAGTCGATCAAGGCGCCCGGCTGCAGGTAAGCCGCGAAGGCCGCGCCGTCGCGCACCACGTCATCGCGATCGTTGCGGAGGGAGTCGTAGTCCATGCCGGGATGTACTTAATGCAGCAGCCGGAAAAGTACATGAGCCCCGACGCGCAATTCTCGCATGCGCATATGGTGCGCTTCGACCGGCTGCTGCCCGGACCGATCGAGCAGGTCTGGGCGGCGCTGGCCGATACGGCGCGACTGCCAGCCTGGTACGGTGTGGGGTCGATCGAAGCCCGAGTGGCCGGCAAGGTCGATCTGATGGGCGGCCACATTCGCGGCGTGGTCACGAAATGGAAACCGCCGCACAAGCTTGCCTACACCTGGAACGTGTTCAATTCCGGCGATGAGGTCTCGCCTTACCCCGAGTCCTATCTGACGCTCACGCTCATGCCGAAGGACAGCGAGGTCGTGCTCACGCTGGAGCACCTCCCCGTCC
>JAFAKN010000270.1 GCA_019235415.1 Alphaproteobacteria bacterium
TTCGGCGCGGCTCTCAATGCGGCGGTCCAGGGCGGCTACATCGCCCAGCTCAACGGCGGCACCTACACGATCTCGCAGCCGATCGTCATTCACATCAGCAGCACGACCCAGGGCATCGGCATCGATGGCGGCGGCGCCACGCTGATCTCCAACGTCACCAACGGCCAGCCACTGATCCAGATCGTGGTCGATCCCGGCGTCGACGTGCGCTACCTAAACCTGTCGAACTTCAAGATCGAGGGCAACGGCCACGAAGGCGACGGCATCCAGATCATCGCCGACGGCAACGAGCGCTGGCTCTACAACTGGAACGTCACGAACGTCACCGTCGACCATGTCGGCGGCTACGGCCTCGACATGCAGGGCAGCATCTTCGAGGGCATCGTCTCCAACTCGTGGATGACCAACAACGCCGCTGGCGGCGCCTACTTCTCCAACAGCCCCAACGGCGGCACGGCGAGCGCGCTGCGCTGGTTCGGCGGCGGGGCGACCGGCAACGGCGGCAACGGCATGATGCTGGACGACGGCGTGCGCGACATGAGCGTCGACCATGCCACCTTCAGCAACAATGCCGGCGAGGGCATCAGCGCCGGCTCGGGCATCACCTCGGTGAGCGGCAGCACGTTCACCGACAATCATGGCAGCGGCGTCTGGTTCCAGAACTACGGCAACTTCAACAACGACACGTTCGCGAGCTCGGGTGCGCAGAACACCGGCATCGACGGCTATGTCGTGGGCGGCAGCACCGTGGTCGGCAGCACCAGCGTTTGGACCGGCTCGGGTTCCAATCCGACGACGCTTGCGAACCTGCAAGGCAATGGAGGCGTGTTCGCCACCGGCGACACCGGCCATGTGGTGACCGGGTCGGGTATCTCGGTCGGCGGCGAGGGCAGCGACAATCATACCAGCCTCACCGTCAGCTCGCAGGGCCTGACGCCGCCGTCGCTGTCGCCGATCACTGCAGCGACGACCGCCGCCGTCGCGAATAGCAACGGCACCGGACCGATCGAGACGGCGCTGAAGGCGGCGATTAGCGGCGGCACCGTGGCGCACCTCACCAACGCCAGCAGCTACAACGTCACCGCGCCCATCGTCATCAACATCACCAGCTCGACCAACGGCACCGTCGGCATCGACTTGGGTGGCGCCAAGCTCTACTCGCAGGTCGGCGGCGGCCAGCCGGTGATCGAGATCGTGGTCGCGGCGGGCGTCCATGTGAGCTCGCTGCAGCTCTCCAACTTCACCATCCAGGGCAGCGGCAGCGAGGGCGACGGCATCAAGATCGTCGCCGACGGCAGCGACCGCTCGATCAACCTCAACGTCAGCGACGTCAACGTCGAGCACGTCGGCGGGATCGGCTTCGACGCCGTCGGCAACGTGCAGGGCACCTTCTTCAGCTCGTGGATGCACGGCAACAACGGCGGCGGCGCGCGGTTCGCCGACAGCGCCAACGGCGGCGTTATCAGCAACGTCGACTGGGAAGGCGGGGGCTTCCGCAAGAACGGCGTCGCCGGCCTGATCCTCGACAACGGCGCGCACGACATGACGGTGAAGGGCGCCTACTTCGTCGAGAACAACGGTCCCGGCATCGACGCCACCTCCGGCATCAAGCTGGTCCAGGAAACCGGCTTCGAGAATAACCAGCCGGCCGCGGCATTCGTCAACGGGTCGTCGGCGTTCGTCGACGACACCTTCTCGACCTGGGGGCCGCAGCAGGCGGCGGTGGCGGGCACCTTGTCGGGCGGCACGGTGGCGATCACCGGGCCCGACGCCGAGTACTACGGCTCGGGCTCCGGCCAGGAGCTGATCGCCAACCTGCAGGGCAGCGGCACACTCGCCGTCGCCGGCGCCGGCGGCGTGGTGGCCGGTCCGAACATCAAGGTCACTGGCGGCACGGCCAACGTCCCCGGGTCCAGCCCGACGGCCGATCCGATCACCTCGATCGTCGCATCCGGAAGCGGCATCACCAACGGCACGGGCGACTTGAACGCCGGGCACGTGGTCACCTTGGCCACCAACTTCACCGGCACCGTCACCGTTGCCGGTGGCACGCCGACGCTGCAGCTCAACGACGGCGGCACGGCCGCCTACACCGGTGGCTCGGGCAGCAGCACGCTCACCTTCAGCTATACGGTGCAAGCCGGGCAGAACGTCGCCGATCTTGGAGTGTCCGCCTTGAACCTCAACGGCGCGACCATCAAGGACGCATCCGGTAATGTGGCCGACATCTCCGGCGCCACGAACTACAGTCCCGCCGGCACGCTGCAGATCGACACCACCGCGCCGACCGTGTCGTCGATCGCCACCTCCGGCACCGGGATCACCCATGGCAGCGGCATCATCGGTACCGGCAGCGTCGTCACCTTCACGGTCAGCATGAGCGAGGCGGTGAACGTGACCGGTACGCCGACCCTGGCGCTGAGCGACGGGGGCACCGCGACATATAGCGGCGGCTCGGGCACCGCGACGCTCACCTTCAGCTACACGGTGCTTGCCGGACAGAGTGCGGCGGACCTCTCGGTCGGCAGCCTCAGCCTCAACGGCGGCTCAATCGCGGACAATGCCGGCAACGCCGCCGACGTCACCGCGGCCAAGGGCTACGTCCCTGCCGGCACGCTGCAGGTCAATACAGTCCCAACGACCCCGCCTGTGGGCACGGCGCCGACCGTAACGGAGCAGCTGGCCAACGGCACCGGCAGCTCCTCGACCAGTAACATCACCTCCGACCCCGCCGTCATCGGCAAGGCCGATCCCAACGCAGTGCTGCACTTCACCATCGACGGCACGGCGATCGCGGCGACCGCGACGGCCAGTGCAAGCGGTGCCTGGACATACACCCCGACCGGGCTGGCCGACGGCAGCCACACGATCGTTGCCAGCGAGACCAACGCCAGCGGCCTCACGGGTTCGGCGTCGCTGACCTTCACGCTGCAGACGGCGTCGGCTTTGTCGTTGGATCCCGTGGTCACCGGCGCGACCTTCGCCAACGGGCAGGTGATGCTGACCGGTACGGGCGAAGCGTCCAGCACGCTGTGGATCTATGACGGCAGCAGCTGGATCGGCGGCACGAC
>JAFAKN010000730.1 GCA_019235415.1 Alphaproteobacteria bacterium
GAGCTACAAAGTGCCTACGCGGTTGGCTGTCCGCACGGCCGCCGAGTTCCCCCGCACGGCGACCGGCAAGATCCACAAACCGGGTCTGCGGCAGGAGCTGTCTTCACCGAGGAATTCTTCCAGAGCAGGCCGCCGATGGCGTTGCCGCCATTGTTGACCAGGATGTCGATGCGTCCGAACACGTTCATCGCCTGCTGGACGATTGCCTCCGCCTCTCGCTCGACCCCGACGTCCGCCGTGAAGCCGACGGCCTCGAAGCCCTCGCGCTTGAACTGAGCCGCGGTTGCCTCGGCGATGGAGCCTTGGGCCCAGTCCAGCCTCATCGTCTTTCCCATGAAGAGCTGACACAATGCGAGGCTTCATTGGGGGATGGCATGAGCACGACCTACGGACTGCACCGCTCGCTGCTGCTCAATCGCAGCGGGACCGCGATCCGCTTCGAGAACCGCAGCCGCACCTGGGGCGAGTTGGGCGATCGTGTCGCCCGCCTCGCCGGCGCATTGCGATCGCTCGGCGTCGCGAGGGGCGATCGCGTGGCCGTGCTGATGCTGAACCAGGATCGCTATCTCGAGCTCTATCTCGCCGTGGCGTGGCTGGGGGCGGTCATCGTGCCGCTCAACATCCGCTGGAGCGCGCTCGAGAACGAGGACGCGATCCGCGACTGCGGGCCGAAGATCCTCGTCGCCGACGCGGCTTTCGCCGCCATGGCTAACCAGCTCGCCGGCAAGATCGGCTCGATCCGGCTCGTCTACGCCGACGATGCGCCGAATCCGGCGGGCTCGGCCGGCATGCTCGATTTCGAAGACCTGCTCGCCAAGGCCCCGCCGATCGAGGACGCGCAGGTCCCCGACAGCGAGCTGTGCGGCATCTTCTACACCGGCGGCACCACGGGGCGCTCGAAGGGCGTGATGCTGAGCCATGGCAATCTCATGAGCAATTCCCGCAACATGCTGGCCGAGGGCCTGGTCTCCAAGCGGGGCACCTACCTGCACGCTGCACCGATGTTCCATCTCGCCGACGTGGCCGCGACGTACGTGCATTTCCTGGCCGGCAGCTCGCACGGCATCGTACGGATGTTCACGCCGGAGGCGACCGCACAGGCGATCGAGAAGTTCAAGATCACCGAGACGCTGCTCGTCCCGACCATGATCCAGATGCTTGTCGATCATCCCTCGCTCGCCAAGCACGACGTGTCGTCCCTGCAGAACGTGCTCTATGGCGCCTCGCCGATCAGCGAGGCGGTCCTCGACCGCGCCATGGCAAAGCTGCCGCACACCAAGTTCCAACAGGCCTACGGCATGACCGAGCTGTCGCCCTGCGCGACCATCCTGCCGTGGGAGGACCACATCGGCGAGGGGCGTGCCAAAGGGCGCCACCGTTCGGGCGGCCGGCCGACCTACATGGTCGACGTGCGCATCGTCGATGGCGACGACAAGCCGGTGCCGCGCGGCACCGTGGGCGAGATCGTGGCGCGCGGCGAGACGGTGATGATGGGCTACTGGGAGCGGCCCGAGGAGACGGCCAGGGCGGTCGTCGACGGCTGGATGCACACCGGCGACGGCGGCTACATGGACGAGGATGGCTACGTCTACATCGTCGACCGCATCAAGGACATGATCGTCTCGGGCGGCGAGAACGTCTATTCGGCCGAGGTCGAGAACTGCATCGCCCAGCATTCCGCCGTCGCGCAGTGCGCGGTGATCGGCATTCCGAGCGAGCAATGGGGCGAACAGGTGCATGCCGTCGTCATGCGCAAGCCGGGGGCCGAGGTGATGCCCGAAGACATCATCGCCTTCTGCAAGCAGCGCATCGCGGGCTACAAGTGCCCGCGCAGCGTGAAGATCCAGGACGAGCCGTTGCCGCTTTCCGGCGCCGGCAAGATCCTGAAGCGCGACCTGCGCGCGCCCTACTGGGAAGGCAAGACCTGCGCGGTGAACTAATTCAGAGCTTCCTCCCCAACGCAGTTGGGGAGGTGTCCGCGAAGCGGACGGAGGGGTCGTGCTCATGACCCCTCCGTCGCCGAAAGACGGCGACACCTCCCCAGCGAAGCTGGGGAGGAACTATGAGGGACGCTATGAACAAGCCCGAAGACTTCATCGCCGACC
>JAFAKN010000304.1 GCA_019235415.1 Alphaproteobacteria bacterium
AGCCAGGGTACGCGCGCGGTGGTGCGCGGCTGCCGGCCCTTGATCGACGGCGGCTCGCCGCAGATCCAGCTCGGCGCGCGCGAGACGCAGCAGGCCGCGGTGACCTACGGCCCGCCGGTCGGCCTGACGCCGGCCGGGCTGGCGCCGGTGCTGCAAAGCGGCCGCTACTTCCGCGTGCGCGCGACCATGAATGGCGGCGACAGCTGGAGCAACCTGCAGGGCATCGACGACCTCGACGCCCGGCCGGCAGGTGCGCAATGACGACGGCGACGCAGGGGCTGCCCGCTCTGGCACCGAATGCCGACAGGCGGTCGATCACCGAGCGCGTGAACGTGCTCGGCCGCGACTACAACGGGCGCCGCGGCAACACGATCGCTATCGCCAGCCTGCCGACGAAGGCGGCGATCGGCGAGCAGCACATGGTGAACGACGCCACGGCCACGACGTTCTGGAGCGTCGCCGCGGGCGGCGGCTCGAACGTGGTGCCGGTTCGTTGGGACGGCGCGAGCTGGAGGATCGGATGAAGGTTCGCATCGCCGATCTCCATCACGAATGGCGCGCGCTCTGGCCGCTGCTCTGGCCGCTGCTCGAGCCGGCGCTGCGCCGCTCGCCGGACAGACCAATGCCGGATGGGCCTCCGGCATGCGTCGACGCCGAGCGCTGGCTGCTCGAGCGCCTGCAAGCGCACGACACGCAGTTGTGGGCGGTCTTCGACGGTGGCACGCCGATCGCCGCCGTCGTGACGGCGATCCAGGACGGCGGCGCGGAACGGCGCTGCCTGCTGTGGCTGATCGGCGGCCGGCGGGCGCGCGACTGGGCCGACGGCTTCCTCGCGCTGGTCGAAGGATGGGCGCGCGCGCTGGGCTGCACGGCGCTGTGGGGCAGCGGCCGGCGCGGCTGGGCGCGCGTCGTCGAGCCGCGCGGCTTTCGGCGCATCCCTGATTTGGACGGACAACCGGCTTGGCAACGGAGGATTCGATGAGCGGTGGCTTAGGCTTCAACAGCGGCAACTCGAGCGCGCAGAGCTCTCAGACCTCGAACAGCACCAACACGAGCACGCCGCCGCCGGCGATCGAGGGGATCCTGAAGACGCTGTCGCAGAACCTGACGAACGACTATCTGCAGAACCCCAACGCGCCGGCCTACTACCCGGGCTCGACGGTCGCGGCGCAATCGCCGATGACGCAATCGGCGCTGCAGACGCTGTTCCAGGCCGGCGCCAACGGCTGGCAGGGCCTGCAGCCGTTCCGGCAGAACCTGACCGACATCGCCAACGGCTCGCAGCTCAACCTGGCGAGCAATCCCTACTTCCAGGGCGCGATCTCCTATGCCCAGCAGCCGGTCATCCAGGCGTTCAACAGCCAGGTCCTGCCCGGCATCACGGGGAGCTTCGAGGGCGCGGGCCGCACGCCCGAGAGCGGCAATCTCGCCGGCGGCGCGGTGGGGCTCGCGACCGACGCCTTGACCCGCAACCTCGCCGGCGCGGCGACGACGGCCGGCAACCAGGCGTTCCTGCAGGGCGAGCAGAACCAGCTGACGGCGGACGGCCTCTATCCCCAGCTGCAGAACGCCCAGTACCAGAACATCGGCGCCATGGAGCAGGCCGGCCAGGCGCAGGACGCCTACGACCAGGCGCTGACCGACGCCAACGTGGCCCGCTACAACTACAACCAGACCGCTGAGCCCAACTACATCGCCAACATCGCCCAGCTGCTGCAGGCGATCTATCCCGGCGCCCAGACCACCGGCAACAGCAGCGCGTCGGGCTATTCCACGCAAGCCTCCAACGGCTTCGGCGCGCAGCTCAATGTCCCGTTCGTCTCCGACTCGCAGTCCTCGAAGAGCTCGGACAGGCGCCTCAAGACCGACATCCGGCCGGTCGGCAAGCTGCATGACGGACAGACGGTCTACTCGTACCGCTTCCGCGGCAACCCGCGCACCGAGATCGGCCTCTTGGCACAGGAGGTCGAGAAGCGCCGGCCCGAGGCGGTCAGCCGGCACCTGAGCGGCTTCAAGATGGTCGACTACCGCAAGGCCACGATGACCACGGGAAGGCGCCAACGGATGCCCCAAGGGATGCCCCAAGGGATGCCTAAGGGAGGCCTGCTGTGAGGCCGGGCCTCGGCGCGCCCGACACCGGCCTGGCGGGCACCACGGGCAACACTATGGGCAACGCCACGGGCCACGCCACGGGCAACACTATAGGCAACCAGCGGCGCGGCGTGGCTCCCGGGCCGCAGCTGGCGCACTTCCAGCAATCGCCCGGCTTCCGCCCGCCGCCGCCCATGCCTGTGCCGCACCTTTCCTTCCTGCCGCCGTCGAGGGGACCGAGCCTCTCGCTGGGTCTCGGCACACCGGCGAGCAAACCCGCCGGCAAGAGCGATCCGGGCGTGCAGGCCCAGGTCGCGGCGATCCTGCAGGAGCCCTCGGTGCAGGCGAACCCTTCGACCAGCGCCGCCGGCATGCTGGCCGGCACCAATCCCGACGTTGGCGTTGGCGGGGGCATCGGCGGCGGCATGCCCCAGCCGCCCCATGGCAGCAGTGGCGGCAGCAGTCGCGCCAGCAGCGGCGTCGGCACTTCGCCCTATGCCGGCCTCATCTCCCCGCTGGTGCAGACGATCCTGCGCCGCAACCCGTACCTGCAATGGTTCTCGCGATGAACGAGACCCTCTTCCCCCAACGCGACTAAAGGAGCCCGGCATGAAACCCATCGGCATCTTCAACAACGCCTTAGCCAGCCTGTCGGATGGCCAGCAGGCGCAGCTGCAGCTCGACAATTTCGGGCGCCTGCTCGTGACCGCGGGCGCGGGCTCGCCGGGAGCGCCGGTTGGCGCGGTGCAGTCGGTGCAGGGCGTGAGCGCCGGCATTCCCCTGTCCGTGGTCGGCGGCGCGCCGACCAGCAGCCTCTATAGCGCCGCCAGCGTCTCGATCTCGGCGTCGGGCGACAACACCGTCGTCGCCGGCATCGTCAACCAGACGATCCGCCTCTATGCGCTGGCGCTCACGCTTGCGGCACCGATCGACGTGACGTTGAAGGACGGCAGCACGGTGCTGGGCACGTTCCAGGGCGTGACGTCCCTGGTCTTCGATCCACTGGTCGGCAACCCGCGCTGGGTCACCGGCGCCGGCAACAACCTGATCATCAACCTGGCCTCCGCGGTCGCCTGCAAGGGCACCGTCTGGTTCACGCAGAGCTGAAGCGATGAGCTCGATCGCCAATCTCACCGCCGCCGCCATCAACGCCGTCACCGGCGCTGGCAACTTCAACGTCAAGGGGGGCACGTTCACCCAGGCCGCGACGCCCAACAATTTCCCCGCAGCGGCCACCAGCGAGATCCTGCTGCAGAACAATCTCAGCGGCGGCAACGTGGTGGCCGCGCAGAACCAGAACCAGGGCGGCTTCTCGGCCTACACGTGTCGCGACTATCAGGGCTACGAGAAGATCGCGTCCGGCCTGGCGGGTCCGACCGCAAGCTCCAGCTTCTGGCAGAACCGCGCCTACACCGAGATCCACAACGGGCAAGCGGGCGCAGGTGTTCCGGTGCCCGAGTATGTCTTCGCCGTCGATGGACAATACGGCCGCACCGGTACCTTCACCCAGTTCCAGAACTTCCAGGCCTATACGATCAACGAGAGCGGTATCCGTTACTGGAGCCGCATTCCTTGGGTGAACGGCAACGAACAGGTGCTGGGCGGCGGCGTGACCGAGAGTGGCGTGTTCTTCGACGCGCTCGGCTCGCAGCCGCCGGCTATCGAGGTCGCGCGAGGTTACGTCGCGCGCTGGACTGACAACACCACTGGCGCCCCCAAGCTCTGGCTGCTGACGCGCGACACGAACGGCGATCTCTACAAGGCCAGCGTGCCGATCAGCACGATCCTGGCGGCACAGGCCAACGACAACTTCAATGCCACGAGCGGCGCGACGGCGCTCAACGGACGGCCTGCGTCGGGCGTCGGCACGTGGGCCGTGATCTCCAATGTGTGGGGCATCACGTCGAACCAGGCGTACCGCTCCAGCGGCTCGGCCGACGACTACGCCTACATCAACACCGGCGCGTCGGATGTCGCCGTCTATTGCGATATCACGCTGTCGGCGGTGCGCGCGTCGCCCTTCCTGATCATCCGGGGAGTGGATGCGAACAACTACACCTACCTGCAGATCAACAAGAACCCGGGCGGCAACACCAACAGCGTCCAGATCAGCAAGAAGGTCTCCGGCTCGTTCGCGACGATCGCGCAGAAGCCTTACAGCTTCGCGCTGGGCAGCACCTACCACGTCCTGGCCGGCGCCAAGGGCAACTCGCTGTACGTCTACGTCAACGACGTCCTGGTGCTGCGCACCGAAGACAACACGCACATCGGCGCCACCCGCCAGGGCATTGGCTCCTACATCGGCGTGAACGACGATGACGGCGGCACGACGTGGGACAACTTCAGGGTGGATGTCTGATGTTCGATCCGACGAAACCGGTGCCGTCCGGCAGCGACTACCTGCGCAATCGCCTCATCGTGAGCCTGGCCGATGCCGAAGAGGCGTGGAACGTGGCGGCCGAGTTGAAGCGCCAGCTGGACGCGATGCAGAAGGAGCTCGACGAACTGCGCGCCAAGCCGGCAGGCGTCGAGAGGACGTAGCCGTGAGCAAGTGGGACTGGCTCGGCGACCTCGCACCCTATCTGCCGCCGGCCTTCGGCGCGCTGATCGGGTTGCGCTGGGCCAAGGACCAGACGCCGCGGCAAAAGGTGTTCTCCTTCGCGACCGGCTTCGGCCTGGCCGTCTGGTTCGGTCCTGCGCTCGCCGAGATCCTGGCGCTCGGCCCCAAGACGACCATCGCGGCGGGCATCCTGATCGCGATCCTCGGCATGGACGCCATCGGCGGCCTGCTCGCCGTCGCGGCTCAGTTCCGGTCGGACCCGCCGGGCACGTTCCGCGCCTGGCGCGACGCATGGCTCGGGAGGCGCCGATGAGCTGGTGGCGCCTCTCGTTCGAGGGCTGGGGAATTCTCGCGATCCTCGGCGGCTACGTGGCGTGGCGCGAGTGGCTTCACCGGAGATGGAGGAAGAGATGATCGATATACCGATGACAACCAGCGACGCAGGGATTGCCCTGATCCAGGAGTTCGAGGGCTGCGTGCTGCATGCCTATCCCGACCCGGCGACGGGCAGCGTTCCGTGGACGATCGGCTATGGCCATACGCATGGCGTGCAGCCGGGCGATACCTGCGACCGCGACCAGGCCGTGGCCTGGTTGCGCGAGGACCTGCAGTGGGCCGAGGCGGCGGTCAACCAGTACGTGACCGTCCCGCTCGCCCAGCCTCAGTTCGATGCGCTGGTGAGCTTCACGTTCAATCTGGGTTCGGGCGCGCTTGCCCAGTCGACGCTGCTGCGGCTGCTGAACGACGGCACCGATCCCGCGCAGGTGTCGCCGCAGTTCCTGCGCTGGAACCGAGGACCGAATGGGCCGATGCCCGGCCTGACGCGCCGCCGCGCCGCGGAGAAGGCGATGTTCGACGGCAACACCATCCACGCGGTCGCGGCATGAGCCTCGTCGCCGAGGCCGAGAGGACGGTCGCGGGTGTCGCGAGCGGCCTGCGCTGGCTGCCGTGGGCGATCGCCGGCGTCGCCATCGTGGCGGGTGCCGGCGGCACCCTCTGGTACCGCGGCCAGTACCTCGCGTGCCAGGCCTCCGTCGCCCTCGATGCGGCGAAGGCCGAGGAGAAGCTGAACGCGCAGAAGGCGGCCGATGCGGCCTTCACGCGCACGCTCGAGCTTAAGCTCGCGCCCATCACCAAAGCCATCGAGGAGCAAGCCAATGCCACGCAACTGGCACTCGCCAAGGTGCCGAGCAATCCCAACTGCGCTCGCACGCCTGCTGCCGCTGCTTTTGACGGCAGCGTGCGGCCAGACGGTCAGCAAGCCGGTGCTGGTCCAGCGCGACCCGCCGGGCCCCGAGCTCACTGACTGCGCCGACGAGCCGCCGATGCCCGAGACCTTCGCCGACGAGGCCAGCCGCTACGCCTGGGCCGCCGCCGCGATCTTCGCCGGCCGCGACTGCCGCGCGCGGCTCGGCGCGCTCAAGACCTGGGCGCTCCAGACCGGGGCGCTCCAGACCGGGGCGCTCGAGACCGGGGCGCTCAAGAGCGCGGCGCTCAAGAGCGGGGCGCTCGGCCCAACGCAATAGGAGACGACGATGGACATCTGCGCCACCAACTGGAACGAAGCTGATTCGAGCAACAGCGTCGCCGCCCCCGACGGCGCCCCCGAGGGCATGGCGCCGAGCGGCGTCGACGACGTGCTGCGCGCCCACCAGGGCGCGCTGAAGCGCTGGTACAACTGGACGGTGCCGAAGCTCACCGCCGGCACGTCGACGGCCTACACGCTCGCCTACGGCGTGGCACCCGCCGCGCTGGTCGACGGCATGACCCATATGGTCCAGTTCCACACCCCCAACGGCGCCGCCGCGACCCTCAACGTCAACGGCCTCGGCGCGCTGCCGATCCAGTACTACGCCGCGGGCGCTTGGCGCGCGCTGCCGCCGACCCTGTTCGGCCAGGACTGGATCTGCGAGCTCACCTACAACGCCGCGGTCGGCGCCTATCGGATGATCGGGTTCGACAATCGGACGGGCACGATCGAAGACTTCGGCGGTCCGACGGCGCCGCCTGGTGCCCTACTCGCATACGGTCAGGCCATCTCACGTACGACCTATGCCGGCCTCTTCTCGCAATACGGGACCACGCACGGCAGCGGCGACGGCTCGACGACGTTCAATTTGCCAGACATTCGTGGCAGGCTTACTGCGGGCAAGAGCGACATGGGCGGTTCTGATGTCGGGATTCTCTCAGGAGGCGGAGTACTTGGCGCTTCACTCGGTTCGCAAGTACAAGGGGGAGGTGTAACCGTTGGTGGGTCTCTGACCGGTTCAGCTGTTGGTTCCGTGCTCAGTGATGAACCGAGCGGGATCGGCGCAGACGGTGGCGGCCAGGCAGGTGCTTCTGATCATTTTAGCAACCCGACTCATAAGCACAACGTAAACATAAACATACCCGTCTTCGTAGGAGGAACCCTAACGGGTTCCGCAAGTATTCCTGTTGTTCAGCCTTCGCTCGTGGTGAACAAGACAATCCGCATTTAGAACGTTGCTTACTCTGCAAGCGCGGCTCGAGGAGTAGCATGCGGTTCAACTCGCAATAGTCGGTCGGCCGCGACCCGGATCGCCCGCCGGCTAGGCGCCTCTATGAAGCGGTAAATGCTAGACGCCAGAA
>JAFAKN010000318.1 GCA_019235415.1 Alphaproteobacteria bacterium
CGCTGGGGCGGCACCACGGTCACCGCCGGCCTGTCGCCGATCGCCGCCGACTTCTCGTTCAAGCAGAGCGCGCTGGTCAGCGAAGAGAAGACCATCAAAGGCAGCTACATGGGAAGCTGCGTGCCGGTGCGCGACATCCCGCGCTTCATCGCGCTCTACCAGCAGGGCAAGCTGCCGGTCGACCGCATGATGAGCGAGCGCATCGGGTTCGACGAGGTCAACGCGGGCTTCGACCGCCTGCAGGAAGTTGCCACCGTGCGCCAGGTGCTGGTCCCGCACGGATGCTGACCGCCAACTTCGCGTTGTCGGCCCTGATGGTCGGCATGACGGTGACCATCCACTTCTGCGGTCTGCTGGCTTTGCTGTGGTTCCTGCGCCGGCGCGGGCATCGCTTCCGCGCCCATGAAAGCTGGGCGGGGCAGGGCGCGGCGCTCCTCTTCGTGGTGCTGGGACTGGTCGCAGTCACGACCATGGAGATCTGGCTCTATGCCACGGTGTTCCTCGCACTGGGGGCGCTGTCCGACTTCGAATCCGCGCTGTACTTCTCGACCACCAGCTTCACCACCATCGGCTACGGCGACGTCGTGCTCGACCGCAAATGGCGGCTGCTCGGGGCCATCGAAGGCGCCAACGGCCTGCTGCTGTTCGGCTGGTCGACCGCCTTCCTGATCTCGGTGACCGCCCGCATGCGCACTTTCGAGCACGATTGGCTGGAAGCCCCGGAGAGCAAGTGATGGCCATCGCAATCGCCGTCGAGACGCCAATGCAGGACGATGTCCGCAGTCTCGTCGCGGAGCTCAATGCCAACCTGCTCGAGCTGACCCCGCCCGAGTTCTGCTTCCACCTGTCGGTCGAGGATATGGCCGAGCCTTCGGTCACGGTATTCGTGGCGCGCGACAAGGGCGCCGCCGTGGCTTGCGGCGCGCTCAAGCGCCATGCCGACGGCGTCGGCGAGGTCAAACGTATGTACACCCGCCCGTCCCATCGCGGCCGGCAGGTCGGCGCGCTGATCGTAGCCGAGATCGAGGCCTTGGCGCGCCGCGAGGGGCTCGAGCGGCTGGTGCTTGAAACCGGCGACCGCCATCCGGCCGCCTGGACGGTCTACGAGCGCGCGGGCTTCCACCGCTGCGGTCCCGTGCTCGACTATCCCGAGTCGAAGTGGTCGGTGTTTTACGAGAAGTCGCTGAAGGGGTGACTCATTGGACCGCGGACCTCCTCAAGTCGGGGGTTACCCGGACCGCGTCCGCTCTTTGTCATCCCGAGCGCAGCGAGGGACCTTTCCAGCTGCCTCAAAGGTCCCTCGTTTCGCTCGGGATGACTGAAGGGGAGGCTCACGCTCAAAAAGAAAACGGCGGGCATTGTTGCCCGCCGTTCTCTCGGCCCTCCCGCCTCACGGACGGACGCTGATTGAGAAGCCTGGCGTGTTGTCGTAGACCACCGGCGGCGGCACGTAGCCGTAGTTGTAGGGCGCCGCATAGGCGACCGGCGGCGGCCGGTAGTGGTAGCCGTAGTAGTTGCCGTGGTGCTCCTCCCAACGATTGTCGGGATGCCAGCTGCCATCCGGCGCGTACCAGCCGGCGCTGGCCGGGAGGGCCACGGCGCCGGCGGCGAGCACGCCGAGCACGATCGTCGCGATACGCTTCATGATGACCTCCTATCAGCCCTGCTGCGGTGTGCGCTGGGAGCCGTAGCTCGCGAACACCTGGTCGGCATTCTTCTTCTGGTCGGCCGACATCGAGTCGTAGAGCGCCTTGAACGAGGAGTTCAGGTGCTTGATGCCGTCGAGATGGGCCTGGGCGAAGTCCTCATAGGTCTTGAGATCGTCGACCGCCGTCAGCTTGTCTGCCGGGAGCTTGCGCTTGTCGGCAACCAGCTTCTCCATGTGGCTGGCGTTGTCGCGCATGGCTTGGGCCACGGCGTTCCACTTGGACTCTTGCTCCGGCGTGATCTTGAGCGCTGTCTTCAGCGTCTGGATGCGCTGCTCGACGGTCTCGGGCTTGCTGCTGGTCGCTGCGGCCGCTGCCGGGGGCTTCTGACTCGGCGCGTTTTGCGCCACTACCGGAGTCATCGTCCCAGCCAGCAACGCAGCGCCCGCCACCGACGCGATCGCCAGCGGACGGACGAGGTGATTGATCAGGCGAATTTGTGACATGCGTGCTTCCTCTCCTGAAGGATATGGCCGTGCCAACCCCTTGCGGGTCTCCGGCCGGCCGCTGAGTGAGGGAACGCGCGACTCCGACAACCGTTCCGGGCAAAAACAGGCCCGGACACGGGTTGATCACCGTTATGGAAAACGGTGCTGCAGTCTTCTAGCGGACTTCGAATCCCAGGGTGGCCAGGGCGGCGCGCATCTTCTCCCGGCCGTTCATCGACTTGATCGGGCCGAGCCGGTTCAGCACGCGCTGGGTCCAGGTCGTCGCCTGCATTTCGTTGCGCGCCGAGAAGGCGGCTAGCTCGGCATCGTACGCGCCGCGATCCGCCGTCTCGGCTGCGGCGCCATACCGCCCGTGATGCAATACGGCCGATTGTGGCAGGCGCGGCTTGACCTCCGCCTTGGCGGCCGAATCGGCGTAGCCGACACACAGCCCGAATACGACGAAGGCCTGAGCCGGCAGGCCGAGGAGTCGGGCGACCCGGACCGGGTCATTGCGCATGGCGCCGATATACACAGTGCCCAGTCCCAGCGATTCGGCGGCGACCACCGCGTTCTGCGCCGCCAGCGCCACGTCGAGGCAGGCGACCATGAAGGTCTCCAGCCACGGCATGGCCTCGAACGTCACCTTCTCGGTCTCCGAGATGCGCTGGTTGCGCGCCATGTCGGCCACCCAGGCGAGGTACAGCGGACACTGCTCGATGTGCTTCTGGTTGCCGGCGATCGCCGCCAGCTCCTTCTTCACGGCGGGATCGGTGACCGCGATCGCCGACCACCATTGCATGTTGGAGCTGGTCGCCGCCGAGGCGGCGGCCGCGACCAGGGTTTCCAGGGTGCCGTCCGGCAGTGGATCGGGCCGGTAGGCGCGCACCGAGCGATGCTCCAACAGCGAAGCGATGACGTCGTTCCAGGGACCGGTCGCCGGCAGGTTGGCGCCGTAGCGCCGGTGGAGCGCCTCGGTCTTGTCGATAGGAGAAGGAGTCAGCGAATCCATGCGTTGGCGGCCTGCGGCTTGGCGCGGGTGACGGCGGTCGCCAGCGCGAGGAAAATAAACGCCACGACGATCATGAAGATGGCCCGCGGCTGCCCCTGGTCCATGAGGAAGCCGTAGAGCAGCGGCGCGACCATGCCGCCGAGATTGAGCCCCGTCGTGACGAAGCCGAACACCTTGCCGAACGAGCCGACCGGCGTGACGGCGCGCACCATCATGTCGCGTGACGGCTGGATGATGCCGTTGAGCAGCCCACCGAACGACATCACGAAGATCAGGACAGCCGCCGGCATGTTCACCCAGCCCATCAGCAGCGCCATGGTCGAGGTGAAGGCGAAGCCGATCGCCGCGACGCGCTCGTGGTGCGCGGTGCGGTCGGCGATGATGCCGCCTAAAAGCACGCCACCGGCGCTCAACAGCAGGAAGGCCGAAAGGCCAATATTGGCGACCGAGGCGGGCGTGCCGTGGATCTTGCCCAGCGCCACCACGCTGAAGGTCTGCACGCCGCCGTTCGCCATGGCGAGGCAGAAGAAGAACAGGAGGTTGCGCAGGATGGGCCCGCTCAAAAGCAGGTCGAACCCGACCTTGGCGTCGCTGCGGGCGGCCGCCGTGGGCTTGGATGGGGGCCTCGGTGCCGCGCGGGGAAGCACGCTGCCGAACACGATCAGCAGCAGGGCAACTGAGAACGACAGGCCTGATGCGAAGAGGAAGGCGCCGTGCCAATCCCAGAGTGCTGCACAGGCCAGCACCATGGCGGGCGTCACGCCGAATCCGAGATAGCCTGCGAAAGTATGGATCGAGAACGCCTTGCCGATGCGCTTGGGGTCGATGGCAGCCGACAGGATCGAATAGTCCGCCGGGTGATAGACGGTGTTGGCGACGCCGAGCAGCGCGTAGGCGATGATGAAGAACCAGTAGCCGGGCGCGAGCGCCGCGGCGGCAATAGCGACGGCGCCGACCGCCAGCCCGCCGGTCAGCATCACGCGAGGGCCGATGCGGTCGACCAGGAAGCCGGCCGGCGTCTGCAACAGCGCCGAGCAGACATTGAAGGCGGTGATGGCGAGCCCGACCTGGAGATAGCTGACGCCGAACGATTCCTTCACCAGGCCGAAGATCGGCGGCAGCAGCATGCCGTGGACGTGGCTGGTGAAATGGGCGATCGACACCAGGGTGATCACCTTGACTTCGCGGCCGAACTTGGGATCCGCCGCCAGGCTGAGAGGTTCACTCGTCGACGACATTGGCCAAAAGCGTCCCGATACCGGAGATCTCCACCTCGATCCGGTCGCCCGCCGTCATCCAGAGCGGCGGCTTGCGGCCGGCCCCGACGCCGTCGGGCGTGCCGGTGGCGATCACGTCGCCGGGATCCAGCGTGGTGACCGTCGAGAGGTACTCGATGATGGCGCCGACATCGAAGATCATGTGGTCGGTGGTGTCGTGCTGGACGACCTTCCCGTTGAGGCGGGTCGTGAGCTCGAGGCTCTGCGGGTCGGGCAGGGTGTCGGCGGTCACCAGCCAGGGGCCGAGCGGTCCGGTGGCCGGGAAGTTCTTGCCGGCGGTCGTCGAGTGCTTCTGGAAGTCGCGCACGCTGCCGTCGACGAAGCAGGTATAGCCCGCCACGAACGACAGCGCGCTAGCGCGCGGCACGTGCCGGCAGCGCTCGCCGATCACCACCGCGAGCTCGCCCTCGAAGTCGAAGGCGATCGAGGCGCGCGGCCGCACCATGTCGCCGCCCGGCGCAACCAGCGTGTCGGTGAAGCGCGAGAACACGCTGGGCGAGGTCGGCAGCTCGCGGCCCATCTCGCCCACGTGACTCTTGTAGTTGAGCCCGATGCACAGGATCTTTGCGGGATCGGGAAGGACCGGTTGCAGCTCGACCTCTTCGAACTTGAGATCGGGCTTGCTGGCTTTGGCCATGGCCGCCAGCTCGGGCAACGCTTTCGCGGCGATCGCCTCGCGCAAGCTGTTCCAGCCTGACGGCGAGCGGGTCGTCAGGTCGAGGATGCCGCCTTCGACGACGGCGCCGATCCTGGCTGCATTCGCATGGCGAAAGCTGATCAATCTCATGGGGCCGAACCCTCGTGAAGGGGCCGGTCCCTGTCAAGCCGAGCGCTGCTATCGCAGGGCTGCGTCGACGGCCGAATGGAAGCGCCGCAGGTTCTGCTCCAGCCGACCGACGATCAACGCCTCGTTGGCGCCGCTGGCGAGGCCGCGCTGGATCTGCTCGCACACGACCAGATCCTCCTTGTTGAACACGCCGGTATCGATCAGCTCGAAGGAGCGCGCCCAGTGCGCTTCGGCCTTCTCGTCGGCCGGCTTCTCGGGCGTCAGCATGGTGTGGACGAACAGGGTCTCGTCCGGCGCGCTGGGGAACAGGCCGAGATGGCTGATGTAGTCGGGGTGATAGATGAACACGCTGTTGGGGAAGATAAAGTGCACCAGGGTGCCGTGAACCTGCGGGCTCCACTGCTGCGGCGGCAGGGTGCGGATCTCCGGCGTGTCCTCGCGGGCGATCAGCGAGCGCACGTGGGGTCCGACGGAATCGTTTACCGAAACCGCGTCGACGAAGAACGAGCCGATGGTGCCGGAGTGCAGGCGGCACACGTGGTAGACCTCGAGGAACGCATCGACGATCAGCTTCCAGTTGGTGGCACGCCGCACGGCATGCTGGCGGTAGAAGCGATGCCGCGCGAGGCCGATCGCCTCCAGCTCGCGGTCGAGCTCGCCGAGATGGGCGGCGATGTCGAGTGCTTGCTCGTGTTCGGGATCGAGCACGATCCAGATCAGCCCATGTCTCACCGCGAGGGGCAGCTTGCGAAGCCCGAGCTGGGTACGATCGAGACAGGGAAAGGCCTCCGCGCGGGGGATGCCGGCCAGCGTTCCGTCCAGTCGATAGGTCCAGGCATGATAGGGGCAGATCAGGCTCTGCCTGCGGCACACCGTGCCTTGCTCGGGGAGCAGCCGGGCGCCGCGATGGCGGCAGACGTTCAGGAACGCCCGCAGCTCGCCGTCGCGGCCGCGCGCCAGCAGAACCGGCAGGCCGCAGAGCTCGAAGGCCAGTAGCGACCCCGGCTCGGCAAGCTGGTCGGCGTGACCGACGCAGAGCGGCAGCCGGCGGAACAGCCGCTCGCGTTCGGCCGCAAAGCGCTCGCGATCGAGATAGACGCGCGGATCGAGCGCAACCTGCTCGGCTTGCCAGTCCGGGCTGGCCTTGCGATCGAGCTCGGCCAGCAGGCGTTCGAACAGGGGCGGCCAAGGCGAGGCGACGCTGGTCATGATGGCGGTCATTGGCTCTCCTCCACGACACGAAGCGGGGGATTGAAGGGACGGGCCGAAACCGCCTGCAGGCAGAAGGCCACGATGGCGTTCACCAGCGCGCGGGTATCGGGCAAGGTGCCGGCTTCGGGAGCGAGCGGGCCGATCAGGCCTTCGCTCAGCGCGCCCATGAGACAGGTGGCGGAGGCGGCCGGATTCTGCGGCGGGAACTCGCCGCCCTCGATGCCGTCCTCGACCAGCCCTTGGAACACCGCGGCGAAGGCTCGCCGATAGATAATGCGCGCCGCATCGACCTCTGCTTCGGCCGGCTCGGCAATCATCGCCCAGGCCAGCCGCCGGGCGCGGACCGCACGGCGGGCGAAGACGCGCACCGCATCGGCCAAGCGCGACGAAGCGGAGCCGTCGGCCTGGGCAACGGCGGCGATGACATCGACCTCGTGCTGGGCGTTGAGCGCCAGCGCTTCTGCGAACAGCTCGCCCTTCGAGGGGAAGTGGCGATAGACCGTGCCGGTCGCGACGCCCGCAGCCTCGGCGACCGTGGTCACCTGCGCGCCGTTGAAGCCGACCTCGCCCACGACGGCGCGGACCGCCTGCAGGATGCGGTTGCGCTTGTCCTGCAGCTGTTCCTCGACCCGTTCGGTGCGCCGGTATGCCATGGTCTGAATTCTAGTTCACTTCTTTGACAAAGAAATGAACCTCAGTTCACATTATGTCAAGCAGGAGTGCGGAGGCGGCTAAGAAATTAATCGTCATCCCGACCGAAGCCGAGCGAAGCGAGGCGTAGTGGAGGGACCTCTTTTTGCTCCTGCCACCCCCAAAAGAGGTCCCTCCACTTCGCGCTTCGCGCTCCGGTCGGGATGACGGACTTTAAGTTGTCACGCCCTAACCGATCAGCTTCGCGAGCGCCGGCGAAAGCCCCGTGCTCGCGACGGGAGCCGGCGGCGCAAACGGGCCGCGCCTGGCCTTGGCCGGGTTCTGCCCGGCCAGCGCTTCGGCCATCGAGATGGCGCAGGCCAAGCCGTCCAACAGCGGCACCTCGACCTGCGGGGCGAGCTTTGCCGCCAGCCCGGCCAAACCGGCGCCGCCCAGGATCACCACGTCGGCGGCATCCTCGACGGCACAGGCCGTGCAGCTTCCGGCCAACAGCGACAATGTCGCATCCGGATCCCGGGCAATATCGGCTCCGGTCGGCGCCACGGTACGCACCGACGCCAAGCGCGCGGCGAGACCGTGGGCGGCGACGAACTCCTCCAGCATCGGCTTCCAGCGCTCGCCGCCGGTGACGATGGAGAACCGCTTGCCGAGCGCGCAGGCCTGCAGGATGGCGGCATCGGCCATCCCGACCACCGGCACGCCCGCGATCTCCTTCAGCGCGTCCAGACCGGGGTCGCCGAAGCAGGCGAGCACCACGGCGTCCTTGGCACCGGTGTCGTTGGCCAGGGCATCGACCGCGGCATGGCCGGCGATGGCATAGCCGACGCGCGAGGCGATGTAGCGCGGACCGAAGGCGCCCGACACGGCGCGCAGCCGCGTGCCCGGCGAGGCGAACTGCTGCGCCACTTTCAGCACGAGATCGGTGATCGACGCCGTGGTGTTGGGATTGATCAGCAGGATATCGGTCATTCCGACATGATCTCTTTCAGCCGCGCGACGTCGTAGTTCTCGCCGATCGACAGGGCCGAGATGCGTGAAACCCAGGACATCGGCAGCCCGCTCTCCTGCCTCCAGGCGTTGAGCTGCGCCTGCGCGGCCCTCAGGTCCTTCTTCGACGTGCCGCTCTCGCTCAACGGCACCCCCGAATCGCGCAGGCAAAGCAGCACATGGCCTGACAGCACGAAGGCGTCCCAACCGATGAAGCGCAGGAAGTACTGGCCGCTGTAGCCACCCAGCCGCGAGCCGCGCTTGGCGAGGACTTCCATCAGGCCGACCTGGTCGTCAGCCGGCCAGCTTGCCAGGAACTTGCCGAAGCTGCCGTGCTCGGCCGCGATGTCGGTTACGAACTTGGCGTTCTCGCGCACCGACTTGATCTTTTGCGGGTTGCGCACGATGCGCGTGTCGGAGGCCAGCTTCTCCCAGAACTCGGCCGGCTGGAACAGCAGCCGCTTGGGATTGAACTCGAGGAACGCTTCCTCGAAGCCTGGCCACTTGTTCTCGATCACGCTCCACACGAAGCCGGCGGAGAAAACGCGCGCCGCGATGTCCGACAGCACGCGGTCGTCGGCGAGCTTGGCCAGCGCCTTGGGGTTGGGCTTCTTGGGCATCAGGCTCAAAAGCACCTTCTCGCCGCCCTTGCGCTTGGCGGCGCGCTCATGGATGCGCTTGAACGGCACCTTTGCCACGCTTTTGACCATTGGGATTACTCCAGCCAGCCGTCGAAGAAGTCGAACACGCTCGCCTTGAACAGGCCGTGGGCGATCATTGAGAAATGATCGCAGCCGGGAATGGTCACCGCTTTGGCGCCGGCGATGGCGTCGGCCAGGCCCTGCGGCGATCCGGCCAGCTGGTCGCGCGCGCCGGCGATCACCAACGTCGGGCGGCGGATCGCGAACAGGGCGTCCTTGGTGATCGGCGAGCGCGGGCCGCGCGAGCAGGCGGCGAGCGCAAGGCGGTCCTCCTTCTGCTCGTCGGCGAAATGGCGAAAGCTTTTCAGCATCGGATCGGCGATGTCGTCGGGCGAGGCGGCTTCCATCGCCTTGGCCATCGCGTCGGGATCGCGCGGCGGCTCGAAAAGGCGGCCGCCGACGCCCGCCACCACGAGATGGTCGATGCGAGCGCCGTCGGCCATCGCTGCCGTCAGCGCGACGTGCGCGCCCATCGAAAAGCCGAGCAGATGCGCGCGCTCGACGCCGGCACGGTCGAGCAGCGCGAAGACGTCGCGCGCCATCGCGCCGCGCTCGTACTGCACGGGATCGTGCGGCTTGGCGCTTTCGCCGTGGCCGCGGCAGTCGAGGGCGAAGCCGCGCATTCCCTTGCCGGCGATGGCGTCGTACCAACCCATGCGTTTCCAATTCTCGTAGCGGTTGGACGAGAAGCCATGCACCAGCACGATCGCCTTTCGCGCATCGGCAGGGCCGAATTCGTCGTAGGCGAGCGTGAGCCCCTCGGACGTGAACTGTGCCATAACTTCCCCTAGCCCGAGCCATGAAGCGTCACAAGTTGATCGCACGGCCGCGGTGTCGGACAAGAGCCAAAAGGTGGGGAAGCGCATGACGGCCCAGAGGAGTGGGAAGATTGGCACCACGGTCGGGGAGTCCGAGCCGTACTGGCCCGAAGCGCCGAAGCGCCCGAAGGGGGCGCCTAACATCCTGGTGGTCCTGTTCGACGACGTCGGCTTCTCCGACTTCGGCTGCTACGGCTCGCCGATCGCCACGCCGACCATCGACGCCGTCGCCGCTCGAGGCTTGCGCTACACCGGCTTCCACACGACCGCGATGTGCTCGACCACGCGCGCCGCGCTGCTGACCGGCCGCAACCATCACTCGGTCGGCGTCGGCTGCCTCGCCAACTTCGATTCCGGCTATCCAGGCTATCGCGGCAAGATCGCGCGCGAGGCCGGCACCATCGCCGAAATGCTGCGGCCGCACGGCTATCGCAACTACATGCTGGGCAAGTGGCACGTGACGCCACTCACCGAATCGGGCGCGACGGGGCCGTTCGACGGCTGGCCGCTCGGCCGCGGTTTCGACCGTTTCTACGGATTTTTAGACGCCGAGACCGACCAGTACTCGCCCGAGCTGGTGCGCGACAACACGCCGTGCGATCCGCCCGGCACCTTCGCGACCGGCTATCACCTGACGGCCGACCTGGTCGACCAGGGCATCCGCTATCTCGCCGACCATGTCGCCGACAACGCCGAGACGCCGTGGCTGATGTGGCTCGCCTTCGGCGCCTGCCACGCGCCGCACCAGGCGCCCTTCGACCTGATCCGCAAGTACGACGCCCTGTTCCAGGAGGGCTGGGATGTCGAGCGCGAGCGCCGACTCGCGCGCCAGATCGAGCTCGGCATCGTGCCAAAGGGGACGCGCCTGCCGCCGCGCAACGACCATGTGAAGGCGTGGGTCGAACACGGCGACGGCGAGAGACGGGTGTTCACGCGCTTGAAAGCCGCTTATGCCGCCATGCTCGACCACGCCGACCAGCATATCGCGCGCCTGGTCGGCTTTCTCGAGACCACCGGCCAGCTGGACGACACGCTGATCGTGATCATGTCGGACAATGGTGCCAGCCAGGAGGGCGGGCCGTTCGGCATGGTCAACGCCATGGGGCCTTACAACCTGCGACCCGAGCCGATGGAGGAGAAGATCGCCCGCATCGACGATATCGGCGGGCCCGACACGCACACCAACTTCCCGCTCGGGTGGGCGATGGCATCCAATACGCCGCTGCGCCGCTACAAGCAGAACACGCACGGCGGCGGCATCCGCGACCCGCTGGTCATGTCTTGGGGCAAAGGCATCGCCGCCCGCGGCGAGCTGCGCCATCAGTTCTGCCATGCGTGCGACCTGGTGCCGACGCTGCTCGATGTCTCGGGGCTGGCGCCACCCAAGACGATCAACGGCGTCGAGCAGATGCCGCTGGAAGGCACCAGCTTCGCAGCGAGCTTGGCCGATCCTTCCGCGCCCTCGAAGAAGGCGCCGCAGTACTTCGAGATGTTTGGCCATCGCGGCCTGGTGCAGGACGGTTGGAAGGCGGTGTGCTTCCATCCGCCCGGCCAGCCGTTCGACACGGACACGTGGGAGCTCTACCACCTCGACGGCGACTTCAACGAGGTCGACGATTTGGCCCAGCGCGAGCCGGAGCGGCTGAAGGCCATGATCGACGAATGGTGGCGCGCGGCCGAGCGCTGCAAGGTGCTGCCGCTCGACGATCGCTTCGCGCCGCGCTTCCTCGAGAACGTCAAGCGCTTCCACGGTGCGCGCAAGCGCTTCGTGTTCCATGCCGGCATGGGCCACCTGCCGACCGACGTCGCGCCCGACGTGCGCTGCCGCAGCTACACGATCGAAGCCGATGCGCGC
>JAFAKN010000332.1 GCA_019235415.1 Alphaproteobacteria bacterium
GCCAGCACGCGCGCCGCGCCGTCTCCGGCCCACCACGCCATCAGCCGGCCACCGCGACGCTCCTCCGCCTCGCGCGCGATCTTGAGCATCGCAGGCTGGCCGTCGCAGCGCACCGGCAGCAGCAGGCTCGACGGCGTCTCGATCCAGTCGCCGTCGGCTAAAAGGTTCCAGCGCGCGAGATAGGAGTCGGGCGTCAATCGCCGCCGTCGCCGCCCAGCACGATCACGGTGAGCTTTTCCGGCAGCTGCTCGCGGCTCACCTCGAGCGAACGCTGATCGGGCCATACGAAGTCGGGATCGAGCGCCTGCATCAGGCCCTGGAAACGCTCGACCTGCTGGCGGCCCCAGTAGTGCATCGGCAGCACGATGTGCGGCTGGATCTGCTGGACCACGTCGACCATCAGCGGCTGGCCCATGGTGTAGGCGCCATCGATCGGCACCATCAGGACGTCGATGCGGCCGAGCTCGTCGAGATGCTCCTTGGTCAGGCGATGGTGCAGATGGCCGAGATGGGCGATGCAGAGGTCGCCGATGGCGAAGATGAAGATCGAGTTGCCGTTGATGCGCACCGCGTTGGAGCCCCAATCGCGCGCGTTGGTCGGCACGTTCCACACCTTCATGTCCTTCAAGGTGATGTCGTGCTTGGCCTCGGTCTCGCCCGGCTTGGAGGGCCAGCCGCGCAGCACGTAGGTGATGCCCTCCTCGGGATCGTCGGTGAAATGCGACGAATGTGCGTTGTTCATCGTCACGATGTCGGGATGGCGGCCGAACCCGTTGTAGCCGTTGTAGTCGGTGATCGCCCGCACGCCCTGTGGCGTGTCGATCTGATAGCTCGAATGGCCGAGGAAGCTGATGACGGCGCGGTTGGGCGAATCGCCGGCCGCCAAGGGAAGGCCGTCGAGCGAGGCGACGCGGATGCCCGGTCGTTCGAGCGCCGCGACGTTCTGCGAGCAGCGCGCGAAGACCGGGCCTGCCAGGAGGGCGAGGGCAGCGGCAAGCAGGGTGGCGACGGCAAAGCGAACAGTCATCAGGACCTCTCCACGAGATGATGCGGATCGCGTCCGCTGCTCGCAAGCGGCGTGCCGACCGTGCTCGTTCATGCTTGGGGTCAAAAACTCATAAAACCTGCCCTACGGACATGGGGCGACGTCGAGCGGCTCGTCGGACAGTTGCGCGACTGGGACATGCAGCATGGACTGCGAGGTAATCGTCCCCCAGCACGAGTTGGCGTCCGTCGGAGGTCATGGCATCCTGCCCCTTCAGTTCGAAATCCGAGTTCGCACCGCAAAGGCGAAAGGAGGCCATCCATGTTGGCCCGCGCCAAGCGCATCGTTGCCACGTCGCTGCTCGTAGCGGCCACGGTCTTTCCCGCCTTTGCGTGGCCGGATCGACCGGTCCACCTCATCGTCGGGTTCCAGGCCGGTGGGAGCTCGGACGCGATCGCCCGCCTTCTCGGAGAGCAGTTGCGTCCCGCACTTGGCGGCACAGCGATCATTGTCGAGAATAAACCTGGTGCGGCGGGCTCCATTGCAGCCGATGCCGTGCTGGGCGCGCGCGACGGCCACAGCCTGCTGATGTTCAGCGACACCTTCGTGACGGCATCACTGGTCAACAGGAGCGTACGCTTCCGGCCGCTGCGCGACTTCAAGATGGTCAGCGTGGTGTGCGAGGGTCCGCTCGTGCTGCTGGCGGGGCCGGCGGCTTCGTTCCGGGACTTCAAAGAATTTGTGAGCTATGCAAAGGCCAATCCCGGCAAGGTGAACTACGCTTCCTCGGGCATCGGCGGCCTGCAGCACCTGACCGGCGTATACATCTCGACCGCACTTGGCCTGGAACTGACGCACGTGCCGACGCGTGGCGGCGGGCAGGCGGCGAGCGATCTCGTCGGCGGGCAGATCGAAGCTGCCGTTCTCGGCCTTGGTCCGACGCTTGCGTACATTCGCGCCGGCAAAATCAGGGCGCTTGCCGTCAGCACGGCGTCGCGCGTTCGACAGCTTCCCGATGTGCCGACCCTTATGGAGCTGGGAGTACCGGAATTCGCCGTCGCCCAGTGGTTCGGCCTCGTCGGCCCGAACAACATGCCGGACGTCGTCGTCGACCAGCTTTCGCGGGCGGTTGGCGCTGCGCTCGCCGACGAGACGATTCGCCGACGCTTTGAGGAGGTCGGGTTCATCGCGCAGGCATCGACGCCCGACGAATTCACCGACAAGGTGCGCGCCGAGGAGGCTCGCTGGAAAAGGCTCGTCGACGAGCATGGGCTGAAGGTCGACTGACGGCTTGACCCTAGTTGTGTGGGTAGTTCGCCAGCAGTTCGCCGCCGCCCGCTTCGGAAGGCAGCTTGGAGCATCCTGCGAAGGTCTCATAGTTGGTCGGACGAAAGTCCTGATGGTTTTTCACGAGCTTGCCGTAGTTCGAATCGATGGCCCAGCCGATCAGGCCGATGCGAAGAGACTGCAGGTAGCGCATTTCCTGCAGTGCGACGGCCGGCGTGGCGCTGTCGACGCAGCCGTTGGTCGGAGTTGCGTTCCATTCCGTCGCAATCATCGGATAGTGCGCGGCGCTGGCGCCGAATTGAGATCTCTCAAGGTTTCGGCTGCATGCCCTGCAAGAGACGAAGCGGGTTGAGCGGACCAATGGGGATCAGCTCGAAGCTCATCATATGGGCTTTGCCCAGAGGCAGATTTTCGAGCATTTCGTGAGCGACCGCCGGATCGGTGACGTTGATGATGAACGCCACGCCCGGCTTTCCCTGCAGCGAGTACCACTGCTCGATCTTGCCATCGAGGTAGAGGTCGACAGTTTCCCGAACTTCCTGCGGCAGGACGGCATGCACCTGCGATTGTTCAAAGCCGGGGTTGATGGTCCCGATGGCGAGAATTTTGGTTGTCGGCGTCGTTTTCATGGCGGTTCCTTGTGCGTTTGCGGAATTGAAGCCGACAAGGCAGCCGATCAGTGCCAGTGCGGCGGCAAGAGCGAATTTCATGTGATGGGACGGCGGTTCGTCCTCGCAAGATGCGTCTCGTCCGCTAGACGATGTCCAGAATACCGGTTTCATCTCCAGCAACAGCTCGTATCGCATCAGCGCGAAGGCGAAGCGCGCGTTCGATATCTATGGTCGAGCCATTGCCAGATCTGATCCAGACAACGCGCGAGGCCTTGTTGCCGATTGTCAGCCGCAAGGCACGGAAATCAGCGTCTTTGGTGACGACGACATAGTCGTGATCGCGCGCGAACGCCGAGATCGTGCCGTCATCTGCGCGACCTAGTCCAAGATCATGGACGTGTGCCGAATGGGGAAACACATCCGCCAGCCGACGCACCAAGGACGGACTGAGATTTTCGTCGAAAAGAAGCTTCACGCGGGTTGGGGCGTGGCACCTCGTTCGCGCTCACGCTCTGCCGCGTAGGCGAGGCATGCCAGGATGTCTTCGCGCTCGAGGTAGGGAAAGTCCGCGAGAATTTCGGGGATCGTCATTCCGGACGCGAGGTATTCGAGCACGTCAGCCACGGAAATTCGCATGCCGCGCACGCACGGCATGCCGCCGAGCTTGCCGGGTTCTGTCGTTATTCGGGAGCGCCAGTCGGACATGGGGACCTAGTAGGTAAAGCATATCACGAACGTCGTCGCCATTTTTCGGGTTCTTGCATAGAGAGGGAGCCATGTAAGTCATTGATAATACTGGAAAGTCAAAACCCGTTTCCTGCTCTTGGTGCTTGGTTATTCGGCCTGTTCACGGATCATTGACTCTCGCGTTCTCAGTGATTAGAACAAAAGAAGAACAATCCTCAACGCGTTCAGAATGTCGAGGGGGCAATGCCCGTCATTTCCCCAGTTGCCTTTGCTCCCCCTGCTGCCAACGACCAGGCTGCGCCGGTCGCTGCGCAGTTGCGGGAGAAGATCCGCCGGCTGGAGCGGGCGCATAGCGTCCAGCGCGCCGGCCAGGCCGCCGTGCCGCTGGGCGTGCCGGCGATCGATGCGCTGCTGCCCGAAGGCGGCCTTTTAAGCGGCGCGGTGCACGAGATCGAGGCCGGCCCTGGGCCTTCGGGCCGTATCGCACCGCACGACGGCGCGGCACTGGGCTTTGCCGCCCATCTGCTCGGCCGCTTCGCCGCAACCCGGCCCGGCGGCACCTTGCTGTGGTGCCGCCGACCGTTCGGCACCTTCGATGCCCCACCCTATGCGCCGGCGCTGGCCGCCTGGTTCGATCCGGCGCTGCTGATGCTGGTGACGGTGCGGCGCGACGAGGACCTGTTCTGGGCCATGGAGGAAGGCCTGCGCTGCCCCGGCGTCGCCGCCGTGCTGGGCGAGACGCGCGCCGCCGATCCGACGGCAGGCCGTCGCCTGTCGCTGGCCGCCGAGAAAAGCGGCGTGCCCGCCCTGCTGCTGCGCTCGCAGCCGAGTCAGGCGCAAGGCATCTGCACCACGCGCTGGCGCCTCGCCTCGGCCGCCTCGCATTCGACCCCGGGGCTCGGCGACGTCGGCCGTCCGCGCTGGCGCTTAAAACTTTTACGCAACCGCTTCGGCACGCCGTCGGCCGAGGAAATCCCGACCTGGATCGTGGAGTGGAACGATGAAACGCATTGTCTCTCTGTGGTTCCCCAAGCTCATCACGGATCGGCTGGCGCGGATCGCGCCGCGCGCCCCTTCGGCTCGAGACTGGTCGGTTAGGGCTGCCGCCACCGTCGTCTGGCGCGAGGGCTGCCCGCGTCTTGTCGCTGTCAATCCGCATGCCCGCACCGCCGGCCTGCGGCCTGACATGCGTCTTGCCGATGCCAGGGCGTTGGTGCCCGACCTGATCACCGCCGGAGGAGAGCCGCAGGCCGACCGCCGGCTGATCGAGACCATCGCCGGCTGGTGCGACCGCTACACGCCGTGGGTGGCTATCGATCCCCTGGGCGGCGCGCTGGCCGAGGAAGGTGTCGAGGCCTGCCGCGCCGGCGGCTTCGGCGGCGATGCCGGCCTGCTGCTCGACGTGTCAGGCTGCAGCCATCTGTTCGGTCCCGACGAGGCGGGCGAACGTGGGCTGCTCGCCGACCTCACCCAGCGCCTGTCGCGGCTCGACTTTGCCTGCCGCGCCGCCATGGCCGACACCGCGGGCGCCGCCTGGGCGCTTGCCCGCTACGCCGAGCGCCAGGCCGACCTGTTCTGCCCGGTGCGCGGCCATCGCGATGCCATCGCCAAGCTGCCGGTCGAAGGCCTGCGGCTCGACGCGCCGATCCTGGAGACGTTTCTCAAGCTCGGCCTGCGCCGCATCGGCGATCTTTACAGCATGCCGCGTGCGCCGCTGGTCCGCCGCTTCGGCGAGCAGCCGGTCAAGCGATTGGACCAGGCGCTGGGTGCAATCGACGAGCCAATCGAGCCGCGACGGACGCCGCCCGCCTTCCGCACGCGGCTGGCCTTCGCCGAGCCGATCGGCCAGTCCGAGGACATCGCTGCCGCTACGAGCCGTCTGCTGGCCGCGCTCTGCGGTCAGCTCGAGCAGGCCGGCGTCGGCGCGCGCGCACTCGAGATCGCCCTCTATCGCGTCGACGGCGCGGTCGACCGCACCTCGATCGGCACCAGCCGGC
>JAFAKN010000037.1 GCA_019235415.1 Alphaproteobacteria bacterium
CCACGCGGTACCGGAATGACTCGGTTGGCCGTGCCCGGCTCGGGGTCGGACACGTAGCACCAGTTGGCCGCCGGGTTCTCGATCAGCAGACCGAACGACAACGGCATGCGGCAATAGGGATGGCTGCGCGGGCCGGCTTCCAGCAGCAGCACCTTGTTGGCCCGGTTTTCGCTTAGTCGTGAAGCGAGCGCGCCGCCGGCAGAGCCCGCCCCAACGATGATGTAATCGTAGTCGGCCATGATCCTGGTGTCCTCCGCTCACAGCTTCGTGAATTTTTCCCAGCCTAGCGCAGGTAAACTCCGCGTGCAGAGCCTTTATCCAACCACAGTGACCGATCAAAAGTCCCGGCGTCCGTCACTTTGTCGGGGATGCGACGGCTCCTCCCTTACGTACTTGCGTAAAACATGCTGAACCTGGTCCGTATCGCCCTCACGCGGCCGTATACGTTTATTGTGCTGGCCGTGTTGATCCTGCTTGCGGGCCCGCTGGCGATTCTACGCACGCCGACCGACATTTTTCCCGAGATCCGAATCCCCATCATCGCGGTGGTCTGGCAGTATACCGGCCTGTCGCCCGATGAGATGTCGGGTCGGGTGATGCTGCAGTTCCAGCGCTCGCTCACCACCACCGTCAACGACATCGAGCACATCGAGGGCACGTCCTACACGGGCATCGGCATCGTAAAAGTCTTCTTCCAGCCGGGCACCGACATCCGCACCGCCAACTCGCAGGTCACGGCGATCGCGCAGACCGTGCTGAAGCAGATGCCGCCCAACATGACGCCGCCGTTGATCCTGAACTACAACGCGGCGACCGTGCCCATCCTGCAGCTGGCGCTGAGCTCCAAGGGCATGTCCGAGCAGGCGGTGTTCGACATCGCCATCAACACGCTGCGGCCGCAGCTGGTGACCGTGGCGGGCGCGGCCATTCCCTATCCCTTCGGCGGCAAGAACCGGCAGATCCAGATCGACCTCGATCCCGCCGCCATGCAGGCGCACGGGCTTTCGGCCAACGACGTCGCCAACGCTTTGGCCGCGCAGAACCTGCTGACGCCCGCCGGCACCCAGAAGATCGGCGGCTTCGAGTACGCCATCCAGCTCAACAACGCGCCCAAGAAGTACGCCGAGCTCGCCGACCTGCCGGTCTATGCGGCCAACGGCACCATCGTCTATCTGCGCGACGTCGCCCACGTGCGCGACGGCTATCCGCCGCAGCAGAACATCGTGAACGTCGACGGCGGACGATCGGTGCTGCTGCAGGTGCTGAAGAACGGCGCGGTATCGACGCTCGCCATCATCGACGGCATCAAGCAGAAGGTCGCCGAGATGCGCGGCGCGCTGCCCGACAATCTCAGCGTGGCGATCCTGGGCGACCAGTCGCTGTTCGTCGAAAGCGCCATCAGCGGCGTGGTTGTCGAATCGGTGATCGCCGCCGTCCTCACCAGCCTGATGATCCTGCTGTTCCTCGGCAGCTGGCGCTCGACCTTGATCATCGCCACGTCGATTCCGCTGGCCATCCTGGGCGCGATCGCGGTGCTGGCGGCGTTCGGCGAGACGATGAACATCATGACCCTGGGCGGCCTCGCGCTCGCCGTCGGCATCCTGGTCGACGACGCCACGGTCACGATCGAGAACATCAATTACCATCTCGAGCACGGCAAGGACGTCACGACCGCGATCACCGACGGCGCCAACCAGATCGCCACGCCCGCCTTCGTCTCGACGCTCTGCATCTGCATCGTGTTCGTGCCGATGTTCTTTCTCGACGGCGTGGCGAAGTTCCTGTTCGTGCCCATGGCGGAAGCCGTCATGTTCGCCATGCTGTGGTCGTACTTCCTGTCGCGCACTTTGGTGCCGACGATGGCGAACTACCTGCTGAAGGCGCACGTCGATCACGGCGACCATGGCCCGCCGCCGACGCGCAATCCGCTGGTGATGTTCCAGCGCGGCTTCGAGGCGCGCTTCGAACGCTTCCGCTCGGGCTACGGCAACCTGCTCGCCCTGGCGCTGCATCACCGGGCGACGGTCGCGTGCGCCTTCATGGCCTTCGTGGCGGCGTCGTTCCTGCTGGTGCCGATGCTCGGACGCAATTTCTTTCCCGCGGTCGACGCCGGCCAGATCCTGATGCATGCCCGGGCGCCGATCGGCACACGGGTGGAGGAAACGGCCAAGCAGTTCGCGGCGATCCAGAAGGCGATCCGTCAGATCATCCCGTCGGCCGAGATCGCCACCATGGTCGACAATGTCGGCATGCCGATCAGCGGCATCAACATGACCTACAACAACACCGGCACGATCGGCTCGCAGGATGGCGAGATCCAGATCAAGCTCACGCCCGATCACCATCCGACCGCCGACTATGTTCGTGAATTGCGCCACCAGCTGCCCGAGCGTTTTCCGGGTTTCACCTTCTCGTTCCTGCCCGCCGACATCATCAGCCAGATCCTGAACTTCGGCGCACCGTCGCCGATCGACATCCAGGTGCGGGCGACCGACCTGACGGCAGGTTTCGAGCACGCCAACAAGATTCTAGCCCGCCTGCGCCGCATTCCCGGAATCGTCGACGCCCGCATCCAGCAGGCGCGCTCGGCGCCGGCGTTCGACGTCGATATCGACCGATCGCGCGCCCAGTACGTCGGCCTCACGACGCGCGACGTGACCAACTCGATGGTGGTGAGCCTGGCCGGCAGCGGCCAGGTGGCGCCGACCTATTGGCTCAACCGGGATAACGGCGTCTCCTATTCGATCGTGCTTCAGACGCCGCAGTACCGGCTGGATTCCTTGTCCTCGCTGTCCAACCTGCCGATCATGGCGCCGGCGGCGGCGCAGCTGCAGGTGCTGGGCGGCATCGCCGATGTGCATCGCGATGTCGCCAACGCCGTGGCGACGCAATACGACCTGCAGAACGTGGTGCAAGTCTATGCCGCCGTGCAGGGACGCGATCTCGGCGCCGTGGCGGCGGAGGTCCGGCAGGTGATCGACGAGCTGTCGAAGGATGCCCCACGCAAGGTGCGCGCCGTCAGGCTGCAGGGCCAGGTGCGGACCATGGAAAGCGCCTTCTCCGGCCTGCTGTTCGGCCTGCTGGGCGCCGTCGTGCTGATCTACCTGCTGATCGTCGTCAATTTCCAGTCGTGGAGCGATCCCTTCATCATCATCACCGCCCTGCCGGCGGCGCTCGCCGGCATCGTCTGGATGCTGTTCGCCAGCAGCACGACCCTGTCGGTGCCGGCCCTCACCGGCGCCATCATGTGCATGGGCGTGGCGACCGCCAACTCGGTGTTGGTCGTGAGCTTCGCGCGCGAGCAACTGGCGCTTCTTGGCGATGCCACGCAGGCGGCGCTGCAGGCGGGCATCGTGCGCTGCCGCCCGGTGCTGATGACGGCGCTCGCCATGGTCATCGGCATGCTGCCGATGTCGCTGGGGCTGGGTGAAGGCGGCGAGCAGAATGCGCCTTTGGGACGCGCCGTGATCGGCGGCTTGATCTTCGCAACCGTCGCGACGCTGATGTTCGTGCCGGTCGTCTTCAGCCTGGTGCATCGCAACCACGGCAAGCAGGCGGCCGCCACCCCTCGGGGCGCCGATGGGGGCGCCAATGGGGTCGCCAATGGGGTCGAGAGTGGGACTGGGAGTGGGGTGGTTCATGGAGCATGAGAGCGTACCGTCTTCGGTGAAGACGAAGTCGCGGCGCGGCCTCGCGATGGCGGGCCTGGCCGGATGCCTGATCCTGGGGGTGGTCGTCGCCAACGGCGTCTGGAGCCGCAACGTCAGCCAGGCGAAGCTCAAGGAAGCGACGGCCATCGAGGCAATCCCGACCGTCGCGGTCCTGACGCCGACGCTCAGCGCCAACAAGTCGTACCTCGACCTGCCGGGCCGGCTCGAAGCCTATACCCGCGCCCCGATCTACGCCCGGGTCAGCGGCTTCCTGAAGGCCTGGTACCTCGACCTCGGCGCGCCGGTGAAGGCCGGCCAGCTCCTGGCCGAGATCGAGGCGCCCGACCTCGACCAGCAGCTGATGCAGGCCAAGGCGGCATTGGCCAGCGCCGAGGCCGCCGAGCAGCTGGCCCTGGTGACGGCGCAGCGCTGGCAGACGTTGGGAACCAGCCAAGTCATGGCGCGCCAGTCGGTCGACGAGAAGACCGGCGACCTCGGGGTCAAGCAGGCGCAGACCAAGGCTGCCAAGGCCAATGTCGATCGGCTCGCCGTGTTGTCCGACTTCAAGCGCGTGACCGCGCCGTTCGACGGCATCGTGACGGCGCGCAACACCGACGTCGGTGCGCTGATCAATGCCGATTCGAGCGCCGGCCTGGCGCTGTTCGTGATCTCCGACGTCAAGCGGCTCAGGGTCACGCTGAGCGTGCCGCAGAACTACGTGCCGGCGGTCAAGCTCAACAGCAAGGTGCAGATCACCGTCCCGGAATACCCCGGCAAGGTCTACACCGCCGAGGTCGAGGCCTCGTCGCGCGCGGTCGACGCACAGACCGGCACGACGCGCATGCAGCTGATCGTCGACAACAGCTCGGGCGAGCTGATGCCCGGCGCCTTCGCCAATACGCGCATCGAGCTGCCGCAGAACATGCAGGCGCTCTCGATCCCGGCCGGCACCCTGATCTTCGACCAGGAGGGCCTGCACGTGGCGACGGTCGACGCCAACAGCAAGGTCGTGCTTAAGCCCATCACCATCGCCCGCGACCTTGGCCAGGTGGTGGAGATCGGCAGCGGCCTGACGGCCGGCGACCGCGTAATCGAAAGCCCGCCCGACGGGCTCGCCGACGGCGACAGCGTGCGGGTCGTGGCGACGACGCCGAAGAAGGCCACCGCTTCACGCTGACCGTCGCTCTGGAGGCTGCCCACCTCAAATTCCTCTCCCCAGCTAGGGGGAGAGGTTAGGAGAGGGGGCATCGACGGCTCCTGCAACCCCCTCTCTCAACCTCTCCCCCTAGCGGGGGCGAGGAGGTATGAAAGCGTGTCTCCGAGCGAGGGGGGAGCACGATGATCGAGACGGAGAAGGGCAAGGCGCAGCTGTCGCGCTTCACCATCGACATGGCGATCCGCCTCGCGCTGATCGCGGGCGTGGTCTATGTCAGCATCCTTCTGTTGCGCCCGGTCGTCCCCCTGATGCTGTGGGCAGTGATCCTGGCGGTCGCGGTGTTCCCGCTCTACGGCATCCTGCGGCGCCATGCGCGGCTGCATGCCGGCATCGCCGCCACCTTGCTCGCGATCCTGCTGCTGGTGCTGCTGCTGACGCCCGTCGTGCTGCTGTCGACGTCGGCGGTCCAGACGCTCGAAGCCTACGCCCGCGTGCTGCTCGAAGGCCATCACCTCGTCCCGACGCCGCCCGAGTCGGTGCGCGATTGGCCGCTCGTCGGACCGCGGCTGTACGACCTCTGGTCGACCGCCGCCAGCGATTCGAGCGGGTTCCTGTCGGCGCACGTCGGCCAGATCGCCTCGTTGGGCCGCTGGGTCGGTGCCATCGCCGCGGGGATGGCGCTCGAGGTGCTGCAGTTCGCCGCCGCGATCATCGTCGCGGGCGTCCTGCTCGCTTATTCGGAGAGGCTGATCGCCACCTTGCGTGGATTTGCCAGCCGGGTCGCCGACGAGCGCGGCCGGCATTTCCTCGACATCACGAGCGCCACCATCCGCAACGTGTCGCAGGGCGTGATCGGCGTCGCCTTGCTGCAGTCGGCGCTGCTTGGGCTCGGCATGCTGGTGCTCGGCGTGCCGTTCGCCGGCGGCATCACCTTCGCTTGCCTGGTGCTGGCGATCGTCCAGGTCGGCCCCAATGTCATCATGGTCCCGCTGATCGTCTGGGTATGGTTCACCTACCCGGCGGCCGCGTCGGCGCTGTTCACCGTCTATACCGCGCCGCTCCTGCTGTTGGACAACGTGCTGCGGCCGATCCTGATGGCGCGGGGACTGCAGACGCCGATGGCCGTCATCCTGTTCGGCGTGATCTGCGGAACGATCTCCGGCGGCCTGATCGGCCTGTTCGTCGGCCCGGTCGTGCTTGCCGTCTTCTACGACCTCGTCGTGTCGTGGATGGCCGAGCCGCCGCACGTGGCGCCGCAGGAGTTGCCGGGCGCGAAGCCGGCTATTTCCGGGGCGCCGTGAGAGCAACGCCGTCGGCGATCAGCGTCTCGATCTCGCCCGCCGAGTAGCCGAGTGCGGCCAGCACCTCACGGGTGTTAGCGCCGAACGGCTTGGGCTTGCTGCGCACGGCCGCCGGCGTGCGCGACAGCTTGATGGGATTGCCGACGTTGCGATAGCCGTCCTTCTCCCAGACCATGCCGCGGTGCGTCGTATGCGGATGCTCCATGACGTCCGGCACCTCGAGGACCGCGCCGGACGGCACGCCGTTTTTCATCAGCTCATTGGCGAACGTCTCGCCGTCGCGGTCCCTGGTGAGCGCGCCGAGCTCGGCCTCGAGCTCGGGCTTGTGGGCCAGGCGGTCCTTGTTGGTGCGAAAGCGCCGATCGTCGGCGAGCTCCGGCTTGCCCAGCATCTGCACCAGCTTGCGGAACTGCCCGTCGTTGCCGGCGCCGACCACGATGTTGCGACCCTTGGTCGGGAAGTTGGCGTACGGCGCAAGATTGCCGTGGCTGTTACCGTAGAGCTTGGGCTTCTGGCCCGACATGAAATAGTTCGGCGCGTGCGGCTGGTGCAGCGCGACGGCGCTGTCGTAGAGCGTCGCGTCGACGAACTGGCCCTTGCCTGAATGAGCGCGTTCGTAGAGCGCCATCAGGATGCCGATGCAGGCGTTCATACCAGTCGAGAGGTCGACCACCGGCACGCCGATGCGCACCGGGCCGCTTTCCGGCGCGCCGTTGACCGACACCAGGCCGGCCGAGGCCTGCACCATGGCGTCATAGCCGGGAAAGCCGCCGAGCGGTCCGTCGGCGCCGAAGCCCGAGATGCGGGCATGCACGAGCTTGGGGAATTTCTTCGACAGCACGTCATAGCCCAGGCCCCACTTCTCCATGGTGCCGGTCTTGAAGTTCTCGATCAGCACGTCGGCGCCTTCCAGCAGGCGCAGGAGCACGTCGCGGCCGGCAGGCTTGGAGAGGTCGAGCGCGATCGTGTGCTTGTTGCGGTTGATGCCGGCGAAGTAGGCGGAGATGCCTTCCTTGTCGAAGGGCGGGCCCCAGGCGCGCGTCTCGTCGCCCTGCGGCGGCTCGACCTTGATCACCTCGGCGCCGTGATCGGCCAGCATCTGCCCGCAGTAGGGGCCGCCCAGCACGCGCGACAGATCGATCACCTTCAGGCCGTCCAATGCGCCCGCCATTTTCGCTGCACTCCTCCAATGCCGGCGCGGTTATAGACCATGGCTCCAGCGCCCGGTACCGTCGACCCATCAGGGAGCGAGACATGCTGAGCGGCATCCACGGACACCAGGACATCGAGCGCGTCGTCTATGGCAGGCCGGCCGGACCGGCATTGCGTGCCGAGGCCGAGCGGCTGGGCGCGCAGCGGGTGTTCGTCACCACCTCGAAGTCGGTGGCGCAGAGCGCGCTGCTCGCCGACGTGGTGCGCGAGCTGGGCGACCGTTACGCCGGCGTCTATTCCGGCATCACCGCGCATTCGCCCCGCGCCTGCGTCATCGAGGGCGCCAAGCTCGCGGGCGAAGCCGGTGCCGATCTGCTCGTGGCGGTGGGCGGCGGCTCGGTGATCGACGCCACCAAGGTGATGCTGATCGCGCTGTGGCAGAACGCGACGACGATCGACGATCTCGATCTCTACCGCGCGGGGCGGCCGAGCGCCGGGGAGAGCCCGCCGTCGGAGGCGATCAACCCAACCGCCAACCCGATCCGCATGCTCGCCGTGCCGACCACCTTGTCGGCCGCCGAGTTCAATCCCTACGCCGGCATCAGCGACCCCCGTCACGGCATCAAGGAAAGCTTCGGCCATCGGCTGGTCGTGCCGCGCGTCATCGTCCTCGACCCGGCGGCGACGCTCGCCACGCCGATGGACCTGATGCTGTCGACCGGCGTGAAGGCGGTCGACCATGCCGTCGAGCGGCTCTGCGCGCTGCAGGCGCACCCCTTCGTGCTGGGCACTGCGACCGAGGCCCTGAGGCTGCTGGCACGCGCGCTGCCGGCGCACAAGGCCAAGCCCGAGGACATGGACACCCGCCTCGACCTGCAGTTCGGCATGTGGCTCTCGATCGGCGCGGGAACATCGGGCGTCGGCACCGGCGCCAGCCACGGCATCGGCCATGTGCTGGGTGCCGCCTGCCACGTGCCGCATGGCCATACCTCCTGCGTCATGCTGCCGTCGGTGCTGCGCTGGAACCTTTCAGCTAACGCCGAGCGCCAGCAACGGGTGAGCGACGCCTTCGGCCGGCCGGACGTCCTGGCGGCCGACCTGGTCGCGAGCCTCGTGAAGACGCTGGGCCTGCCTGGTCGGCTGTCCGAGGTCGGGGTGGGCCGCGACCGCTTCCGCGAGATCGCCGAGAAGTCGATGCACGACCGCGCCGTGCTCAACAACCCGCGGCCGATCAAGGGACCGGCTGAGGTCATGGAGATCCTGGACCTCGCAGCGTAGGAGCCCGCATGGCCCTATGAGAAGTTCTCGTGAGGCGCAGGCGCTTGAACGCGGTAAAGCGCGCACAATCTCTGGGGCCAAACGCCGACAACAACGGGTGCAGCCATGACGTCCGTACAGACAGCCCAACGCGTTCCGACGGTGCCGCTGCAGGCCTGGGTCGAGGCGCCGGTCAACTACCTCGCTGATCTCAGCGTCAAGCCGGTCACCTACAACCCGCCGCCGGGCACCGGCCTCGCACGTCGCGTCGGCAACTATCGCGACTTCGTCGTGCGCATCCACGACGGCCGGCCGATCGCCAAGGAGCTGTCGCTCGATCGCCAGGCGTTCATCCTGGCGCACCACGACACCGAGGTCCGCGACTTCTACGACGAGGCGGAAGTGCGCACGAGGTACAACGCCGAGGTCGAGGCGCTGGTCAAGCGCGAGACCGGCGCGTCGAAGGTCGTGGTGTTCGACCACACCATCCGTACCGCCGACCGCGCCGTCGAGCGCGGCCTGCGCACGCCGGTGCGCAGCGTGCACAACGACTATACCGAGAGGTCCGGCCCGCAACGCGTGCGCGACCTGTTGCCGGCGGACGAGGCCGAGACCCGCTTGAAGAAGCGGTTCGCCGAGTACAACGTGTGGCGCAACATCGCCCACGATCCGGTCGAGATGTCGCCGCTGGGGCTGGTCGATTCGGAGAGCATCGCGCCACGCGACCTCGCGGTGTGCGACCTGGTCTATGTCGACCGCACCGGCGAGATCTACCAGGGCGTCTACAATGCCGACCATCGCTGGTACTACTTCCCGCGCATGACGCGCGACGAAGCGATCCTGATCAAGTGCTACGATTCGCTGAAGGACGGCCGCGCCCGCTTCTCGCTGCACTCGGCCTTCGACGATCCGACCTCGCCGGCCGATGCCAAGCCCCGCCAGAGCATCGAGGTGCGGACCTTGGCGTTCTTCGATTGAGCCTACCGACGGACGACACCTCTGTCATCCCGAGCGTAGCGAGGGATCTTTCCTGTAGCCTTAAGGATCCCTCGCTGCGCTCGGGATGACAGGCTTGCGGAGTCAGGCGCCCGCAATCGTCTCCAGGTGCTCGACCAGTTCTTCGGGGTTGCTGAAGAAGGGCGAGTGGCCGCACTCCATGGTGATGACCTTGCACGGCGTCATCTTGACCATCAGCCGCTGCAGCTTGAGGCGTACCGCCTTGTCGAGGGTGCACTCGATGTACCAGCGCGACACCGAGCCGAAGCGCTCCTCGGTGAGCGTCACCGGCGTGGTCGAGATCGAGATCGGCTGCGGCCGCAGGCGCTGCATCGCCCGGTAGCGGTCCTCGGGCGAGACGTCGGCGTAGAACAGGACCGGCAACTTGTCGCGCGAGAAGGTGTAGGTGAGGCCGTCGGGGCTGACCTCGCGCGATAGCCGGAACATCGTATCGGGCTCGAGCGAGCTCATGTCCTTGCCGGTCTTGCCCGAGGTCGGCAGCAGGGCGCAGAGATAGACCAGCGCCTTGATCTTGCGGCGCCGCGCCTCGGCCAGCGCGCTGATCGTGATGCCGCCCAGCGAATGGCCTACCAGCACCACCGGCTCTTCCATCTTGTCCAGCAGACGGGACAGTTTTTCGACGTTGTCGGCCAAGGTCACCATCGCTGGCGGCGTGCGGTCGTTGCCGAGCCCCGGCAAGTCCGGCGCGCAGGTGCGGTGGCCCTTGGCCTGCAGCAGCGGAACCACCTTCTCCCAGATCCAGCCGCCCGTGCAGGCGCCGTGGACCAGCATGAAAGTCGCCACGCTAAGGCCGTCCCACCAGCGTGCGCGCGCCAGGTGCGGGCACGAAGAAGTCGGGCATCAACGGCGTGCCCGGTGAGACCGCGTACTTGTCGAAGTCCTTCACCCCTTCCGCGGCCAGCACCTCGTCGTCGATGAAGAAATTGCCGGTGCAGTCGCGCGCGGCGCGGTTGAGAATAACATAGGCGGCATCGGCCATGATCTCGGGCTTGCGGCAGCGCTTCATGCCTTCCTCGCCGCCTAAAACGTTCTGGATGGCGGCGGTGGCGATGCCGGTGCGCGGCCACAGGCAGTTGAAGGCCACGGCCCCTTTCCCTTGAGCATCGCCCTTGAATTCGGCGGCCATCGCCCAAGCGTAGATCGACATGCCGTACTTGGCGAGCGTGTAGGCGGCGTGGTTCGCGAACCACTTCACGTCGAAGTCGAGCGGCGGCGAAAGGTTCAGCACGTGCGGGTTGGCGGCCTCCAAGAGATGCGGGATGCACTTCTGCGACACCAGGTAGGTGCCGCGGGCGTTGATCTGATGCATCAGGTCGTAGCGCTTCATCGGCGTGGCGAGCGTGCCGGTGAGGCTGATGGCGCTGGCGTTGTTGACCAGGACATCGATGCCGCCGAAGCGCGCGACGGTGTCGGCGACGGCCTTCTCGACGCTCTGCTCGTCGCGGATGTCGCAGGGCAGCGGCAGCGCCTTGCCGCCGGCCTTCTCGATCTCCTCGGCGGCGGTGAAGATGGTGCCGGGCAATCGCGGGTCGGGCTTCACCGTCTTGGCGGCAATGGCGATGTTGGCGCCGTCACGCGCCGCCCGGAGTGCAATCGCGAGACCAATACCGCGGCTCGCGCCGGTCACGAACAGGGTTTTGCTACCCAGGCTCATGGCTTCCCCAAGAACGATTTGGCTCTATAGCCGTCCGCTTCGAGCGCCGCTAGTCTCGGAGCCACGCAGGGGAGGCATGCATGGATCCGTGCTTTGAGACGGCGACCCGGCTTGCCCGCGCCATACGAAATGGCCGGCTGAGCGCACGCGAGGCGACGGAGGCACACCTGGCGCGCATCGATCGCCTGAACGGGTCGATCAACGCTCTGGTTGTGGTCGACCGCGAGGGCGCGCTGAAGGCGGCACGCGCGGCCGACCGCTTGGCGGCCAGGAAGAACGGCAAGCGAGATGCGAGCCTGGGGCCGCTGCACGGCGTGCCGATCACCATCAAGGAGGCGTTCGACGTCGCGGGCCTGCACACGACCTCGAGCTTCGCGCCGTTGAAGGACAACGTCGCCAAGCAGGATGCGAGCCTGGTCGGCCGCCTGCGCGCGGCGGGGGCGGTGATCCTGGGCAAGACCAACGTGCCCGAGCTCTGCATGGACTTTCAGACCGACAGCCCGTTGTTCGGCGTCACCAAGAACCCGTGGGATGCCGAGCGCGGTCCCGGCGGCTCGACCGGCGGCGGGGCGGCGGCGGTCGCGGCCCGCTTCTCGCCGCTCGAGCTCGGCAGCGACATCGGCGGCTCGGTGCGCAATCCCGCGCACTACAACGGCATCTTCTCGCTGAAGCCCAGCGAATGGCGGGTGCCCGGCCGCGGCCACGTGCCCGACCTGCCGGGCAAGACGCGGACCGTGCGTTGGATGGGCGTGTTCGGCCCGCTGGCGCGCTCGGTCGACGACCTGGAGCTGGCGCTGCGCATCATCGCCGGGCCGGACGGCACCGAGGCCGAGGCGGCTCCAGTGCCGATCGGGCCGACGCCGGCCGTGAAGATGGGCGACCTGCGCCTCGCGATGATCGAGAGCAACCCGCTGGTGACGGTGTCGGCGGCGACGGCGGCCGTGGTGCAGGCGACAACCAAGCTTTTGGCCAAGGCCGGCGCCAAGGTGAAGCGCGCCGAGCCGGCCGGGCTCGACTGGCAGCTGGCCTGGGACGACTGGTCGGACCTCCTGCAATACGAAGTGCTGGCGCTCCTGCCGCTGGAGGAGCGCGAGCCGATGTTCGGCGGCGCCGATTCGCCCGATCCCTCGCCGCGGTCGCGGGCGCGCGCCGCGCGGCTCGACATGGCCGAATTCTTCGCGGTGCTCGACCGTCGCGACCGGCTGATGCGCCAGTGCGAGTCCTTCCTCGACGACCATGACGCCTGGCTGATGCCGGTGATGCCGGACGCGGCGTTCCTGCGGCAGCCGTCGCACCAGCCGTTGCGCATCGACGGCGTCGAGCATCCCTATTTCCTGGCCGGCACGTCGTACAACTTCCTGGCCAACCTCACGGGCCGGCCCGCGATCGTGCTGCCCTGCGGCTTCTCGAAGGAGGGGCTGCCGATCGGCCTGCAGCTGGTCGGCAAGCGCTGGGGCGAGGCCAAGCTTTTGGGCATCGCCAAGGCGGTCGAGAAGCTGCTGCCGCCGTGCCCGGTGCCGCCCGGATTCGCCTGACGATGGACGCCGCATGAACAAGTCTTCCGGTTTTCGTTGAGATCAAGCCATCCGGCCGTCCGCGTCAGCGCCATCGCAGCAGGGAGCGCTCGAGGCGGCCGAGGCCCCAGGCGATCAGGAGCCCCAGGATCGACAGCATGACGACGCCGGCCAGCAGCTGGTCGGTCTGCATCAGGTTGCCGGCCGCCAGCACGAAGGCGCCGATGCCGTACTGGGCGCCGATCATCTCGGCCGCGACCACCAGCAGCAGCGCCACCGAAGCGGAGATGCGAAAGCCCGCCAGGATGCCGGGCATGGCGCCGGGCAGCAGGATCTTCGCGACGATGTCACGGCCGGGCAGACTAAAGCTCTGGGCCATGCGTATGAGGTTGCGCGGCACCGAATCGCAGGCGCTGTAGGCCGAGATCACGGTCGGGAAGAAGACGCCCAGCGCGATGGTGGCGACCTTGGACGGCTCGCCGATGCCGAACCACAGGATCAGGAGCGGCAGGAGCGCGATCTTGGGGATCGGGAACAGCGCCGACACGATCGGCA
>JAFAKN010000295.1 GCA_019235415.1 Alphaproteobacteria bacterium
GAACATGGGCTGGCGCGACAAGCTTTTAGCCCAGCTGCGACTGGGCTGGAGCCACGAGTATGCCGACACGACGCGGCCGGTGTCGGTGTCGTTCGTGGGCGCGCCCGCCTCGCCGTTCACGACCTATGGCATCAGCCCGACGCGCGACGGCGCGGTAGTCGGCTTCACGACGAGCACGACGGTGGCCGACGGAGCCTCGATCTACGCCCGGTACGAAGGCAACATCGCCGGCCAGGATTCCAGCCACGCCCTCACCGCCGGCGTGCGTGTCAGCTGGTGACGGGTTGGCGGATGATGCTGCGTCTGTCGGGTGAGGGGGAACAAATGGGAATCCGCACCGTGCGCACGGCCATCGCCGGCTTGGCCGTCGTTTGTTGCACGAGCGCAACGGCGTTGGCGCAGCAGTCCATGAGCATTCCTCTCAACTACAATTACGACCCGACGACGAACAACTTGAGCCTCGGGATCAATGTCGCGATCGGAAGCGGCGGCAAAGCGCAGCCTTATTTGTTCGATACTGGCTCAGCCGTATTCAATGCGGCCTACAACAACAACACATGGGGCGGCAGTTTGGGCGGCCAATCGAGTGCTCCGAAATCTTCCCTTGGAAACATCGGTAACGGCGTCACGTACAGTTATAACGACGGTACCAAATACGTTGGCAATATCGCCCAGGTGCCGACAGTCAGCTTTTATGCCCAAGGTGCCGCGATGCCCTCAGTCACGGTCACGGCTTCTCCCGGGTTTCAAGTCAACGCGCTTTATCAATATTCGAACTCACAAATCGGCACGATATATTTTCCGAGTTACTTCAATCCGAATCCGCCAGGTCCGACACCGCCTCCCCCTCCGGCCCACGGCTTGTACTACGGGACGTTCGGAGCAGGTGACTTCGCGAGCGGTACCAACACGGGGTATATTGCCGGAGGGCTGCTGGGCCAGATCATCGTTCCGGGGCTGACGCAGGGATACGTCGTTTCCGCCAACGGGCAGCCCAATCCGGCCAACATTCCGCCCGGTCCGGGAGTGATCTCCAATCAGCCGGTCGGCACTCAGGTGGTCTCGCTGGCGGGCCAAACGCAACCGGTAACCCAATGCAGCCCTTGCGTGACCGTGGGCCTGACACCGCAATTGCTCGGCCAATTCGCCGCGGTCGGACCGCCCGCTCAAACCGCCAACATGCCGGGTATGATACCCTGGTCGGCAGCCAAAACCTTTACGTTTCCCAACCCCTACGGCGGAGCGACAGGCAACAATTCTTCGACCGAGTTCGGCGCCAACTTCGCTTATGCGCTGACGGCACCGGGACAATCCAAGCCAGCTGTCGTGCAGACGTCTCAGTCCGCTCTGCTGGATACCGGAACCCCAACTCTCAACCTCAAGACGAATCAAGATGCCAGCGCTGTCAGTACCGGCGGCAACGTCAACACAGGGGTGGGCATAACCATCACGGGCGCGACGCCTGATGGCGCGGGGGTTCCAGGCTTGGCGCCTTCAAGTGCGACGGTTACCAGTGGACAATCGCCCTACCCGAGCACCTTTTCCGGTACGATCAATACTGGAGTCTCCAGCACCATCGGTCTCCCGTTCTTTACCCAGAACTCCGTGCTGTATGACCTGTCCGATCAGGCAATCGCCTACACGCCGTTCTTCGTCACCACCGCCAATCTGGCAACGACCGCGAACGGCCCACTGATCGTCGACGGTACGAACGTGCCGATCGGGCTGGCCGGCGTCGTGTCGGGTCCCGGCGGCGTGACCGTCAGCAGCGGCGGGGCGCTGCAGCTCAGCGCCACCAACTCCTATACCGGGCCGACCACGATCGCGGCGGGCGGCCAGTTGCTGGTCTCCGGCCCGGGCAGCATCGCGTCCTCTTCGGGCGTCATCAACAATGGCGTGTTCGACATCACGCGCGGCTGGCAGGCCGAGACCATCCAGGCGCTGACGGGCTCGGGGCAGGTCTTCCTCGGCAGCCAGAACCTCACCATCACCAACGCCAGCGGCACCTTCTCCGGCACCATCGCCGACAACGGCTCGTATCCGGGCCCGGGCGGCAGCATCACCTATCCAGGCACTGGCGGCAGCGTCACGATCCTGGGCGGCACGCAAACCCTGAGCGGAGCCAACACCTACACCGGCGGCACCATCCTCAATGGCGGCTCGCTGATCCTGACCGGCAGCCTGGCGAGCGGCGTGACGGTGGGCAGCGGCAGCTCGCTCACCAACAGCGGCACGATCACCGGCGGGGTGGTGAACGCCGGCACGGCGGCCAACAGCGGCACGATCATCGGCACGGTGCTGAACTCGGGCGCCTTCGGCAACAGCGGCACGATCCTGGGCAACGTCGGCAACAGCGGCCTGCTGCTCAACAGCGGCACGATCCTGGGCAGCATCGCCAACACCGGCTTGCTGGGCGGCAACGGCACGTTCATCGGCAACTTCGCCAACGGCGGCGTGCTGAACAGCAACGGCACGTTCTTTGGCAACGTGCTCAACACCGGCTTTCTCGGCGGCAATCCCATCATCGTCGGCAACCTCGCCAACAGCGGGATCCTGTCGCCGGGCAACTCGATCGGCACGATCACCGTCGCCGGCAATGCCGCCCTCGCCTCGAGCACCAGCTACAACGTCGAGGTCAACGCGCAGGGTCAGAATGATGCGCTGTCGGTCGGCGGTGCGACCACCATCCAGGGCGGCACTGTCGCGGTCACGCCGCTGAACGGCGTCTACGCGCCACGCACGACCTACAGCATCGTGAACTCGTCCGGCGGTGTGAGCGGCAGCTTCGGGTCGGTGAGCTCGAGCAATCCCTTCCTGCTGCCGTCGCTGAGCTACGGCGCCAACAACGTCTTTCTCACGATCACGATCGGCGGCTTCCTGGCGGCGGCGCAGAACCCGGTGCAGGCGGCGGTGGGCGGCGCGCTCGACGGCTCGGTGCTGCAGGCGAGCGGCGACTACGCCCAGGTGCTGGGTAACCTCGCCAGCAGCAATCCGAGCCAGGTGCCGGCCATCCTGACCTCGCTCAGTGGCATGAACTACTCCGGCTTCTCCAACTCCATGGTGCAGACCGCGCAGCTGTTCATGAGCAACTTCTCCGACATGGCGGGCGGCACGGCGCGCGGGCGCAACAAGGTGGCGCTGGCCGAGGCCTGCGACGTGGCCTGCGACACGACCGAGCCGGCGAAGTGGGGTGCTTGGGGCGGCGGTCTCGGCGGCCTGGGCACAGTGGGCTCGGGCAGCAGCCTGGGCGGTGTGACCTACAACGTGGGGGGCTTCGCGGGCGGCCTCGACCGGCGCTTCACCGACAACTTCCTGGCCGGCGTGGCCTTGGGCTACACGACGGGCTCGCAGTGGGTGTCGGGCTTCTCCGGCCAGGGCTTTAGCAACACCGTCGACGTCGGCGTCTACGGCAGCTGGCTGCAGGGTCCGATCTATCTCGACGGCATCGTGGGCTACGCCTACTCGGGCAACCAGCTCAACCGCAGCATCAACATTCCCGGCATGGCTGGCCGCACGGCGGTGGGCCAGGCGGGCGCCAACCAGGCGTACGGCCAGCTCGAGTCGGGATATCGCTTCGACCTCGGCACCAACGCCGAGGCGTTCATCACGCCGTTCGCGCGGCTGCAGGG
>JAFAKN010000345.1 GCA_019235415.1 Alphaproteobacteria bacterium
TCTTCATGCGCCAGAACGACGGCTTCCGCATCCTCTACTGGCTGATCAAGGACGCGCTGATGTACCGCCTCGGCGCCGTCACGGTCGACCTCGAGGAGTTTTTCGACAAGCACCGCATAAAGGTTCAGGCCCTTCCGCAGGACGCCCTCGATCTCGTCATGGCGCAGGCGGAAGGGCAGGGCGCCGAGCTGGCATTGGAGCTCGAGCAGGACGAGGCGCCGACGGTGCCTCTCGCGAGCCGCGTCGAGGGGGCTCTCCCTCCGCCTGGCTCGGCGCCCGGTTCTTTCGGTCCCCTCGACGTGGGAGAGGCGGGGGCGGGAGTGGGGCTTTCCCCCTCCGGTCCTTCGGACCACCTTCCCCGTTTGACGGGGGAGGCAGGGGTGACCTGGTCGGGCACCATCACCGTCATCACGCGGCGACAGCGGGTGGTCGCGGACAACATTGCGCCGGAGGACATCCTGTTCACGCCGACGGCGCGCGACCAGGACAAGGCCTCGTTCCTGGGCTTCCGCAAGCGCGTCACGGCGTCGGACCTGGTCGAGATGGGGCTCTCGCCGGCCGAGGTCGACGAGCTGCGCTCCGAGCGCGACCTCTCGCCCGAAGAGGCGCAGCGCAACGCGAGCGCGCTCCTGAACTCGCCCGAGCGCGACACGCTGGGCAACGGGAGGGGCGACAGCGAGCGGCCGTTGTGGGTGGTCGTGGCCTACCTGCGCGCCGACCAGGACGGCGACGGCATCAGCGAGCTTTTGCGCATCGTCTACGCCCATGCCGGCGGCACGGCCGGCAGGATCCTCGAATGCGTGCCGTGGGAGGGGCCGGCGTCGATCGTGCTCGCCTCGCCCATCCTGATGAGCCACACCATCGTCGGCCGCTCGCTGTTCGACCAGACGCAGGACCTGCAGCAGGTCGGCTCCGTCCTGATGCGCGGCCTTCTCGACAACCTCTACCTCAGCAACCGGCCGCGGCCGATCGTCAGCGACCAGGTCACGCTGGACACCCTGATCGACTGGGTGCCGGGCTCGCCGATCCGGCTGAAGCCGGGCGCGCTGCCGGGCGAGAACCACGTCGCCTGGGTGCAGGTGCCCTCGGTCGCGCCGGCCGCGCTGAGCGCGCTCGAGTTCATGGCGACGGTGCGCGAGAACCGCACCGGCATCGTGCGCAACAACCAGGGCCTCGACGCCGACAGCCTCAACAAGACCGCCTCGGGCATGAACATGCTGATGGGCGCCGCCCAGCAGCGCCAGGAGCTCATAGCCCGCGTGCTCGCGGAAACCGCGATCAAGCGGCTCTACCGCCTGGTCTATCGCGCCATCAAGCGCGCCGCCACCCACGGGCCAGGATCGGGGACGGGATCCGGGCCGGTGCAGTACTGGGCGGGCAACGGCTTCGTCTCGTGCGATCCCCGCCAGTGGCCCGACGACATGGAGCTCTCGGTCAATACGGGGCTGGGCACCGGCAATCGCGACCAGTCGCTGCAGCAGCTCGGCCTTATCGGCAGCCTGCAGGAGAAGTTGATCGCGCTGCAGGGCGGCCAGGCGAACGGGCCCTACGTCACGCCCGAGAACATCGCCAACGGCGCGCAGAAGGTGACCGAGACGCTGGGCTTCAAGTCGCCCGGGATGTTCTTCGCAACCCCCGAAGCCTTGGCGAAGGGGGTCAGCCCTGCCCCACAACCGCCATCGCCGGCCCAGCCCGACCCCGCGACGCAGGCGGCGCTGGCGCAGATCGAGATCGCGAAGCAGGCCGCGGCGGCCGACGCCGACGTCAAGCGCCTGAAGGCGCAGGCCGACATCGAGATCGCGCAATGGAAGGCCGCGCAATGGGCGGAGATCGAGCGATTCAAAGTGGGCATCAAGGCGGAGCTGGGAGCGCGCCACTCCATTGGCGCCTCATGGGATGTCGATGCACCGAAGAAGAGCGCCACTGGAGTGGCGCGCTCCCAGCAGGAGACTTGACCATGGACCAACAACTGCGCCGCGCGCGCGAAGTGCTGTCGGAGGCGGGCTGGCTGTTCGACGACTTCGTCAACGCCGAGATGCGCAAGGTGCTGATGAGCCGGCCCGACGAGCGCGAG
>JAFAKN010000647.1 GCA_019235415.1 Alphaproteobacteria bacterium
TCGTGCCCTGCGCGCACGAGCGCACCATCCAGCAGTCGATCGAGCACATGCAGAGCACCTGGAAAGGCGCCTGTCATTGCGACTACGGCTTTCATCTGATGCTGTTGGGCGCTATCCCGTTACCGCAGTTCGGCCAGCTCGCCGATGCCATCCAGGACGGCCATGCCAGCGTGAAGATCTTCACGACCGATATCATCCCGGGCATGGGCATGCAGCTGATGATGCCGCATGGCCATATCTGGGATGCCCTGAAGGTGGTGGCGGCCGAGGGCGGCATCGCGTGCATCCATGCCGAGGACAACGACATCGTCATGTTCATGTACGAGAAGCTGATGCGCGAGAACCGCGTGCACTTCGAGCACCTGGCCGAGGTCCACAACACGCTGAGCGAAGAGCTCTCCTTCAACCGCGTCATCCGATTGGCCGAGAACGTCGAGGGCGCCGCGCTCTACATGGTGCACGTCTCGGCGGCGACCGGTGTCGCGGCGCTGGAGTCGTCGCGGGGGCGTGGCTTCCCGATGTACGGCGAAACCCTGCACCAGTACCTGATGTACAACGCCGAGGACTACAAGAAGCCGGGCGGGCAGATGTATCACACCTACCCGTCGCTCAAGTTTCCCGAGGACCAGAAGCGTCTGTGGGAAGCGACCAATCGCGGCGCCATCCAGGCCATCGCCACCGACGAGCTGTGCTGCCCGCTGCGCGCCGAGCTGCAGGGCAGCCGGATCGACGACGTGACCGGCGGCAACGCTGGCGTCGAGCCACGCGTCGGCCTGATGTACACCCAGATGGTCACCAAGCGGGGCTACTCGCCGGCGCACTTCGTCGACATGGTCTCGAGCAACGCCGCCAAGATCCTCGGCCTCTATCCGCGCAAGGGCGCCCTGGCGGTGGGCTCCGACGCCGACATCGTGTTGCTGCAGACCGGCCTCTCGAAGACCATCCGCGCCGCCGACCTGCACGAGACCGACTACACGCCGTGGGAAGGCCACGTCGTGACGGCATGGCCGGCCACCACCATCCTGCGCGGCAAGGTCGTCGTCGAGGAAGGCGCCTTCCACGGCGACCTGCGCGACGGGCAGTTTCTCAAGCGCAAGGTATCCGACGACATCCGCAGCCGCCCGGCGGTGTAAGGCAGTTCTCCTCCCCATCGCGGACGCCGCGATGGGGAGGTGGCCCGAAGGGCCGGAGGGGGCATGAGTCGCAGACGCCGTCCGACCCTATGACCCCTCCGTCGCCTCGCGCGCTTGGTTACAAGCGCGGTGACGGCGACACCTCCCCAGCGTTGCTGGGGAGGAAACGAGGCGCGGCGCGCCCGCAAGGCGATCCCTTGCCCTTGCCACGCCACCTATGCGGATGGATCATCGGCGCACCGTTGCGTTTTCGGCGTTCAGCGTCGTGTCTCGTGCGTTTCATGACTCAAGGGGAGCACTTCGAACGGAGGCGTCGAATGACCCGCAAAGTTTCCCGGCCTTTTGGCAAGCTCAATCGTCGACTTCTGCTTAAGGGCGCAGCCGCCGGCGGCGCCGCCGTCGCGACCGAGGCGATCGGCGGCTTTCCCACCGTGTGGGCGCAGAATACCAAGGACGTGACGCTGGTCGTGGCCGGCGGCTCGTATGCCGTGATCAAGGAGATCGGCGAGCAGGCCGGCAAGGACCTCGGCTTCAAGCTGGTGATGCAGGCCATCACCGACGATTTCCAGATCAACCGCTCGCTCACCCAGCCCAACACCATCGACATCGACAACATCGACAGCACCAAGGTGCCCTATCTCGTGGGCAAGGGCGTGCTGATGCCGATCCCGGTGGCCAAGTACAAGCAATGGGCCGACACGGTGCCGCTGTTCACCAAGAACGCCTATCCCAACGGCGAGCAGGCTTCTAGTCAGGGCCTGTCGCCGTTCAACTCCCTGTTCTACGCGGACAAGGACGGCAAGAAGCTCGCGAACAAGGCGACCGACTTCCTGACCTTCGTGCCGACGATCTACAACGCCGACACGCTCGGCATCCGGCCCGACCTGGTCGGCGGCCGCGACAAGATCACGAGCTGGAAGGACCTGCTCGATCCCAAGTACAAGGGCAAGACGGCCCTGGTCGACTACGCCGCCGTCGGCGTGATCGACGTCGCCATGGCGCTCGAGGCACGCGGCGACTTCAAGTACGGCAACAAGGGCAACATGACCAAGGACGAGATCGACAAGACCATCAAGATCATGATCGATCTCAAGAAGGGCGGCCATTTCCGCTCGTTCTGGAGCACCTTCGACCAGTCGGTGAACCTGATGGCCTCGGGCGAGGTGGTGATCCAGTCGATGTGGTCGCCGGCCGTCACCGCGGTGCGCTCGCGCGGCATCGACTGCTACTACGTGCCGCTCAAGGAAGGCTATCGCGGCTGGTTCGTCGGGCTGGCGCCGATGGCGCATCTCAGCGGGCTGAAGCTCGACTGCGCCATGCAGTACATCAACTGGTACAATTCCGGCTGGCAGGGCGGCTTCATCGCCAAGCAGGGCTACTACTCGGCGGTGCCCGCGACGGCCAAGAAGTTCCTGACGCCGGAGGAATGGGACTACTGGTACGAGGGCAAGCCGGCCGCGGTCGACATCAAGGATCCCTACGGCGCGCTCATGGAAAAGAAGGGCGTGACGCGCGACGGCGGCGGCATCTGGGACCGCATGGGCAACATCGCCTGCTGGAACACGGTAATGGACGAGGACCGCTACCTGACGCGGCGCTGGAACGAGTTCGTCTCGTCCTGAGCGGCGCCGGGACCCCCGCGCCATGGCCATGACGCACGAGGCGGCGGACGCGCTTCTCGCGCCCGCTGCCGCACCCGCCGCCGAGCCGCTCGCCGTCGACCCGGCCGGCGAGCGGGCGTCGTGGCTGCAGGTCTCGCCGCTGGTCCTGGTTCTGCTGCTGTTCTTCGGCCTGCCGATGCTGGTGGTGCTGGCGGTGAGCTTCTTCGACTTCGAGCGAACCGACATCATCCCGACCTTCATCCTCGACAACTACATCGACCTGTTCCGCTCGGAGGTGACGCTGCGGCTCTACGCCAGCTCGCTGAAGTTCGCCCTGATCGTCTGGGCCGTCACGCTGGTGCTGGGCTTCAACATCGCCTACTTCCTGGTGTTCCACGTGCGCGGCGTGCTGGTGCAGATCGGCCTCTTCCTGCTGTGCACCGTGCCGTTCCTGACGTCGAACATCATCCGCATGATCTCGTGGATCCCCTTCCTCGGGCGCAACGGCATCTTCAACCAGGCCCTGATGGGCGCCGGCATCACCAGCCAGCCGCTCGAGTTCCTGCTGTTCTCCGACTTCGCCGTGGTGGTGGCCTATGTCCACCTGTT
>JAFAKN010000139.1 GCA_019235415.1 Alphaproteobacteria bacterium
ATCCGGGGATTGCGGGGGATTGACATGGACCGTCTGAGCGACGCGGAACTCTTTACGGCGCCCGTCACTTTCATGGGCGCGCCCTACGGGCGGCCCGGTCCGGCGAACAAGGCGGCGATCCTCGGCATCCCGTTCGATTGCGGCACCAACATGCGCATCGGGGCGCGCGGCGGTCCCGATTCGGTTCGCCAGCAATCGGCGCTCATGCGGCGCTTCAACCCGACCCACGCCGACTTCGATCCGGTGGCGGCGCTCGGCCTGGTCGACTGCGGCAACGTGCGGCTGACGCCGTCGAAGATCGTCGATGCGTTCGAGCGCACCGAGCAGGCGGTCGACCGCATCGTCGAGTCAGGCGCCATTCCCATCACCATCGGCGGCGACGGCTCGGTCACGGTGCCGGTGGCCCGCGCGGTCGGCAGGAAGCACAAGAAGATGGCGGCGCTGCACATCGATTCGCACACCGATTCCTATCCCTACGGCGCCGACGAGAAGTACAACTCGGCCACTCAGTTCACGCACGTCGCCGAGGAGGGCCTGGTCGATCCCGAATTCTCCTGGCACGTCGGCATCCGGAGCACGACTTATGCCCAGGGGGTCGTGCCGCGTGCGCTCAGCCTCGGCTACAAGGTCGTGTCGCTCGACGAGCTGGTTCGCGGCGGCTTCGCCCAGCGCATGGCCGAGTTCCGCGACCGGGTCGGCCAGCGGCCGGTCTATCTCTGCTTCGACATGGACGTGTTCGATCCGTCCTGCGCGCCGGGCGTCTGCACGCCGTCGTGGGGCGGGCTCTCGGCGCGCGAAGGCATCGACCTCTTGCGCTGCCTCACCGACCTCAACATCGTCGCGGTCGACGTCAACACGGTGAGCCCGCCGCAGGACGTGAACGGCATGGCCGCTCACCTCTGTGCCCATGTGATCTACGAGGCGCTGGTTTTGCTGTGCAGGCAGATGGGCCTCGACCGCTAGGCAGCCCGTTTGCTAGCGTCTTCACTCGGTATGCGTAAGCGTTGGAGAGCGTTTGAGTCGATCACGATGAAATAAACGAGGAAACGCCATGGATGCGGCAATCGAAGCTTCCGCGATGCGCAAGATCTACGCGCGCCTGCTGCCGTTCGCGATGCTGGCCTACGTCCTTGCGTACCTCGACCGCATCAACGTGAGCTTCGCGGCGTTGCACATGCGCGACGACCTCGGCATGTCGGCGGGCGACTTCGGCTTTGCCGTCGGCACCTTCTACTGGGGCTATTTCCTGTTCGAGGTGCCGAGCAACGTGATCCTGGAGAAGGTCGGCGCGCGCATCTGGATCGCCCGCATCATGATCACCTGGGGCATCTTCGCGGGCGCGACCGCTTTTGTCACCGGCACCACGAGTTTCGCCGTCGTGCGTTTCCTGCTCGGCTCGGCAGAGGCCGGTTTCTTCCCGGGGCTCATCCTCTACTTCACCTACTGGTTCCCGGCCCGCCATCACGCCCGCATCGTATCGGGCTTCCTGGTCGGCCTGCCGATCGCCGTGGCCGGAGGCGCACCGCTCTCGACGGCGCTGCTCGGGCTGGACGGCCTGTTCGGCCTGCGCGGCTGGCAGATCATGTACCTGGCCGAGGCCATCCCCACCATCGCCATCGGCCTCGTCTGGTACTTCGTGATGACCGACCATCCGCAGCAGGCCAAGTTCCTGACCCAGCAGGAACGCGACTGGCTGGTTCGGCGCATTTCGGGCGAGCGCAAGGCCAAGGAGAGCGTGCGCATCTACTCGCTGGTCGAATCGATGATCAATCCGCGCGTGCTGCTGCTGGCCCTGAACTACATCGGCATCGTGACGGCCAGTCTCGGGATGCTGATCTTCATCCCGCAGATCATCAAGTCGCTGGGCGTGAAGAGCGACATGGAGGTCGGCTGGCTCACCATGATCCCCTACATCTGCGGCGGCATATCGCTGGTCGTATGGGGGCGCATCTCCGACCGCATGAACGAGCGGCGCTGGAACCTGCTGGCGGCCTGCGTGCTGTCGACCGCCGGCCTGGTGATGGCCGG
>JAFAKN010000336.1 GCA_019235415.1 Alphaproteobacteria bacterium
GGTCGGCGGCCTGACGGTAAACTCGGGCGGCACGGTGTCGCCCGGCAACTCGATCGGCCTTCTGACGGTCAGCGGCAACCTGGTGCAGAACGCCGGCAGCTTCTACCTGGTCGAGGCCAATGCCCAGGGTCAGGCCGACCGCATCAACGTCGGCGGCACCGCGACCCTGAACGGCGGCACGGTCCAGGTGCAGGCCGCCCCCGGCAACTACGGGCCGAGCACGACCTACACCATCCTGCGCGCGTCAGGCGGCGTCAGCGGCACCTACTCGGGCGTCACCAGCAACTTCGCCTTCCTGACGCCGTCGCTCAGCTACGACGCCAACGACGTCTATCTCACCCTCGCGATGGCGCAGAGCGGCTTCTTGATCGCCGGCCTCACGCCCAACCAGCAGGCAGTTGCGGGGGTGCTCAACGCGACGTTCGCCAACGCGTCGGGCGACTTCGCCACCGTGTTCGGTGCGCTAGAAGGTCTCAGCTCGGCACAGGCGCCGGCCATCCTCGACGCCATCAGCGGCCAGCAATGGGCCGACTTCGGCACGATGAACGTCAACAACGCCGCCCTGTTCATGAACACGCTCGGCCAGCAGATGGCCAACGCCCGCGGCACGGCCGCGAGCAACGCCGGCCAGCGTGCGGCGCTGGCGCAGGCCTGCGACATCGAGGCGTGCGATGCGGCCGCGCCCGGACCATGGGGCACCTGGGCGAGCGCGATCGGCGGGCTGGGCAACGTCGCCGGTACCAGCAACAGCGGCGGGCTCAGCTACAACTTCGGTGGCGGCGCGGCCGGCATCGACTACCGCTTCGACCCGCGTGCGGTGGTCGGCATCGGCGCCGGCTATACGTCGGGCAACATGTGGGTCAACAGTTTTAGCGGCCAGGGTTTCAGCAACAGCGTGTCGGTCGCGACCTACGGCAGCTTCACGCAATGGGGCTTTTATCTCGACGCGCTGGCCGGCTACGCCAACTACAGCAACTGGCTCAACCGCTCGATCATCATTCCGGGACTGAGTCCGCGGGTCGCTACCGGCAGCACCACGGCCAACCAAGTGCTGGGCCAGGCCGAGGCCGGCTACAAGCTCGATGTCTACGCGCCGGCACAGGCCAGCGTGACGCCGTTCGCCTTGTTCCAAGGCTCCAGCGTGACCCAAAACGCCTTCAACGAGGGCGGCGCCAATTCGCTGAGCCTCAGCGTGCAGTCCCAGACCACGGCCTCGCTGCGCACGATCTTCGGCGCCGATCTCGCCGGCAGCATCGGGCTCGGCAATGCGCGCAGCCTCGACCTCGATTTCCGGCTGGGTTGGCAGCACGAGTATGCCAACACCCAGCGGCCGATCACCTCGTCGTTCGCCGGTGCGCCCGGTTACGCCTTCACCGTCTACGGCGCCACGCCCGCGAGCGACGCGGCGGTAGTCGGCTTCTCGGCCAAGTCGCAGGTGGCGGACAACGCCCAGCTCTACCTGCGCTACGACGGCCAGATCGGCACCGGCACCGACAACCACGCGCTCAACGTCGGCGTGCGCTTCACCTGGTGAATCAGCGCGGCGGCCGCGCCGGTGTGAGGGCAACTTTGGCGTCGGTCGCAGCGAAATCGTCGCCGACAAAAAGGAGCGGGGCGTCGAGCGCCTTGGCCAAAGCGTAGGTAAACGCGTCGCCGAAATTGAACGTACCGCCATGACCCATGCCGCGGCCATGCTCGATGCGGGCGCGCAAGGCGCGCCTGGCTCGCATCGACGGTCGCGAGCTCGATGCCGGCGCTCGCCAGGAATGCATCGAGATCGTCCATTGCGAGCAGTCGATCGGCGCGCCGGCGGCCGGCCAGAACCGTCCCCGATTCGAGATAGAACGCGACGGACATGACTCGCTCCGGATCCGATGCCAGGCGCGCGAGCCGCGGCGCCGACGAAGGCTCTCCGAACATGATCGCAATCAGCGCCGAGGAATCGACGACGATCATTCCTCGTCACCGCTCGCGGAGTCCCACTCTGCCTGGCTTACGGGGCGCGTATCGTATGCCGCGCGTACATGCGTCAGCAGGTCGGCCAGCCTGCCCGGTAGATCCTCGGCGCCGCGACGGCCAAGGCGCTCGCGTTCCAGGCGCTCCCGCAACGCCTTGGTCACCGCCTCGGTCAGGCTCTCCCCGGTGAGCTTGCTCAAGCGCCGAGCGAGCCGATCAGCCTCTTCGGTCTTGATGCTGAGTGCCATGGCTTCGTTCCGTTCTTTCTAGACACGACGTCTAGATAGCATTTGACGGTGGATCTGGCGACGCTGCCGCGAAGCGCGCTTCACTTAGCGGCGCGCCGATTGCCACGACTTCCTGCAGCGACGCTGGGGGTTGATCGGCCACAGGCACGGACGATCGCCCGGTCGATCGGCGCAACGACCCACGGGTCGCCCGATCCGTCTGCTAGAGTATCCGGCGGAAGGCTGTATCTCGGGGAGAGATCGCGGTGGACCAGCGGGGGAGTACGCAAACGGCACGGCCTGCGAACAGGCCGACATCCCACGGCGCGGGCAGTGTCCCGCGGCCGCGAAACGTTCGTCCTGAAATCGTCGTTCGACTGGCCGTGGTGCTGCTGGCCACGACGTGCCTGACGCCGCTGTTGGTCGTGACGGCGCGGCCGGCCCTGGCCGATGGCGGCGCGGGCGGCCGTGGCCTCGCCGGCTTGAGCACAGGCGGCGCTGCCGGATCGACCAACGATACGACCGCAGGAGGAACAGGCGGCGCCGGCACCCCCTTTTCAGGGGACGGTGGCGGCGGCGGTGGGGGCGGCGCCGGCAGCATCGGCGGCGGCGGTGGCAATGGAGCCGACGTGGGCTCAGGCGCGGCGGCAGGCGGAGCCGGCGGCGCCTCGGCCGGTGCCAACGGCGTCGACGGCCAGACGTACACCTTAAGCGGCAGCGGGGGCGGTGGTGGCGGCGGTGGAGGTGCTCACGGCGCGGTCCTTACGACGACCACGACGAGCAGCGGCGCAACCGGCGGCAAGGGCGGCGCGGGCGGCAGCGGTGGGGGTAATGGTGGTGGCGGCGGCGGCGGGGCCGGTGGATACGGCGTCGTGGTGAATGGCGCCGGTCTCTCCTTCACCAACACGGGTACGACAGCCGGCGGCGCGGGCGGAGCGGGCGGAAGCGCCCCCCATTCCGGTGTGGGCGGCGATGGCGGAGCCGGTGGCATCGGCGTCCTCTTCAATGGCGTGGGGTCCCTGGTCAATGCCGGCGCCATCAGCGGCGGAAGCGGCGGCGCCGGTGGCAGCGGCGGCTCGGGCAACGGCAGCAACGCCGCCGGCGGCGTCGGCGTCATCGGCTCGGGCCTCGCCATCACCAACAGCGGCACGATCACCGGCGGACTGGGCGGCGACGGCGTGACGCGCGCGAATGCCATCACCTTCACCGGCGGCGTCAACACGCTCACCTTGAAGGCCGGCTCGAACATAATCGGCAACATCGCCATCCAAAGCGGCAGCGTCACCTTCAACCAGGCGACCAACCAGACGGTCGCCAACACGATCACCGGCGCCGGCTTGGTGATCCAGAACGGCTCGGGGACGCTCGCGCTCACGGGCGGTAACAGCTACAGCGGCGGCACGCAGATCAACGCCGGGACGCTGCAGGTCAGCAATGCCAGCGCGCTGGGCACGGGCGGCGTGACCTTCGCCGGGAACAATACGACGCTCGAGGGCAATTTCACCGGAACACTGTCGAACGCCCTCACCATCAACGCCGGTGTCTCGGCGACCTTCGGCGCGACCGCGGGCAACACCGGCTTTGCATTGACCGGCGCGACCTCTTTAGGCGGCGGCTCCGGCGTGACCGTGCACTTCGGCTCGGCGAGCGACACCGGCACGGTGGTGCTTGCGCCCTCGTCGGTGGTCGTCTCCGGCACCGCCGCGGGCGCCATCGACGGTGGCACCTTGAAGGTCGGCACCGGCGCTGGCGCATCCCTCATCGGAAACATGACGGGGTTCGCCGTCGGCACCGGCGCGACGGCCGCGACGCTCGACCTCAACGGCAACAACACCACGGTGGTGAACCTCAGCGGCAACAGCGCCGGCGTCATCACCAACGCCGCCTTGCCCGCGACGCTCACCAGCAACAACAC
>JAFAKN010000376.1 GCA_019235415.1 Alphaproteobacteria bacterium
ACCCCGCAGAGCGCTGCGGCGCCGCGCCTCGACACGCAACGGCCGATCGCGATCGCCGTGATGGCCATGGGCGGCCAGGGCGGCGGCGTGCTGCTCGACTGGATCGTGGCGCTCTGCGAATCGCAGGGCTACTTCGCGCAGGCGACGTCGGTGCCGGGCGTCGCCCAGCGCACCGGCGCCACCATCTACTACGTCGAGGCGATCAAGCCGGACGGCTCGGGACGGGGGCCCGTGCTGTCGCTGATGCCGGTGCCGGGCGAGGTCGACATCGTGATCGGCGCCGAGCTGATGGAGGCGGGGCGTGCCATGCAGCGGGGCCTGGTGTCGGCCGATCGCACCACGCTGATCGCCTCGTCGCATCGCGCCTACGCGGTCAGCGAGAAGATCGTGCCGAGCGACGGCGCCGGCGATCCGGCGGCGGTGTTCGAGGCGGCGCGCGCCAGCAGCAAGCAGTTCCTCGCCTTCGACATGGCGGCCATCGCCGAGCAGAGCGAGAGCGTGATCTCGGCCGCGCTGTTCGGCGCGCTCGCCGGCTCGGGCGCCCTGCCGTTCGGGCGCGACGCCTACGAGGCGACGATCCGCGAGACCGGCGTCGGTGTCGAGGCAAGCCTGCGTGCCTTCGGCCGCGCTTACGACAAGGCGACCGACGAGTTGCGGTCGCCCGCGCCCAGCGCGCCACCGCGCGCCGGAGCCCCGGCCAAGCGGTTTCCGGACTTGCTACCGGTCGGCCATCCCGGCTTCGACGCCCTGGTGGCGCGCGCGCGTCGTCTCCCCGAAACAGCGCATCCCATGATCGCTGCCGGACTGGCGCGCGTCGTCGATTTCCAGGACGTGGCGTACGGCGGCGAGTATCTCGAGCGCGTCGAGGCGTTTGCCGCGCTCGAAGCGCAGTCGGCGAACGGCCATCCATTGATCGGCGCGGCCGCCAAGCAGATCGCGCGCGCCATGGCGTACGACGATGTGATCCGTGTCGCCGATCTCAAGACGCGGGCCAGCCGGTTCGACCGCGTCAGTCGCGAAGTCGCGGCGCGGCCCGACCAGATCGTCTACGCCACCGAGTTCATGCATCCGCGCATCGAGGAGGTGTGCGGCACGCTGCCGGCTTCGCTCGGCCACTGGATCGAATCGCGCCCCGGCGTCGTGAAGGCGCTGCGGCCGCTGGTCGATCGCGGGCGGCGGGTAAGGTCCGGCACCATCGGCTGGTTCCTGCTGCTCTACATGCTCGCCGGCGTGAAGCGTTTCCGTCGCGGCACGCTGCGCCATCGCCGCGAGCAGGCGCATATCGAAGCCTGGCTCGAGCAGGCGCGCGCCGCCGCGCGCAAGGACATCGCGCTCGGGGTCGAGCTCCTCGAAGCGCGCCGCTTGGTCAAAGGCTACTCCGACACGCACGATTCGGGCGAGGGCAAGTTCTCCCGAGTCATGGCCATGGCACAGCGCCTGGAAGGCCGCGCCGATGCTGCTGATTGGGTGCGCCGCCTCCGCTCGGCAGCGCTGGCCGATGCCGAAGGCCGCGCGCTTGGCGACACCATCAAGACGATCGAGAGCTTCCTGTGATGGTCGGCAAATACCGCGGCAACCGGCAGGCGATCACGGCGCTGGTGCGCGAGACCGAGGTCCATCGCGACCTCTACGTCGACCAGGAGCTGTTCGAGCTCGAGATGGAGCAGCTGTTCGCCAACACCTGGATCTATGTCGGCCACGACAGCCAGGTGCCGAAGGTCGGCGACTACTACGCCACGACGATCGGCAAGCAGCCGGTGATTATGGTGCGCGCTGCCGAGGACAGCATAAAGGTCCTGCACAATCGCTGCCCGCACAAGGGCACGCGGCTCACCGGCGAGAGCTGCGGCAACACCGGCCGCTTCTTCCGCTGCCCCTACCACGCCTGGACTTTCCGCCTCGACGGCAGCCTGGCGGGCGTGCCGCTGAAGTCCGGCTACGAAGGCACGAGCTTCACCGAAAGCCGCGCGGCGCGCGGCATCACCGCGGTGCGCCACGTGCACAACTATCGCGGCTTCGTGTTCGCCAAGCAGAGCGACGTCGGGCCGGGTTTCGAGGAGTTCTTCGGCGAGGCGCTTAGCAGCCTCGACAACATGATCGACCGTTCGCCGGTCGGCAGGCTGGAAGTGGCCGGCGGCGTGCTGCGCTACATGCACGCCTGCAATTGGAAGATGCTGGTCGAGAACCAGACCGACACCTGCCATCCCATGATCGCTCACCAGTCGTCGGCCGGCACCGCGGTCGAGGTTTGGAAGGCGGCACCGGCCGGCACCAAGAAGCCGATGGCGGTCGAGATCTACGGCCCCTTCGTGAGCTCGTACGAGTTCTTCCAGACCATGGGCATCCGCGTCTGGGACAATGGCCACGGCCATACCGGCGTGTCGCACTCGATCCATTCGGATTATTCGGCGGTGCCCGGCTACTTCGAGCAGATGGTTGCGGCCTACGGCGAGGAGCGGGCCAAGGCGATCCTGGGCGAGAACCGCCACAACACGGTCTACTTCCCCAACGTCATGCTGAAGGGACCGATCCAGCTGTTGCGCGTCTTCAAGCCGCTGGCGGCCGATCGGACGCTGGTCGAATCGTGGACCTTCCGGCTGGTCGGCGCGCCCGACATGCTGCTGGAGCGCACGGTGATGTACAACCGGCTGGTCAACGCGCCGACCTCGATCGTCGGCCACGACGATCTCGAGATATACGAGCGCGCGCAGGCGGGGCTCGCGAGCGACGGCAACGAATGGATCAACGTCCAGCGGCTCTACGTCGCCGACGAGGCGGAGCGGCGCAACGTCGTCACCGACGGCACCTCCGAATGGCAGATGCGCAACCAGTTCCGCGCCTGGACCAAGTTCATGACCATGAGTTTGTAGGGCGATGTTGAAGACGAACCACCCTGTCATCCCGAGCGAAGCGAGGGACCTTTGGTTGGCGCCGCGAAAGGTCCCTCGCTCTGCTCGGGATGACAAGAATGTCGCTCGGGGTGACAAGTGACGCCCACCGACCAGCAGCTGATCGACTTCGTGGTGCGCGAGGCGCGGCTGCTCGACCAGCAACGGCTGGAGGACTGGCTAGAACTGTTCACCGACGACGGCCACTACTGGATGCCAGTCGAATGGGGGCAGAGCGATCCCCGCCTCACCACTTCGCTGATGTACGAGGACAAGCTCCTGCTGAAGATCCGCATCGACCGGCTGAAGGGCCGGGCGACCTACAGCCAGAGCCCCAAGAGCCGCTGCCATCACGTGCTGCAGCAGCCGCAAGTCGACGAGCGCGACGAGGAGCAGCGGCACTACGTGACCTGGACGCCCCTGCACTATGTCGAGAGCCGCGGCGATCAGCAGACGCTCTATGCCGCGTGGGCCACGCATCACCTCACCTTGGTCGACGACGCCCTCAGGATCCGGCTGAAGCGGGTCGACCTCGTGAACTGCGACGCCGCGCTCGGCAGCATCCAGCTGTTCGTGTGATGGCCGGCACCCGACAACCCTACGACGGCGTCGTGGTCGCCGCGCCGGTGACGATCCCGTACCGCCGCTATTCGACCAACACCGCGCATTGGTGGGTCGGCCGGGCGGTGCGCGAGGTCGTGCAGCGCGCCGGCCTGCGGCCCGGCGACATCGACGGCCTGTCGCTGTCGAGCTTCACGGTCCGGCCGGACACCGCGATCGGCTTCACCCAGCACCTGGGGCTCAGCCCGCGCTGGCTCGACCACGTGCCGCTGGGCGGCGCCAGCGGCGTGGTCGCGCTGCGCCGCGCGGCGCGCGCCGTGCAGTGCGGCGACGCCGAGTTCGTGGTCTGCGTCGCGGGCGACACCAACCAGGTCGATTCCTTCCGGCGCATGCTCTCGACCTTCTCGCGCTTCGCCCAGGATGCGGTCTACCCGTACGGCTCGGGCGGCCCAACGCGAGTTTCGCGCTGATCACCCGCAACTACATGATGCACTACGGCGCCACGCGCGAGGACTTCGGCAAGATCTGCGTGGCGCAGCGCGACAACGCGCTCGGCTTCCCGCACGCCCTGATGAAGAAGCCGCTCACCCTCGACGAGTATCTCTCGGCGCGCGCCATCTCCGACCCGATCCATCTGTTCGACTGCGTCATGCCCTGCGCCGGCGCCGAGGCGTTTCTCGTTTGCCGCGAGGACGTGGCGAAAGGCCAGGGCGTTCCGGCGGCGCGCCTGCTCGCGACCATCGAGCGGCACAACGCCTT
>JAFAKN010000661.1 GCA_019235415.1 Alphaproteobacteria bacterium
AACGATCTCGGCAAGATCGGCGTGCTGGTGGCGCTCGAATCGACGGGGGACAAGGCCATCCTGGATGGCATCGCCAAGCAGCTCGCGATGCACATCGCCTCGACCAATCCGATGTCGCTCACCGTCGCGGATCTCGACCAGGCGGCGATCGAGCGCGAGCGCGCCATCCTGACCGAGAAGGCGAGCCAGAGCGGCAAGGCGGCCGACATCGTCACCAAGATGGTTGAAGGCGGCCTGCGCAAGTTCCACCAGGAGGTGGTCCTGCTCGAGCAGCTCTTCGTGTTCGACAACAAGACCCGCATCGCCAAGGTCGTCGACCAGGCGGCCAAGCAGGCTGGCGCGCCGGTCCGCATTGCGGGCTACCTGCGCTTCGCCCTGGGCGAGGGCATCGAGAAGAAGAACGAGGATTTCGCGGCTGAGGTGGCTGCCCAGCTCAAGAAGTAGTATGAAGCGCCGACTGGCGGCGCGGATTGTGGTCCTGCGCTGCCCAAGAACCGTTCTCAGGGGCACGTGATGCCATCGGCTCCCCAATATCGCCGCGTTCTGCTGAAACTTTCGGGCGAAGGTTTGATGGGCTGCCGGGAATACGGCCTCGATCCGGCCATGGTGAGCATGGTCGCCCAGGAGGTGAAGGCGGTGCACGGCATGGGCGTGCAGGTCTGCCTCGTGATCGGCGGCGGCAACATCTTCCGCGGCGTGTCAGCCGCGGCGTCGGGAATGGACAGAGCGAGCGGCGACTACATGGGCATGCTGGCCACCGTGATCAACTCGCTGGCGATGCAGAGCGCGCTGGAGCGCCAGGGCCTGCAGACGCGGGTGCAGTCGGCCATTCCGATGACCTCGGTATGCGAACCCTACATCCGCCGCCGCGCGGTGCGCCACATGGAGAAGGGGCGGGTGGTGATCTTCGCGGCCGGCACCGGGAATCCTTTTTTCACGACCGATACCGCGGCGGCGCTGCGGGCTGCCGAGATGGGCGTCGACGCGATGCTGAAGGGCACGCAGGTCGACGGCGTCTATTCGGCCGATCCCCACAAGCACGCCGACGCCAAGCGCTATGACACCCTGAACTACATGGATGTGCTGTCGCGCGACCTGCAGGTCATGGATGCCTCGGCAATCTCACTGGCGCGCGAGAACGGTATCCCCATCATCGTCTTCGACATTCACAAGCCCGGCGCGTTCGCCGCCACGATGCGCGGGGAGGGCACCTTCACCATCATCAAGGACGAGGCCTGAGATGAGCGCGGACCCCAAGGAACTCGAAAAGCGCATGCAGGGCGCTATGGACGCCCTCAAGAAGGAACTGGCCGGACTGCGTACCGGACGGGCGTCCGTCAACCTCCTGGAGCCGGTGGTGGTCGAAGCCTACGGCCAGCGCATGCCGCTCAACCAGGTCGGCACGGTGAGCGCGCCGGAACCGCGGCTGCTGACGGTGAACGTCTGGGACAAGGGTCTCGTCGTGCCGACCGCCAAGGCGATCCGCGAGGCCGGGCTCGGGCTCAATCCGCAGCCCGACGGCCAGATGATCCGCATTCCCATTCCGGAGCTGACCAGCGAACGGCGCGTCGAGCTCGCCAAGCTTGCGCACAAATACGCCGAGCACGGCCGCGTCGCCGTCCGCAACGTGCGCCGCGACGGTATGGAGGCCCTGAAGAAGGCCGAGAAGGATCACAAGATCTCGCAGGACGAGCATCGCCAGAAATCCGACGAGGTCCAGAAGCTCACCGACCGCTACGTCAAGCAGGTCGATGAAGTGCTGGCGCACAAGGAAAAAGAGATCAAGACGGTCTGATGCCGACTGCCTCCCTGCCCGTCACATCCGACCCGTCGCCGGGGCCTGCGCACGTCGCCATCATCATGGATGGCAACGGCAGATGGGCCAAGGCGCGCGGCTTGCCGCGGGCGGCCGGACACCGGCGTGGCGCGGATGCGGTGCGCCGCGTCGTTCGCGGCGCAGGCGAGCTCGGCATTCCCATGCTGACCCTGTTCGCCTTCTCGACCGAGAACTGGGCGAGACCAGCCGACGAGGTGGCCGACCTGATGGGCCTGCTGCGCCACTACCTGCGCAGCGAGCTCGACGAGCTTTTGCGGAACGGCGCCCGGCTGCGCGTGATCGGCAACCGCGAGGGGCTCCCCGAAGACATCGTGAGGGGTATTTCCGACGCCGAGCGGCAGACCCAGTCGAACACGCGGATCGACGTCAACATCTGCGTCAACTACGGCGCCCGGCACGAGATTCTGCAAGCGACGCGGAACCTGGCACGCCGCGTCGCGGCCGGCGAACTCTCGCCGGAGCGCATCGACGAGCAGCATTTCGAGCGCGAGTTGTTGACCGCCGGGCTGCCTGATCCGGACCTCGTAATTCGGACCAGCGGCGAGCAGCGCATCAGCAATTTTCTGCTCTGGCAATGTGCTTACGCCGAGCTGGTGTTCGTCGATACGCTGTGGCCCGACTTCGGCAAGGATCATCTTCAGCAGGCGATCGCGGAGTTCCGCCGACGCGAACGTCGCTATGGCGGCATCGGCCGCTGACCGTGGCCAGGGGTGGCTGCGGCGGTACCGAAGCATCCTGCTGCGTGTCGCCTCCGCGGCCGTCCTGGGTCCCCTGGTGTTCGCCGCCCTTTGGGTCGGCTTCCCGTGGATCGACCTTTTGGCGGCGCTGGCCGCGCCGGTTCTCGTATCCGAAACATTGCGGCTGACGCGCGGCCAGCCCGTCACGCGGCTTCTGGCCATGGCCTATGTGCTCGGGGCGGCGCTCGCCCTGTTGTGGCTGCGGCATCAGCCGGACGTGGGACGAAAAACGGTGGTGTGGATCGTGGTTTGCGTCTGGGCGACCGACATCGGGGCCTACGTCGTCGGCCGCTGGGCGGGGGGCGCCAAGCTCGCCCCGCGAATCAGCCCGGGCAAGACGTGGTCCGGGCTGTTCGGCGGCATGGCGTGGGCGGCCGTCGCCAGCGCGCTCGTGAGCTATGCTTTCGGCGTCGGCCAGACGATCGACCTCGCCGTCATTGGGGCGGGCCTCGCGGTCGTGGCGCAATTGGGGGATCTTCTGGAATCGGCCGCCAAGCGGCGCGCCGGCGTCAAGGACAGCGGGTCGCTCATCCCCGGCCACGGCGGCCTGCTCGACCGGGTCGACGGGTTGGTGGCGGTGCTGGCCGCGGTCGCTGTGATAAGATTACTGTTCGGTGGAGCATGGCCTTGGACCTAACACGCTGGACATCACCTTCGGCCGAACGCCCGCGACGCGTCACGATCCTCGGTTCGACGGGGTCGGTCGGACAGAACACCGTCGATCTCATCGAGCGCGAGCCCGAGTGCTATCAGGTCGAAGCGCTGGTTGCGGGTAATTCGGTCGCGATGCTGGCCGAGCAGGCTCGGCGATTGCGCGCGCGGCTGGCCGTTGTCGCCAACCCTGACCGCTATCTCGAGCTCAAGGACGCTTTGGCCGCGACGGGCATCGAGGCGGCCGCAGGGCCGTCCGCGGTGGTCGATGCAGCGGATCGCCCGGCTGAATGGGTCATGGCGGCGATTGTGGGCTTCGCAGGCTTGCATTCGACTTTGGTCGCCGCGCGGCGCGGCGCGATGGTCGCTTTGGCCAACAAGGAAGCTCTGGTCTGCGCCGGCCGTCTGCTGATCGAAGCCGTCGCCGAATCCGATGGCGCGCTCCTGCCGGTCGACTCCGAGCACAATGCGATCTTCCAGGTGCTCGAGCCGCGGCACCGGCATGCGATCGACCGCTTGATCCTGACCGCTTCGGGAGGGCCGTTCCGCCAGTGGCCCTTGCACGACATGGCACGGGCCAGCCCGGAGCAGGCGCTGGCGCATCCCAACTGGGACATGGGAGCCAAGATCTCGATCGATTCCGCCACCATGATGAACAAAGGCCTCGAGCTGATCGAGGCGCACCTGCTGTTCGGCTTGCCGCCCGAGCAGGTCGAGATCGTGGTCCATCCGCAATCGGTGATCCATTCGATGGTGGCCTATCGCGACGGGTCGGTGCTGGCGCAGCTCGGCACGCCGGACATGCGCGTGCCCATCACGCACGCGCTGGGTTGGCCGTCGCGCATCGACGGCCCGGCGGCGCGCCTCGACTTCGGCACGCTTTCGGCACTCACGTTCGAACCGCCCGATTCCGGCCGCTTTCCGTCCCTACGTTTGGCTCGGGAGGCGCTGGCGACGGGTGGGCTTGCCCCAATCGTGATGAATGCGGCCAACGAGGCGGCTGTCGCGGCCTTTCTCGCACGTCGTATCGGCTTCCTCGATATCGCCGGCATCGTCGAGGACGTCATGGCGCGATGGGACGGACTAAGCGATCAGGTGGAATCGCTGCAGAACGTCCACGCGGCGGACCGGGAGGCCCGCGCGCGGACTGAGGAGGCTTGTAAGGGCAGGGCCCTAACAAATTGAAAACGGCCAACCTTTCTGGTGTAATGGGACATGCATAGCGTCGTCAGTCTGTTCACGACCTACTTGCCGTACTTCATCCTGATCCTGACCCTGCTCGTGTTCGTGCACGAGTTCGGGCACTACTGGGTGGCGCGCCGCTTCGGCATCCACGCCGACGTCTTCTCGATCGGCTTCGGGCCGGAATTGTTCGGCTGGACGGATCGCCGCGGCACCAGATGGAAGGTCTCGGCCATCCCGCTTGGCGGCTATGTAAAGTTCCTGGGCGACAACGACGCGGCCAGCGCCACGCCGGCGAGCGAGGGACTTTCCGACGAGCAGGCCAAGCATGCGTTCTTCAGCCAGCCGCTCTATGCGCGCGCCGCCGTCGTGGTGGGCGGCCCGGCTGCGAACCTGGTGTTCGCCTTCGTCCTGCTGACGGCCGTCTTCCTGTTCGCGGGTGAGCCCTTTTCGCCACCGATCGTGGCTGTTCAGGCGAACGGTGCTGCGGCCAAGGCCGGCTTGCGGACCGGCGACGAAATCGTCCGGCTGGGCGACAAGCAAGTCAACCGCTACGAGGACATCCAAGAGCAGGAGTTCCTCTACCTGGCCAAGCCGGCGGCGGTCGAGTATCGCCGCGACGGCCAGCTGTTGAACGCGCTGATCCAGCCCCAGTACTGCGAGCGCGTCGACCGCTACAACAACACGCTGCGTTTTGGCGACCTCGGGGTCAATCAGTTCGTCCAGCCCATCGTCGGCGACTTCACCAAGGACAGCCCTGCGGAGGCCGCCGGACTCAAGGTCGGCGATCGGCTGGTCGCGATCGACGGCAAGCCTGTCGAGTCCTTCTCGCAGATTCCCGATCTGATCGGCAGCCGTGCCGGCCAGCCGGTCAGCGTCAGCTATGAGCGAGACGGCCAGCAACTCGAGGCGACGGTCGTGCCGGCCGTCGACAAGGCGTCCGATTGTAGCGGTACCGAGCACACGGTCGGCCGGCTCCGCATCAAGCCGGTGAACACGACCGAGGTTCGCCATCTCGGGCTGCTCGGCGCCATGGATGCCGGTGTGCGTCACGTGCTGAACATGACGTCGATGTTCTATACCTCGATGGGCCAGATCCTGACGGCGGCGCGGCCGGTCGACGAGCTCGGCGGCCCGATCCGCATCGCCAAGGCGGCGGGCGATGCGTCCTATGCCGGATGGACCGGCCTCCTCAACCTGGTGATCGCGCTTTCGGTGGTGCTCGGCGTGTTCAACCTGCTGCCGGTGCCCATGCTCGATGGCGGACATCTCGCGATGTATCTGTACGAGGCGCTGCGCGGCAAGCCGCTCAGCCTGCGGGCGCAGGAGCTGGGGTTGAAGGTCGGATTTGCCCTGGTGATCAGTGTGGCGCTGATCGCCACCTTCAATGACATCAAGATGTTGCTGCGTTGACCCTGATTGTCCGTCGGGCCGCAGCGGGGAAAAAACCGCAGCCAAAAGGGTGGCTAAGTGTCGGGTGCCGGTCTATGAACCAGTGGTCCTGAAACTGGCCGGCAGGTCTGGAAGGCGCCGGGGGTGAGTTTGATCGTTCGTTGGGCGGTACTGGCCATTGCCGCAATTCTGGCGTTCGGCGGGACAGCGCAAGCTCAGCGCGGAACGCCCGGCGCCACCGCGGCAGGCGGCGTCATCACGGCGGTGCAGATTCAGGGCAACGTTCGCGCCGAGCCGGAGACGATCCGCTCCTACTTGCAGCTGAAGGAAGGGCAGACCTTCGATGCGGCCGCCGCGGACCGCTCGTTGAAGGCCCTGTTTGCAACCGGGCTGTTTTCCGACGTCTCGATCGACATGCAGGGCTCGACCCTGGTCGTGCGGGTGACCGAAAACCCGATCATCAATCGCGTCGCCTTCGAGGGAAACAGCAAGATCGACGACGACAAGCTGCGTGACGAGATCCAATCCAAGCCACGGCAGGTGTTCACGCGGGCCCGCGTTCAGTCCGACGTCGAGCGCATCCTCAGCATCTACCGGCGCAGCGGCCGCTACAACGCGTCCGTCGAGCCCAAGATCATCAAGCTCGAGCAGGGCCGAGTCGACCTCGTCTTCGAGATCAACGAGGGCGACGTCACCGGCGTGCAACGGATCAGCTTCGTGGGCAACGAGCATTTCTCGGACGGCACCCTACGCGGGAAGATCCGCACGACGGAGAGCGCCTGGTGGCGTTTCCTGTCGTCCGACGATCGCTACGATCCTGACCGCCTCAACCTCGACCGCGAGCTGTTGCGCAAGTTCTACCTGTCGGAGGGCTATGCCGATTTCCGCGTGATCTCGGCGGTCGCTGAGCTGGCGCCCAACCGGCAAGGCTTCTTCATCACCTTCACGATCAGCGAAGGCGAGCGCTACAAATTCGGCAAGGTAGACGTCTCGACCCGTTTCCAGGGCTTGGACATCGACGTGCTCAAGAGCTACCTCACCATGGCCGAGGGCGATTGGTACGACGCCGGTGAGGTCGAGAAGACGGTGGCGGCGCTGACTGATGTCGTGGGCTCGCTGGGCTACGCGTTCGTCGAGGTGCGCCCCAACATCCGGCGCAACAAGGACAATCTCACCATCGACGTCACCTTCGACATCCAGGAGGGTCCGCGCGTCTACGTCGAGCGCATCAACATCTCGGGCAACACGCGCACCCTGGACAAGGTGATCCGCCGCGAGTTCCGACTGGCCGAGGGTGACGCCTTCTCGACCGCCAAGGTGCGTCGCAGCCAGGAGCGCCTGCGAAATCTCGGCTTCTTCGAGAAGGTCGACATCGCGCCCACGCCGGGCTCGACCCCGGACAAGACCAACCTCGAGGTCCAGGTCGTCGAGCAGAGCACCGGCGACATCTCGTTCGGCGCCGGCTTCTCGACCACCTCGGGTATCCTGGGCGACATCTCGCTGAAGGAACGCAACCTGCTCGGCAAGGGTCAGGAACTGCAGCTCGGCGCTTCGGTCGGTACGTTGAGCACCTTGGTGAACCTCAGCTTCACCGAGCCCTATTTTCTCGATCGCCCGATGTCGGCGGGCTTCGACCTCTTCTTGACGCAGAACGACCGCCAGGCCGTCGCATCCTACAACGACGCCAGCATCGGCTTCGCGTTGCGCGCCGGCTGGGCGTATACCGAGCATACCCGGCAGGCGATACGCTATACGCTGCGTCAGACCAATATCTACAACGTGCAGCCCTGGGCGTCCTATGTGGTCCAGGCCAACGCCGGCCTGTCGCTGGTCAACGAGTTCGCCGAGACGGTGTCGTGGGATACGCGCGACACCCGCCTCAATACCACCAAAGGCATTCTGGTTCGCAATACCGTGGCACTGGCGACGGCGCCCGGTACCCAGCAGTATTTCCGGACCACGGCCGACGCGGTTTATTACCGCCAGATCGTCGAGGACTTCGTCGCCTCGATCGGCGGCTCGGTCGGCGCCATCATCCCCTATAACGGCACCTCGCTCACTCTGAACAACCTGTTCTTCATCGGCGGCGATACGTTGCGCGGCTTCGCTGTGGGCGGTATCGGGCCGCGCGATTCCAACACCGGCGACGCGCTCGGCGGCACGTACTTCTATACAGGGACGACGGAGCTCAGCTTCCCGGTCGGCCTGCCCAAGGAGCTCGGGATCCTGGGCAAGGCGTTCGTCGACTTCGGCTCGCTGTGGGGCCTGGGAGGCATCGCGCAGTACTCCAGCACGGTGCTGTACAGCACCACTACGCGCGTCTCGACCGGCATCGGCTTCTCGTGGGTATCGCCGTTCGGTCCGATCCGCATTGACTACGCTTGGCCGGTGGTTCAGGACCCCTGGGACAGGACCCAGAACTTCCGTTTCAGCTTCGGCACGCGCTTCTGAAGGACGCCGGCGCCATGAACATCCAGACCGACAACACCAGCGTCGCCACGGGAACCGCCGTCGACATCAAGCGCATCCTGGCGATGATCCCGCACCGCTATCCGATGCTGATGGTCGACCGGGTCATCGACATGCAGCTCGACCACAGCGCGGTGGGCATCAAGAACGTCAGCATCAATGAGCCGTATTTCCAAGGTCACTTCCCGTCCGAGCCGGTGATGCCGGGCGTGCTGATCGTCGAGGCCATGGCCCAGACCGCGGCGGTGTTGGTGGTCGCCACCTTCGGCGCTGAGTCGGAGGGCAAGCTCGTCTACTTCATGTCGATCGACGGTGTGCGTTTTCGTCGACCGGTGCTGCCGGGCGATCGGCTCGAATTGCATGTCGAGAAGGTCCAGAGCCGGGCTAATGTCTGGAGGTTTTCTGGCAAGGCCATCGTCGAGGCTAAGGTTGCCGCGGAGGCGACTTTCGCTGCCATGATTCGCGACAGATAGAGGAGGGGAAGATGCCCGATACCGCCGCCAACTACCGCATGCTGCACACGATGATCCGGGTGAAGGATCTCGACAAGTCGCTCGCCTTCTATACCGGCCCGATGGGCATGAAGGTCCTGCGCAAGCGCGAGGTGCCGGAGGGCAAGTACACGCTGGCCTTCGTGGGCTACAGCGACGAGACGGAGCAGGCCGTGGTCGAGCTGACGTACAACTGGGACCAGGAGAAGCCCTACGAGCTCGGCACCGGGTTCGGCCATCTCGCGGTCGGCGTACCCGACGTCTACGGCATGTGCGAGCAGGTCACCAAGTCGGGCGGCAAGGTCACGCGGGCCGCGGGCCCGGTGAAGTTCGGCACCACCGTCATCGCCTTCGTCGAGGACCCCGACGGCTACAAGATCGAGCTGATCGAGCGGAAGTAGCGGCAGCGACTATTGTCATCTCGAGCGAAGCGAGGGATCCTTCCGCGGCCTTAAAGATCCCTCGCTACGCTCGGGATGACAGAGTGCGTTCGGGGCGACAAGCGTCCGTCAGCCCAGCGACCAGTTCAAGATCGCGATCAGGGCGAGCGCCGACGCCACGGCGAGGAATGCTACATGCATCAGTCGCCACGGTCGTCGATGATTGTCGTTGGCCGGGCGTCCCAGGCGCACGATGCGCGGCAGCGGTTTCGGTCTGTGCGCGACCGTCCAGTTCGAATCGGAACGATGCCCTCGTGACGATCTTGCCATTGCCCTCTCGCTTTCCTCCCGGTCAGCGATGTCGTGCGGCTCAGCCCCTGAGATGCAGCGGCTTGTACGGCCGTTCGGTCTGCCCGTTGTAGAGCTGGCGCGGGCGGCCGATCTTCTGGTCGGGATCCTCGATCATCTCGTTCCACTGCGAAATCCAGCCGACCGTCCGCGCCACCGCGAAGACAACCGTGAACATCGAGGTCGGGATGCCGATCGCCCGGAAGATGATGCCCGAGTAGAAATCGACGTTGGGATAGAGCTTCTTGGAGATGAAGTAGTCGTCCTTGAGCGCGATCTGCTCCATTTCCATGGCGAGCTCGAGCAGTGGGTCGTGCTCGATGCCGAGCGACGTCAGCACCTCGTGGCAAGTCTGGCGCATCACCTTGGCGCGCGGGTCGTAGTTCTTGTAGACGCGATGGCCGAAGCCCATCAGGCGGGTATGGTCCTGCTTGTCCTTCACGCGCGACAGGAAGCCCGGGATGTTCTGCTTGCCGCCGATCTCATGCAGCATGTTGATGACGGCCTCGTTGGCGCCGCCGTGACTCGGGCCCCACAGCGAGGCGATGCCGGCGGCGATGCAAGCGAAGGGATTGGCGCCCGACGAGCCGGCCAACCGCACAGTCGAGGTCGAGGCGTTCTGCTCGTGGTCGGCGTGCAGCATCAGGATGCGGTCCATCGCCTTCTCGAGCACCGGGTTGATCTCGTACTCCTCGGCCGGCACCGAGAACATCATGCGCAGGAAATTGGCCGAGTAGCTGAGGTCGTTGCGCGGATAAACGAACGGCTGGCCGACCGAGTACTTGTAGGCCATGGCGGCAACGGTCGGCATCTTGGCGACCAGGCGGTAAGACGCCACCATGCGCTGGCGGGGATCGTGGATGTCGAGCGAGTCGTGATAGAAGGCCGCCAGCGCGCCGACCACGCCGCAACACACCGCCATCGGATGGGCATCGCGTCGGAAGCCGCGATAGAAGGTGCTGAGCTGCTCGTGCACCATCGTGTGGTAGGTGATGTCCTTGACGAACTTCTCCTTCTGCGCCTTGGTCGGCAGCTCGCCCTTCATGAGGAGGTAGCAGCACTCCATGAAGTCGCTCTGCTCGGCGAGCTCGGCGATGTTGTAGCCGCGATAGAGCAGGACGCCTTCGTCGCCGTCGATGTAGGTGATCTTCGATCCGCACGAGCCCGTCGAGGTGAAGCCGGGATCGTAGGTGAACATGTCCGACTCGCCGTAGAGCTTGCGGATGTCGACCAGGCGCGGCCCGATGGTGCCGTGGATGATGGGAAACTCGTACGATTTACCGGTTTCGTTGTCGGTGAGCGTCGCGGTCGATTTGGCCATTTTGCAACTCTTTCGGCTCGATTTGGCAGGATCGCCCGCACCCTAACAAGCCGCTCCCGGAGGCGCAATTGTGCCTGCAAACCGCTATTTCGCGGCCGCCCGCCGAGCCGCGATTCGACCGTCCATGACGAGGAGCGCCATCCCGATGATGGCCATGCCGGCCAGCTGCCGCGGCGCAAGACGTTCGTGCAGGAAAGCCGCGCACGACGGAGCTGGGCGGTATCATCAGGGTGACGAGCAGCAGGTTGGTCGCGCCCGCCACGGCGAGGATGCGGAAGTAGAGCACGCAGGCCAATGCCGTGGACAAAAGCGCGAGGCCGGTCAACGCGGCCATGACGCCGGGCGACGGCAGCTGCCATGCGATTCAGGGCCGCTCCACCAGCAGCATGATCGGCAAGATCAGCGTGGCACTGGCGGTCAGCTGACCGGCTGCAGCTTCGATGTCAGTCACCCTCAGGGCATTGAAGCGTCGGCCGAAGACGCCGGCCATGGCGTATGAAACCGCAGCCGCCACGCAGGCCAACTCGGCCCAGGGGTGCGTGCCGCCGATCAGGAGATCAGGGCCGACCCGCACAACGACACCCATTTAGCCCCCATGAGCAGCGCCAGGACCTTGGGGCGGCTGAGCTTCTCGTCGACTGTCGCCAGGTGCGCCACGATCAGCGTGAACAGGGGCGGCGTGGCGTTCAGGATCGCGGTGAGAGGGGCGAAGCTCGGCCACGGCGACCATCGCGAATAACAACGACCCGCCCCACAGGATCGAGAGCGACACCAGCCAGAGCCACACGCGCAACGTCATGCGCGCAGGGCTGCCGGCGTAGCGTCCCGTGTTCTATCCGGCAGCGGCCTGCAATCTGGCGCGCGTCTCGCTCGGACCTAGGATCGCCAACACTTCGAAGATGCCGGGCGAGGCGGTCGAGCCGGTCATCGCCACGCGCAGCGGCTGGGCGACCTCGCCGAGCTTCACGCCTTCGGCCTGGCTGAAACGGCGAATGGTGTCCTCGATCTGCTTCTCGCCCCAATCGTCGGCCTGCGCCTGCAGGGCCGCAGCCAGCCTGGGCAACAGCGCCTTGGCCTGCGGCGTGAGCTGCGCGCGTGCCTTTTCGTCGGCGATCGGCGCCGCGCCGTGGCGGGCATAGAACGCGAGGTTGTCGGCGAGCTCGACCAGGGTGCGCGAGCGCGGCTTGACGCCGTTCAAACCCCGCCGGACGCGTTGCAGGGCGATCGGGTCGATCGCCTGTCCGAGCTCCTTCTCGATGCGCGGCAGCACCAGCGGCAGCAGTTCATCGTCCGCCATCTCGCGCAAGTAGTGGGCGTTGAGGTTGGTGAGCTTCACCATGTCGAAGC
>JAFAKN010000366.1 GCA_019235415.1 Alphaproteobacteria bacterium
GACGATCAGCGCCGGCATCGCGACCATCCAGATGGTCAACACCCAGAGGCCGGGGACGATCAGCAGCATGAAGCCGAGCGCGATCACCAGCCATCGCACGATGCCGAGCACGATCGCGGGGCCGGCCCGCGCGGTGAAAATCCACTGCAGCAGGTTGGCGACATCCGGCCGGCGCTTGCCGCCCAGCGCCTGCAAGGTGCCGACCGTCAGCGCGACCGAGGCCAGGATGCTCGTGAGTGCGCTGACGGCGAGGTCGACCCATTGGTTGACATCGGCCAACTCGACGACGAGCTGCGGCAGGTCGACGACCAGCACGACCACGAAGAAGGTCGCGAAATTGGCCTTCACGACCTCCCAGGTCATGCGCAGCGCCTGTTCCAACGTCCAGCTCATGGCGCGGTCCCCTCGTCGAGCGCGGCCGCGATCTCAGGCACGCTCGTGCCCTCCTTCTCCTCGCGCAGCAGGACGTAGAAGATCGCCGGCAAGGGATACAGCACGGTCCAGGCGAGGGCGCCGTAGACCAGCATGACGAAGCGCCCCAGGCCGCCATGCCCCAGCAGCGCAATGAGCACGGCGGCGCCTACGGCGAAGAGCACGAACCAGAGCACGAACGCGCCGAGGATGGGCAGGCGCCGATCGCGGGTGAGATCGATGCTGCGCTGGAAGGCGGCGCCCATCTCGAGCCGCTCGACCATCATGGCGGGGATGGTCACGGCCCACATCGGCAGCAGGAACAGCGGCGGGATGAGGAGGAGGAGCGACGACACGCTGATCACGATCCACTGGACCACACCCAGCAACAGCAGCCGGCCGGCCAACGGTCCCTGCAGTTGCCTCAGCATCGGCTCCCAGCCGGGCCTGCGCCCGTCCATCGCCTGCAACGTGCCCCAGGTGATGCAGATCGTGGAAGCGGCGCCGGCAACGATGCCGACGGCCCATACCAGCAGCAGCAGCCCCAACAGCTCGGCGACGACCGAGACGGCGGAAGCGATCAGCGTGATGGTGACGAACGCCGCGAAGTTCTCCTTCGCGATCTCGTACGACCTCTGGAGCACCGAGACGACGGTCCAGGAGGGCGCTGGCGGAACGGTGGTCATGACGGGGACTCCCTCTTCGGCTGTTTGCCGGTCCTGTCTTGCCGGACCGCGGAGCTCCAGCTCCGCTCAAGCCTCTTTATGAGGCGCGCCTGGATCCTTCGACTTCGCTCAGGACGAGGGCCCGCGGTCCGGCAAGAGTTCATGGCGACTAACCCACGAGTTGGACGGCTTTGGCGAGCGGCACGGGATTGTCCTGCAGCAGGATGTCCGTCGCTTCCTGCTCCCACGGCGAGTCGGACAGCGACAATGGATCCTGCGGCGCCAGCCGATGCTCGATGACCAGGCGCGAGAGCAGCAGGCGTCGCGCGTCGCCGCCGCGGGCGCCCAGCGTCGCGCCTTCCCAGGCGAGCAGGGCAGCGGTCGCCGCGTGATAGAGCGCGCCGGCGGCCAGCCGACAGCGCTTCTCCTGCTTGGGATCGGCCGCGACCGCCTCGACGAAGCGTTCGACGCGGTCGAGCGTGGCGCCCAAAAGGCCCTTGTACTGGCCGGGCAGTTCCAGCGAGCGCTCGTACTTGTCCTTGAGCGCGGCCGAGAGCGTCTTGTGGCCGCCGACCTTGCCCACGGCGCGCTGCACGACGTCGAGCGCGTTGATGTTGGAGGTGCCTTCCCACAGGGTGCCGATCTGCGCGTCGCGCACCAGGCGGGCGGTCACCCATTCCTCGATGTAGCCCAGGCCGCCGCGCACCTCGAGCGCGTGGCTCGCGACCGGGATGTTGTCGCGGCAGGCGCGGAACTTGTAGACCGGCGTCAGGATGCGCAGCAGGTCGGCGGCTCGGCTGTCGCCTGCATTGGCGCGGCCCATGGCGTCGGCCGAGAAGGCGTACATCGAGAGCGCCTGCTCGGTCGGCAGCATGATCTTCATCAGTTGCCGGCGCAGCAACGGGTACTCGCCGATGGCGCGGCCGAAGGCGCGCCTGACGTGCGCCGCGGCCAGCGCCTCGTTGAGGCAGCGGCGCATCATCGCGGCGGCGCGCACGCCGTGGCTGAGCCGCGACAGGTTCACCTGCTCCATCATCTGCTTGAAACCGCGGCTCGCGTCGCCCACGAGGTAGGCGATCGCGCCGTCCAGGATGATCTCGCCCGAGGCCATCGATCGGGTGCCGAGCTTGTCCTTCAGCCGCACGATGCGATAGGCGTTGCGGCTGCCGTCCTCGAGCCGGCGCGGCATGGCGAACATCGCCAGGCCCTTGGTGCCGGGCGCGGCGCCGCGCGGGCGCGCCAGCAGGACGGCGACGTCGGCGTCGGCGTGGCTGCAGAACCACTTTTGGCCGAAAAGCTTCCAGCGCTCGACGCCGTCGGGGCCGACTCCGACGCGCTCGGCCTCGGTCTCGATGGCGCCGACGTCCGAGCCGCCGGCCCTCTCGGTCATGAACTGCGTGCCCTTCAGCATCAGAGCCGGGTCCTGGCTCAGCAGCCGGTCGAGCAGCAGCCTTTTCAGCGCCTCGGAGCCGAAGCGCTTGATGATGAAGTTCGAAGTGTCGGAGACCGAGACCGGGCACATCAGGCCGAACTCTGCCTGCACGAACAGATACGTGATGCCGTACTTGACCAATGGATGCGCCGGTTCGCTCAGGCCCAAGACGCCGGCGCGATGGCTCATGGCGTGCATGCCGAAGTCCTGGAAGGCGATCTTCTCCATCTCGCGGTAGGACGGATGGTAGTCGATCCAATCTTCGTCGCGGCCGAAGCGGTCGCGCGGCTGCAGGACCGGCGGATGCTTGTCGGCGATCATCGCCAGCTCGTCGAGCCGGTTGCCGGCAAGCTCGCCCA
>JAFAKN010000643.1 GCA_019235415.1 Alphaproteobacteria bacterium
CGTAGGTCGGCGCACCGGCAAATGACGACGTGATCGGCCGGCTCGTGCTCGCGTATTCGTGCTGCCAGCCCAGCCGGAAGTCGAGATCGAGCGTGTGCGCTTCGCCGAGCGGCACGCTGCCAGGACCGCCGATCTCAAGGCCGCCAACGACCGGCTGCGCGGCGAAATCGACTTGCGCCGGAAGGCGGAGGCGCGGGCCAGGCGTCAGGCCCGCACGGACGAGCTTACCGGCCTCAACAACCGGAGAGGCTTTCTGACGCTCGCGACGCGGCGCTACCGTCTGGACAGCCGGGCCGGCAAACCAAGCTGCCTACTTTTTGCCGATGTCGATGGTCTGAAGGCAGTGAACGACACTGAAGGTCACACGGCGGGGGACCGGTTGATCGCGTCGATCGGCAAGGCTTTTCGCACAACGTTTGGCGAAACCTACATTGTCGGCCGGCTGGGCGGCGACGAATTCGCCGTTTACGGGTCCGGGGCCGGGGAAAGTCCTGAGACGCTCCGCCGGCAGCTGACAAAGGCAGTGAGTGGCGTCGGTCGAAGAGTTGGAGTAGCCGCCTCCTTAAGCGCTGGCATCGCCTGCGCCACTCGCGACCATGCGCCGCCGTTTGAAGCACTGCTGCGAGCTGCGGATGGTGCCATGTACGCCGAAAAGCAAGCAAAGCGCACTCGGAACAACGGGGCCAGGTAGCCTCACGATCGCGCGGGAAGCCGATCAACGTCTGCGCCAATCTCGATCACGCACCCCCCAGCGCGCGATGTGGACGATGCGCGCGGTCCCTCGAGCGCCTAATCAGGCTTCCCTTCCAGCAGCGTCTGCTCGTTGCGGATCGGTCCCGCCGCCCGGCCCTCCTCTCTCGGGGAATAGGTGCTACTTCCCCGACGCCAGCTTCGCCAGGCTCGCGGGCAGGTCGACCACCGCCGCATTGACCACGAACCCCAACGCGAAAGCTTCGACGTAGTCGAAGCTGCGCGCGCCCAGCACACGCTTGCTGCTCTGGAAGCGCCAGTAGTAGATCACGCTCGCGATCAGCAGTGCCACGAGGAAGCGGATGTTGAGGAACGAGTCGGCCAACAGGCGGGCCGCGCCGACCTCCGAGGGGCCGATCGCGAGCGGCAGTGTGCCGTCGGCAAGCGGTTGGACCGTCTTCGCCAGCGGGTCGTCCTGCGCGGCGGCAACGACGTGCACAGTCACCGACGTATCTGCCTTTTCATAGACGTGCTCGATCGGCTGGTCGCGCGCCACGGCCTCGGCACTGGTGCGGAACGGCGCGCTGCCATCCCCGAAGTTGACGGCGATCGTCACGCCCGCACCCCAGGCCGGATCGACATTGCCCAGCCTGAACCTGAGGCGCCGGCCGGCCACGCGCTGCTCGCTCGGCGCCACGACCTCGATCTTGAGATGGCGCGGCCCCTCCAGAGCGCGCGCATCGAGGCCAAGCTGCTCGAGCGCGGCCCGCTGCTCGCTGACGGGAATGGCGGCATCGAGCGTTTCCAGCCGGAAAATCTCGTTGCCGAGGTCCATCGTGCGCTTTTCAACCGCCTCCAGTCGCTGGCGGCACTCCGGTCCCTCGGTCAGGGCCTTCGAGTCGATGGCAAGCGTGTCGGAGCGCAGGCGGTCGAGCTCGCGCTCCCATTGCGCCAGCTCCGGTCGTGGCTCCTTCTGGCGGAGGGTCTCGGTCATCTGCGCAACGCGCACGAGGTCGAACTGCCGGTCCTCCTCGCAATAGGGCGCCATCACCGCCGCTGTGGTTTCACGCACCCGCCGCATGCCCCAAGCCGTCCAGGCGTCGAGCAAGGCCTTGTAGGCCGGTCCGGCTTGCGTTAGGTCGCCGCCCTGGAGCGCCGCGTCCAAAATCGCCAACACCGCGTCGACTCGCTCGCCGAGCGAGCGGCGTACGGCCTCATCCGGCACGCGCCCTATCTTGACGTGCCATACCTCAAGAATGCGCCGCAAACTTGAGACCTTTTCCGCCGTGCTCTTCGGCGGCGATGCCTGCTCGTGCGCCAGCGCTTGCTCGATGTCGCCGAGCCCTGTCTCCGCATCGAGCGAGGCGAGGGCCGGACGCAGGCGGGCCAGCAGCAGGTCGGAGCGCGCCGCCGTCAGCTCGACCGCAGCCCGGCTCACCTGCCGTGAGGCCTGGGCGAAGGCAAGGTCGTCGGCGTGGCCCACCGGCGGCGGTTCGACCGCGAAGCTCGCCGCCGCGCCGTCCAGCA
>JAFAKN010000176.1 GCA_019235415.1 Alphaproteobacteria bacterium
TGGGCCGACCGGAGTCCGTAGCGTTGGATCAACAAGGACGACGGGAAGGAAACGCATGGGCCGCGTTGCGGACAAGGTGGTGCTGGTCACCGGCGCCGGGTCGGGGATCGGGCGAGCCACCGCCAAGCTGCTGGCGGCCGAGGGCGCCATCGTCATCGTCTCCGACATCAATGCCGCGGGCGGCCAGGAGACCGTGCAGCAGATCGGCGGAAAGGCCCGCTTCGAAGAGCACGACACCTCGCACGAGGACGACTGGAAGCGGATCGTCGAGGGCATCCTGGAACGCGAAGGCAAGCTGAACGGCCTCGCCAACAACGCCGGCATCTCCGGGCCCTATCCCGCCACCTTCGAGACCGAGACGCTGGAGCAATGGCGGCGCATGCTGTCGGTCAATGTCGAGGGCGTGTTCCTCGGCTGCAAGCACGCGGTGCCGGCGATGCGCCAGTCGGGCGGCGGCTCGATCGTCAACACCTCGTCGCTCGCCGCCTTCCTCGCCACGCCCGACCTGTCGGCCTATGGCGCGAGCAAGGGCGCCGTGCGCCAGTTCACCAAGACCGTGGCGATCGACTGCGCGCGCAAGGGCTACAAGGTGCGCTGCAACTCGGTGCATCCCGGCGTCATCATGACGCCGATGGGCGAGAGCGTGCTGCCGAGCGACAAGGCCCGCGACCGCATGAAGAAACGCATCCCGATCGGCGATTTCGGCCAACCCGAGGACATCGCCTACGGCATCCTCTACCTGATCTCCGACGAATCGCGCTTCGTCACCGGCACCGAGCTGGTGATCGACGGCGGCATGAACGCCATTTGAGGAGCCCTGCCATGCAGCACGCCGACCAGGTGGCCTATCTCGAGCGCATGCTCGGCATGGTACGCAACAACACGCGCGACGACGGCCCGGGCCTCAGCCACACGCCGGTCGAGACGTACTACGACGCCGATCGCTTCAGGCGCGAGGTCGACCTCCTGTTCCGGCGCCATCCGATCGTCGTCGGCTTCTCCAGCCAGCTGCGGCGCGCCGGCGACTTCGTGACCCACGACCACACCGGCCAGCCGATCCTGGTGACGCGCGGCACCGATGGCCTCTTGCGCGCCTTCCTCAACGTCTGTCGCCATCGCGGCGCCACCGTCGAGCCGAAGGCGTGCGGCGCGAACAAGCGGGCCTTCGTCTGCGCCTATCACGGCTGGAGCTACGATCTCACGGGGCGGCTGGTCGGCATCACCGACGGCGCCATGTTCGGCGACGTCGATCGCGCCGCCTATGGTCTGCGACGGCTGAAGGTCGCCGAGAAGCACGGGCTGGTCTGGGTGGTGCCCACGGCGCTGGCGAACGGCGAGGACGCCGGCTTCGATATCGACGCCTACCTCGAGCCGCTCGGCGCCGACCTCTCCGGCTGGGACATGCAAGGCTGGGAGTTGCACAACTCCCAACCGATCCGCCCGCGCATGAACTGGAAGCTGGTGATCGACACGTTCCTCGAGCTCTACCACTTCCGCTACCTGCATCCGGGCACGGTCTATCCGCTGTTCCTCGACAACGTCGCGACCTACGAGCGCATGGGCAGCCACATGCGCTGGGCGGCGGCCAAGCGCACGCTGACCGAGATCGAAGGGCAGCCCACGGAAAGCTGGCGCATCCGCGACCACGCCATCGTGTTCTACCAGCTGTTCCCCAACACCGTGCTCACCTACACGCAGGACCATTGCGGCGTGTTCACGAGCTTTCCCGTGACGCCGGACGAATCGGTGATGCAGTTCTCGGTGCTGGTGCCGCCGGAGGAGAAGGCCCAGAAGCCCGAGAGCTACTGGAAGAAGAACGTCGATTTCTTCGCCACCGCCCTGGTCGAGGACTTCGGCATCGGCGAGACCATCCAGCGCAACTTCAGGAGCGGCGCCAACCGCGAGCAGACCTTCGGCAAGTTCGAGAAGGCGCTCGGCTGGTACCACGAAGAGGTGGAGAGAGCCGTGCTGTCTTCGCCTCCCCACGCTTAAGCGTGGGGAGGTGTCGCGGTCATACGGTGACGGAGGGGTCAAGGATGACGTATGACCCCTCCGCCGGCGTAAGACGCCGACACCTCCCCAACCGACGTTGGGGAGGAGAAGAAGCTACTTGATCGTCACCTGGTGGGTGAGCTTTTCGCCGTCGGTGATGGTGAGCTCCTTGAAGCCTAAAAGCTTCAGGAGGTCGAAGAAGGTGGCGTCCTCCGCCACGGTGCGCTCCTGGAAGAACGGCGACAGGCGCGACATGGTCGTCATGTTGGCGAGCAGTGCACGCATGCGGTAGATCGTGTTCAGCTCGCCCTGCTGCATGCCGACGATGATCATCTTGTCGGCCTTCTCGCCCTTGGCGAACACGGCATAGGGCACGCGATAGGCCGACTGGATGGTGCCTTGCGAGACCACCGTGACGAACTGGATGCGCTGCGGCCGCTCGGCGCCTTGGATCGTCTGCATGGTCGATTCGAAAGTCTCGGTCGAGGTCGGCTTGGGATAGTAGTAGCCGACGTAGCGATCCTCGCCGTTGCTGCCGGCGTTCGCGGGCTTCGCTGCTGCGGCGGCCGGCTGCGCCGGCGCCTGCTGCGCGGCGGCGGGCAGTGCTGCCGCGGCCACGACAAGAGCCACGCCGACTGCGATTCTGCTCAACATAATCATTTCCCCCAACAGGCTTCAGACTAGAACAAGGTATAGCCGCCATCGATGACGAAGTCGCGCCCCGTCGTATAGGCCGTGGCGTCGCTGGCAAGGTACACCGCAATGGGCCCGAAGTCGGCCCCCACGCCCCAGCGGCGCTCGGGAATGCGCGGCATGACGTTGCCGCTGAACTTGGGATTGGCGAAGGCGTTCTGCGTCATCTCCGTCTCGATCCAGCCGGGCAGGATCGAGTTCACGGCGATCTTGTGGCGTGCGAGCTCGACGGCGAGCGCGCGCACCATGGCGCAGACGCCGCCCTTGCTCGCACCGTAGTGGCTGGAGCGCGCCGCGCCCTCGATCGCCGCCGTGCTGGCCATCGCCACCAGCGAGCCGCCCTTGCCGCGCTCGACCATGTGGCGTGCCGCGGCCTGGAAGGTGAAGAACACGCCGTCGAGGTTGACGCGCATCACGCGCCGCCATTCCTCCTGGTCCATCTCGAGGATCGAGCCCTTGCCGCGACCGGAGACGCCTGCGTTGGCGACGCAATTGTCGACATGGCCCATCACCTTCAGCGTCGCGGCGAAGCCCTCCTGGACTTGGCTGGCGTCGCCGACATCGACGATCTGGGTGTGCACCTTGCGGCCGTGGCGCTTGAGCTTCTCGGCCGCGTCGGCGTTCTTCTTTGGATTGGTGCCCCAGATGCAGACGTCGGCGCCGGCCTCGGCCAACGCGTCGGCCATGCCGAAGCCGATGCCGCCATTGCCGCCGGTGATGAGCGATACCTTGCCGCTGAGGTCGAAGCCCTTGTAGGCCATGGACGCGTTCCCCCTGACTATCTCCTCCCCCGTCTTACGGGGGAGGGTAGGGAGGGGGAAGGGGCCAAATCCGATTTCCGAAATTTCGGATCAATAGGAGACAGAGACCCCGACGGTTGCTTTCCCCCTCCGGCCCTGCAGGCCACCTCCCCCGTATGACGGGGGAGGCTCATGTTGGCGTCAGTTCAACTTGTCGGTTTCGACCAGCACGATCTCGGCGTCTTCCAGGGCCTTGATCTCGATCTCGTCCTGGTCGACGACGGCGACGCCGTCGCGGGCGTTGGCGGTGATCGGCTTGCCGTCGCCGCCCGTCACCGCGATCTTGCCGCGCGCCGGGACCAGGTAGGCGGGCTTGCCGCCCAACGACTGGCGGATGCTCTCGCCGGCCTTCAGGGTGCCCGCGAACAGCGCACCGTCGGCATAGAGCGGGATGGCGCCGGCGTGGCCGCGGCCCGAGGCCAGCGGCACCAGCTTGCCGTCGCGGGCATCGGCGGGGAACTGCACGGTCTCCCAGCGCGCCGGCACACCCTGCTGGTTGGGCAGGATCCAGATCTGGAACAGTTCGGTTTCGCTCGCCTCCTTGTTGTATTCGGCGTGCTGGATGCCGCGGCCGGCGCTCATCACCTGGATCTGCCCGGCCTCGGTGCGGCCCTGGTTGCCGAGATGGTCCTGGTGGGTGATCGCGCCTTTGATGACGTAGGTCACGATCTCCATGTCGCGATGGGGATGCGGCGGGAAGCCGGAGTTGGGCGCGATGCGGTCGTTGTTCCACACGCGCAAGCTCCCCCAGTGCACGCGGCCCGGGTTGTTGTACTCGGCGAAGCTGAAATGGAAGTTGGCCTTCAGCCAACCGTGGTCGGACTTGCCGAGCTTGTCGAAGGGTCTGAGTTCGATCATGGGATTTACCTCTCGTCGCGCAAAATGGCGCCGCCCTGGTCCCGATCAAGTTTCTGATTGGTAACGGCAGATTTGGCAGCGCCAGGCATGGGCGCGCGCGCCGCGAGCGCTGCGAACCACGCCTGACCCGACGGCGTGAGGCGAAGCATCCGTCCTCGGCCGCGCCGCAGGTGACCCTGCTGCAGCAGATGGCCGAGGATGGCGGTGGCAAATGGCCCCGCGAGGTGATGGCGCCGTTCCGTCCAGTCGAGGCAGAGTCGCAGCGCGGGCAGTGACGAGCGCTTGCTCGGCATGAAGCCGTTGGCGACCGCCCATTGCCGGCCCGGCTCGCTGAGCTCCGCGCGGTCATGGTCGATGCGGACATAGCCCAGCCGCTGCAGCCGATCGGCCAGGTCGATCCCCAACGACCCGGCGAGATGGCTGTAGCAACAGCGGGCGAAAGCCAGCTCGCGCGGCACCCTGCGCCGCGCGCGCGGCGGTGGCGCGGCGCGCACGAAATTGGCCAATGCTTCCACGACGTCGGCCGCCTGTTCGCCGGCCAGGCGGTAGTAGCGGAAGCGGCCCTGCGTCCACACCGTGAGCAGGCCGCAGTCGACCAGGCGCTGCAGATGTCCGGACGCGCTTTGCGGCGAGACGCCGGCGATCACCGCCAGCTCGCCGGCCGGCAGCGCGAGGCCATCGATGAGGGCGCCGACGATGGCTTCGCGCGCCGGATCGGCGAGAGCGGCGGCGACCGCCGAGAATCCGGCCTGGACCGTTGCGGGCTCGTTCACGTCTTCACTCGGTGCGATGATGGCCTTCCTGTAGGAACTTGGTGCCGAGCCATCCCCAATAGACGCGATGGTGCTGGATCAGCCCGTCCTTCAACTCCATGACCTCGACGAGATCGATCTGCTCGCCTTGGTCGGTGAGGCGCGGATATTCCCACATCAGACGGGTTCCGTCGGTGAAAAAGCCGCGGCGATAGCGCTGCCGCTCGCGCGGCTGCGTGCGGAAGACCTGCTCGACGAAGGGCCGCAGCGCGGCCTTGCCGCGGATGACGCCGTCCTGTGAGCCGAGCAGGTAGCGGACCAGCGGGCTCTCCAGCGTGGCGTCCTCGGTATAGAGCGACAGCGCGCCCTCGAGGTCCTTGCGGCCCAATGCTTCATCCCAGGCATGATAGATGCGTTCGGCGGCCTGCAGGGTGTCGGCTTGCACGACTGATTTGACTTGCGCGGTCATGATGGCTCCTTTCGTGATCCACAGGATCACGCCACGATGCCGGAGGCGCGCCGTTCCACGTTTCACCGATGAGTGAAATGTCCGCCGCCGGCGCGGTTCCCTCAGACGAGCTGGAAGGAGGGCCGGCTGATCATCAGCCAGAAGATCGCGAGCACCGCTGCGAAAGCGGGAAAGCCTGACGCGAACCACCAGCGGAACAGCCGCCGATACGCGTCGGGCAGCGGCGTGCCCGTCGCAACGGCCGCGTCCGCCAGGTCGCGCAGGCGCATCTGCATCCACACGACGGGTAGCCAGAATGCGCCAGTCAGCAGATAGAGCAGGATGGAGGTCACGATCCAGCCGTCGAGCAGGTCGTAGCCGGCGGCGAGGGCCAGCCAGACTCCGGTGATGGGTTGCACGACCACGGTGGTTGCCGTGAACAGGAAATCGGCGATCACCACGATGCGCAGCACGCCTGCAACCACGACAGGCCTGCCATCGCGATGAGCCAGCAGCATGAAGAAGGCAATGCCGGTCCCGGCACCGAGCAGGACAGCCGCACCGATGAGGTGCAGGAACTTCACGACAAGGTAGAGCATCGGCGCTATCGCAGGTCCCCGCGAAGGGCGCGGTCGCGCACGGGGCTCCGGTTCGTCAACGTACCATGCCCGAGGGTGCGTTGCGGCACAGTCGGCGCGGCGTTTTCCCGGGCAACGGAAGCGCGATCCCGGGCGTAGGATTGCGGGGCGTAGGATTGTGGGTGTTGGAGGGAGCGTGACGATGCCTGCGACCGATCCACCGTGGTGGCAAAGCGCAGTGATCTATCAGGTCTATCCGCGGTCGTTCCAGGACACCGACAGCGACGGCGTCGGTGACCTTTTGGGCATCCGCCGACGCCTGCCGCATCTCGTCGAGCTCGGCGTCGACGCCCTGTGGCTGTCGCCGGTGTTCCCCTCGCCGATGGCCGACTTTGGCTATGACGTCGCCGACTACACCGGCATCGATCCGCTGTTCGGCAGCATGGCCGATTTCGATGCCTTGGTCGGGGCGGCCCACGCGGCGGGCCTGAAGGTCATCCTCGACCTGGTGCCCAACCATACCTCCGACCAACACGCGTGGTTCCGGCAAAGCCGCTCCTCGCGCAGCGATCCCAAGCGGGATTGGTACATCTGGCGCGATCCGTCGCCCGATGGCGGCCCACCCAACAACTGGCTGTCGGATTTCGGCGGCAAGGCGTGGGAGTTCGATGCCGCGACCGGCCAGTACTACTATCACGCCTTCCTCGCCGCGCAGCCCGACCTCAACTGGCGCAATCCCGAGGTGCGCGCCGCGATCTACGACGCGATGCGGTTCTGGCTGCGGCGCGGCGTCGACGGGTTTCGTGTCGACGTCATCTGGCACCTGATCAAGGACGACCAGTTCCGCGACAACCCGGCCAATCCGGCCTTCCGTCCCGGCGATCCGCCGCATCACGCAGTGATGCCGCTCTACACCACCGACCGCCCCGAGGTGCACGCGGTGATCGAGGAGATGCGCCGCGTGGTCGACGAATTTCCCGAGCGCGTGCTGATCGGCGAGATCTACCTGCCGCTCGAGCGCCTCGTCGCCTACTACGGGCGCGATCTCGGCGGCGTGCACCTGCCGTTCAACTTCGCGCTGCTGCAGACGGCCTGGAGCGCGCGGGTGGTCGCCAAATTGATCGACGGCTACGAAGCGGCCTTGCCGCACGGCGGATGGCCCAACTGGGTATTGGGCAACCACGATCGTGTGCGCGTCGCCAGCCGCGTCGGACCGGGCCAGGCGCGCGTGGCGGCCATGTTGCTGCTGACGTTGCGCGGCACGCCGACCGTCTACTACGGCGACGAGATCGGCATGCAGCAGGTACCGATCCCGCCGGAGCGCGTGCGCGATCCGTTCGAGCGCAACGTGCCGGGCAAGAAACTTGGGCGCGACGGCTGCCGCACGCCGATGCAATGGGATACCAGTCCCTATGCCGGCTTTTCCGACGTCGAGCCCTGGCTGCCGCTCGGCGACGACCATCGCCACAACAACGTGGAGAACCAGCGTGCCGACCAGACCTCGATCTATCAGCTGCATCGCCGGCTGATCGAGCTGCGCTGTACACGGCCGGCGCTGCGGCTGGGGCGCTATCGGCCGATCGCGGCGAGCGGCGACCTGCTGCTGTTCGTGCGCGAACGCGAGCGCGAGCGACTCTTGGTGGCGCTGAACCTGGGCGACGAGCCGCTTGAGGTGAGCCTGACCAACGGCAGGCTCGCCGGCACGCTGCTCTTGTCGACCGCCGGCGACCGCGTTGCTGAGAAGGTCACGGGATCGCTCGACCTGCGCGGCGACGAAGGCGCGATCGTTGAGCTGTCAGACGAGGCGCGGCTGCCTTCACAGACTCCTCTCCCCCGCTAGGGGGGAGAGGTTGGGAGGGGGGTGCACGAGCTCTCGAAGCCCGCTCTCCTAGCCTCTCCCCCTAGCGGGGGAGAGGAATGCGTTTGATGGGCGGCAGCCAGATGGCGAGCGGCAGCAGCCGCCTTTCGTCGATACCCGGCCTGCTGAGTGCCTTGACGCGCTGAACGCCTACCGTTGTCAGCCGCAAACCGAGCTCATGCGGTTCAACCAGCGCGAGCTTGACCAGGCGGTCGGCATGGCGTGACGCGACATCGACCGATCCGTAAGCCACCCGCCGCAGCGCGATCTCTTCATTGGGGCTGAGAGGGGCACGTAGTCCGCGGTCCATAAGGACCTCCCGTCTCGTTCGCCGGCATCTAACCGCGCGAGCGATTTCAGCCTCAAGACAGAGGGCCGGGGTCCCTGTGGACACTTTGTCGATGCTGGATCTTGTGAGACGCGAGGGGCGATTGCCACCGTATGTGGGACCGCGCGGATTGTGCCTTTCCGCGCGGTCCACGCAAGCCCAGCTCACCTAGTCACGTCAGCTGTGGTCGAACTGATGGAAGATGCCCGAGAACTGGTACGGGCTTTGGGCGAGGCCACTGCTGTCGTAGGTCGAGAAGTTCGCCCCGGCCGAGTTGCCGTTGTCGCGGGCGACCGACCACATCGAGACCTCGCTGACGCGCGGATCGGACTTGGCGTAGCTCACCAGCGCGCTGGCGTTGGCCAAGGTGAAGACCTCGGAGGTGATGTCGTTGACCCCGATCATGGGCGTAAGCCCGAGCTTGGTCTTCGTCATGCCAAGGCTGTCGAGCTGCTGCTCGGTGGCCTTGGCCGCATCGATCGCGTCGAGCCCCATCTGGCCGTTGTTGTCGACCGACTGGCCGTAATCCATCGTCATGATGTTGACGATGTCGAGGCGCACGCCGTCGTGCTTGGCCGCCTGCAGGACGCCGAGTCCGCTGCCATCGAGCCCGGTCGGCAGCACCGGCAGCGTGAACGACACCTTGAGGTCGGGATTGGCCGCCTCGAGGCCGACGATCGCCTTGTCGCGCATCGCCAGCGACGCCTGGCTCTGCTCGCTGGCGCCCTCGATGTCGAAGTCGATCGAGGTGATGTGATAGCGGTCGATCACCGACTGGTACTCGGACTGAAGCGTCGTCGCGTTGGGTGCGGCGAGGGCCGCTTCCGTGCCGGCGGCGCCGCCGAAGGAGATCGTGACATTGCCGCCGGCGGCTTGGACCGCCTGGACCTGGCTCAGAATGCTGGTGCCGTTGGCCAGCGTATCCTGCGTGATCGAGCCTTGGCCTTGCCAGCCGATGCCCTGCGGCGAGGAAAGCATGAAGGCCAAGGTGAAGTTCTCGATGCCCGAGGCCTTCGAGATCGCCGCGAGATCGTCGTCCTGGGTGAGCGCCATGTCGATGTAGGGCGAGAAGAAGTCGCCGGCGTTGCCGCCTGAGCCGGCGGCCGTGGTCTGCACCGAGATCGCGCCCGATGTCGCCGACGCTCCCACCGAATCGACGGCCGCAACCGCGAACTGGTAGGCGCTGTTGGCGGCAAGCCCGGTAACCGAGTAGTCGGTATTGGTCGTCGTGGCGATCTGCTGGTTGTTCTCGAAGACCTCGTAGCCGGTGACGGCGCCGCCGCCCGGCACGCTCGCGGCGTTCCAGCTGAGCAAGGTCGAGCTGCTGGTCGTCGCAGCGGCCGCCAGGCCGGTCGGCGTGGTGGGCACGGCGCTCGCCATGCTGCCCTGGCCGACGGCGTGGACCTGGACCGACGACGCGTTCAGCGCACCGTTGGCGGTGAATCCGAAGTCGGTGCTGCCGCCCTGGGCCAAGGTTCCGTCCCAGGCGGCGTTGCCGATGATGTAGCCGCTGGCGTTCTGCGAGACGATCACCGCGTTCCAGATGCTGGCGATCTGGTAGGGCATGTCGACTTCGACCTGCCAGCTGGTGGCGGCAGATCCGTCGTTCTTCACCGTGACGTCGCCTTGGAAGCCGCCGGTCCAGGTGCTCGTCGCTGCGAACTGCCCGTCGATGCCGCCCGCCGGGGTTGGCGTCGGCGTTGGTGTTGGCGTCGGAGTAGGCGTCGGCGTCGGTGTGGGCGACGGAGACGGTGCGTCGGTGAGGGTCGCGGTGCCGGTTGCGCGCGCCAGCGTGGCGCCCTGCGCGTTGGTCAGCAGCACGGTGAACTGCTCGGTGCCGTCGCTCGCGGGATCGCCGGTGAGCGGGATCGCGATCGTCTGGCTCTGCTGGCCCGGTGCGAAGGTGAGCGTGCCGCTGGTCGGCGTGAAGTCGGCGCCGGTCGCCGTGCCGGCCACGGTGTGGTAGCCGACGGTTATCGTCTGCGTCGCCGGCTGCGAGAGCGTCACCAGGAAGTCGGCGTCACCCGCGCCGCTGCCCGTCCCGCTGCCCGTCCCGCTGCCCGTCCCGCTGCTCGTCCCGCTGCCGATCGGTTGCTCGATCGGCTGCAGGTAGGTGAGCTTGGCGGTGTTCACCGTCTTCCAGTCGTCGGCTAGGATGCCGCCGGTATCGCCCGAGTTGGGGTTCCACGACCAGTAGGTCCAGCTGATGCCCTTCTGGCCGGCCGGAATGTCCGACTTGCCGTCGTTGTTGAAGTCGCCGCCCATGTAGGCGGTGAGCGCTTGCAACCAAGGTGCGTCCTTGGGGTCGACCAGCTTGGTGCCGAACTCGCCGACCCACACCGGCGCAATGTCCTGCTGGTAGATGTAGCCCCACATCTGGGTGAACTTGGCCGGCAGGTTGGCCGGATAGCTCGGGTCGGAGAACCACGGCTGCTGGTAGACCGAGTCGGGATAGTCGTGCGCCGAATAGACCAGCTTGTTGGGCTCGTTCAGCACCACCGGATGGTCCTTCACGCCCATCAGGTTGCCGCCCCACCAGTAGCTCTGGCCGTTATAGGTGCCGATGCCTTCGACGAAGATCAGCCAGTTGGGATTGACCGCGCCGATGGCGTTGCCGGCCTGCTCGGCCGCCTTGACCCAATCGTTGGTGCCGCCGTCGCCCCAAGTGCCGTTGTAAGGTTCGTTGTGCAGGTCCGCGCCGATCACCGACGGATCGTTGGCATAGCGCTGCGCCAGCATCTGCCAGTCGGACACCCATTGCGCCTGGCTGTACTGCTGGTCGTACCACAGGCCGTTGGCCGAGGTGCCGTCGCCCGCCTCGCTGCGGTGATGGTCGAGGATGATCTTCAGCCCGACCTGGTCGGCGTACTGGACGATCTTGTCCATCACCTGCAGGCCGGTGAGGCCCGCGAGGTCGGGGTTGAGGTTGTAGTCGATGCCGCTCGCCACCGCGGTCGAATGCAGCATCTCGCTCGAGAAGGGCAGCCGGATGGTGTTGAATCCGAGCTGCACCATCTGGTTCATCATGTCCTTGTAGTTGCGGGTCCACAGCCCGTCGGCGGACATGTTGGTCGATTCGAAGCCGAACCAGTTGACACCGGCGATCTCCACCGGCTGCCCGGCGCTGTTGACGATCTGGTTGCCCGACGTGTGGAGCGGCCCTGACATTGGGTTGCTGCCACTGCTGCCGCCCTCGACGGCCGAGGTATCGGCGATGCTGAGCGTGGGCACCGGCGGCGGGGCCGTGATCGTGCCGGTGCCGGCGGCTTGCGCGATGGTGGCGCCGGTCGCGTTCGAGAGCGCGATCGAAAAGCTCTCGTTGCTCGCGATCGTGTCGCCCAGGCCTGCGATCTGGATGGTCTGCTGCGTCTGGCCGGCGGCGAAGGTGAGCGTGCCCGACTGCGCGACGTAGTCCTTGCCGGCGACGGCGGTGCCGTCAACCGTGGTGTAGTGCACAGTGGCCGGCAGGTCCGAGGCGGCCGACAGCGAGACGATGAAGCTGCCGTGACCCGGCGTTGCGGCGCTGCCTTCGGCGAAGCTCGCATTGCCGATGCTGAGGCCAGGCGGTGGGTTGTCGTTGATGATCGTGCCGGTCGCCGTGCCGTGCGCGATGGTGGCGCCGCTCGGACTTGAGAGCGCGAGCGTGAGCGTTTCATTCGGTCCATAAGCGGCGTTGGCGGAAACTGCGACGTGCACGACCTCGGAGGTCTGGCCGGGCGCGAAGGTGAGCGTGCCGGATGCCGCCGCATAATTGGAGCCGGCGATCGCCGTGCCGTTGGCCGTGGCATAAGCGACGGTGACCGGGCTCGTCGCTGCGGCCGACAAGCTCACCGTGAAGGCGAGGTCTGTCGTGTTGCTGTTGCCTTCGACCACTGAGGCATCGGCAACGCCGAGTGTCGGCAAGGTCGGCGGCGGCGGGTTGCCGCCGGCCGCCTGGCCGTTGACGAGGAAGTGGGACGCCGCCGTGCCGCCGCTGCCCGGCGTCGCCTGGAAACCGAACGACACCGACTGACCGGCCGCGACCTGGGCATTGTACGGCGCATTGCTCACCACGTAGTGGGTGCCGACGTGGCTCACGATCACGGCATTCCAGATGCTGCCGATCGCGGCCGTGCTGTCGAACTCGACGGTCCAACCGTTGAGCGCGCTGCTGCCCGCGGACACCGTCATCGCGCCGTTGAAGCCCGATCCCCAATTGCTGGTGATGGCGTAGTTGATGCTGGCGGTGCCGGCGGGCGGCACGAGCGCGTCGTGAATGGTCCCGGTTGCCGTGCCGTGTGCGATGGTGGCGCCACTGGCCGCCGACAGCGCGACCGAGAAGGTCTCGTCCGGCTTTGCGGTCGTTTCGCCCATGACGGGCACGGTGATCGTCTTGGAGGTTTCGCCGGCGGCGAAGGTGAGCGTGCCCGACACCGCGCCGTAATCGCTTCCCGCCGTTGCCGTGCCGTTCGCCGTGGCGAAGTGCACCGAGACCGGCGTGGCGGAGGCCAGCGACAGCGTCACCGTGAAGCTGAGCTGCCCAGCCGCGGCGCCTTCGCTGATCGCGGCGTCGGCGATCGAGAGCGTGGGCAGCGCCGGTGGCGGCGGCGGATTGCTGGCCGATCCGTTGAGTGCGAAGTTGCTGGCCGCGGTGCCGCCGCTGCCGGTGTTGGCCTGGAAGCCGAAGCTCGTCTGGCCGCCGGCGGCGACGTTGGCATCCCAGTCGACGCTGCTGATCACGTAGTGGCTGCCGACGTGGCTGACGATCTGGGCGCCCCAGATATTCGTGATGTCGAAGCCGGCATCGAACTCGACGGTCCAGCCCGTCAGGCCTTGCGTTCCGCCGGGTACCGTGACGGTACCGGTGAAACCCGAGCCCCAGTTGTTGCCAACGGCATAGATGACGCTTGCCATGACTTCCCCTCCTCAACGCATGCGGCGATATGTCATGGTGTGTTAGCTTCCGGATGCGAAGCGTCACTCGACGAACCTGGCAGGAAAAACGATGAAGCCGCGTAGCTCTCGGCAGTCGGCGAATCATTCGCGGCGGTCTGCACCCTTTGGCCACAAATCGCCGAAGCTGTAGCGTCCGACCTTGGCCCTGAACTCGAACGCCCGTTCCCTAGGCGCCGCGCGCGACAGGTGGCTCGGCGTGTCTGTGTTCTGGCGTGTGCAGATCGTGGGCTGGACGGTCTTCGCCATCATCGATTGGATCGACAACCGGCTGCTCGAGTTCGGCTTCCCGATCGCCTTCTATCGCTCCGCCGTGACCGTGAGCTGCCTGATGCTGATCACCTGGGCGATGCGCACCTTCTATGGCTCGCCACGGTTTCGCAACCGCATGAGCGCGCCGGCGCTGGCCTGGTTGGTGCTGATGTCGCTGGCCGGCGGCGCCATGGTCGCGGTCCTGATAATGGCCTGTCGCGAATGGTTCGGCTGGGCGACGCCGGGGCGGGATGCGGTGGAGGACTTCTACTTCCCGATGCTGCACGCCTTCGTCGTGCTGGCGCTCTGGAGCCTGTGCTACTTCTGGATCCACGCCGAGCTCGCCGAGCAGGCCGGGCGGCGGCATGCGGCGCGAGCCGAGGCCGAAGCACTGCGCGCCGAGCTGGAAGAGCTGCGCCTGCAACTCGACCCGCATTTCCTGTTCAATGCCCTGAACGGCGTGGCCGAGGAGATTCCCGATCATCCCCAGGCCGCGCTGGCCATGCTGCGCGATTTGACGGCCTACCTGCGCCATTCGCTCGACGGCATCAACCATACCGTCATGCCGGTCGAGACGGAGGTCGCGGGGCTGGCGGCTTACCTCCGGGTGCAGCAGGCGCGCTTCGGCGAGCGGCTCAAGGTGGTTATGCAAGTCGAGCCCGCCGCCAAGCCGCGGCGCATCGCGAGCTTCCTGCTGCAGCCCCTGGTCGAGAACGCCGTCGAGCACGGCCGCCGAGACCTTGGGCTGCAACTCGGCATCGACATCCGCACCGAGGGCGACGCGCTGCGTATCGAGATCGAGAACACCGGCACGCTCAACGCGGGCCACGGCCGGCGACGCCGGACCGGCATCGGCCTGGAGAACGTGCGCCGCCGGCTTGCCCTTCACTATCCCGGCCGCCATAGCTTCACCTTGGCCGAGCGGGCGCCGGGCTCGGGCAAGGTACGGGCGACCCTGATCCTGGAGGGGGAGCCATGCGGATCCTGATCGTCGACGACGAGCCGTTGGCGCGGCATGCCATGCGGCGCCTGCTCGCGTCGCATGCCGCGATCGAGATCGTGGGCGAAGCGGAAACGCTCCGCGATGCGGCTGCGGCCATCGAAAGCGACCAGCCGGACGTCGTCTTCCTCGACATCGAGCTGGCCGGCGACGGCGATGGCTTCGATCTGCTCGCGTCGCTCAAGCGCCCGCCGCTGGTGGTGTTCGTGACAGCCTATGCCGAGCACGCCGTCGAGGCTTTCGCCGTCGATGCCGTCGACTATCTCCTGAAGCCGGTGCTGCCCGAGCGGCTGGCCGAGTCGCTGGCCCGCGCCGAGCGCGAGCTCGGCCGCAGCGAGCCGAGATCGGGCGGCGGGATGATCGCGCTGCGCACGCCGCGGCAAACGCTGCTGACGGCGCCCGCCGACATCGTTGCCCTGCGCGCTGACGGCGATTTCACGCATGTCTTCGTGACCGGCCAGCCGGCGATGATGATCTGGCGCACGCTCGGCCATTTCGAGGGCCTGTTGCCAACGCCGCCGTTCCTGCGGCTCGGCCGCTCGCTGATTATCAACCGCGACCGCCTGCGCAAGGTCGAGACGCCGTCGCGCGCCGAAACACGCATCACGCTCGAGGGCATGGACGAGCCGCTCGTGCTCGGCCGCACCGCCGCCCAGCGCCTGCGCGACGCGCTGGATGAGGGCGGGGGGTAGACCTCAACTCCGTCATCCCGAGCGAAGCCGCCCAGCGGGCGGCGTAGTCGAGGGACCTCTCTTGTCGCTGCACAGACAAGATAGGTCCCTCGACTACGCCTCGCTGCGCTCGGCTTCGCTCGGGATGACGGATTTTGCTCTCAATACCCCGCTTGGCGGTCCACCACTTCCTTCAAGGCTTCGCCGTCGAGGAAGCGGCGCAGGTTCTCGACGAACAGCCGCGCCACGTACAGGTCGCGCTGCGGGTGCGGGCCGCCGATGTGCGGCAGCACGACGATGCCCTCGGTGGTCCAGAACGGGTGTTCGGCCGGCAGCGGCTCCTGGCGGAAGACGTCGAGCAGGGCGCCGGCGATCCGCTTGCCGGTCACTGCCGCGATCAGGTCATCGTCCTTGATGATATGGCCGCGGCCGAAGTTGAGCAGCCAGGCCGTCGGCTTCATCTTGCCGAGGCGCTTGGCGTCGATGAAGTTGTCGGTCTCCGGCGTCGCCGGCAGCAGGAGCAGCACGAAGTCGGATTGCGCCAGCACCTCGTCGGTGCACTCGGGCGGCAGCACCGCGTCGACGTTCGCCATGGCGCTAGGCCGGCGCTTGGTGCCGACCACGCGCATGCGCAGCGCCTTGGCGATGCGAGCGACCTCCTGGCCGATGGCACCCAGGCCCAAAATGCCGAGTGTCTTGTCGCTGAGCGGCTGGGCGACGGTGTACGCCCATTTGCTGTGCTTCTGGTTCTCGACCGCCTTCTGGTAGGGCTTGGCGACGTGGAACAGCGCGCCGACGATGTTCTCCGGCATCGAATCGGTGTGCGTGCCGCGCGCGCAGGTGAGCGTGAGGCCGGCCGGCAAGTCGGGCAGCGCCAGCCATTGCTCGACGCCGGCGCTCATCGCTTGTGCCCAGCGCAGTCTCGGCATCGTCGGCAACAGGCCGGGTGGCACGCCGCCCGCCATCAGCGCTTCGGTGCGCGCGAGCTGCTCGGCCGACGGCTTCTCCTTGCGCGGCAGCGTCTCGATGGCCACTCGGTCGGCGAGACCGGCCGCCTTGACGGCATCGAGGTAGGCGGCCGTGGAATCGGTCCAGAGCAAGACTTGGGCGCGGTTCGTCACGATGAGCTCTCCAGCAAGTGCGGCTATTTCGGGACGGCACCGTAGCGGATAGGCTGGCGGAATTGGAGGCTCTCATGACGATCGACCTCACCGTGAACGGCGAGCGCCGGCAGATCGACGCGCCAGTGACCACGTCGCTCCTGGAAGTGCTGCGCAACCAGCTCGGCCTGTTCGGAACGCGCTACGGCTGTGGCCTCGAGCAGTGCGGCAGCTGCATGGTGCTGGTCGACGGCGAGCCGGTCTATTCCTGCAGCCGCGAGGCCGGCACCGTGGCCGGCCGCTCCGTCACCACCATCGAGGGGCTGGGCCGGGTGGACAGCCTGCATCCATTGCAGCTGGCCTTTCTCGACGAGCAGGCCGGGCAATGCGGCTATTGCCTGAGCGGCATCGTGATCTCGGCCAAGGCCCTGCTCGACCGCACGCCCAACCCGAGCCGCGCCGACATCGTGCAGGCGCTCGACAAGCATCTCTGCCGCTGCGGGGCGCACCAGCGCATCCTGCGTGCGGTGGAGCGGGCGGCCAACACCATGCGCAACGGGAGGACGGCATGAACGCCCCGACACTGCCCACCAGCCTGGTGGAGAATCCGCGGCTCGACCGCTGGATCCGCTTCCTGCCGGATCGCACGGTGCGCATCGCGACCGGCAAGGTCGAGATCGGCCAGGGCGTCGTGACGGCGCTCGGTCAGATCGCCGCCGACGAGCTCGACGTGCCGCTGGAGCGCGTGGTCGTGCTGTCAGGCGACACCGCCGAAGGGCCGGACGAGATGTACACTACCTCGTCGCTGTCGATCGAGATGTCGGGCGGATCGATCCGCCTGGTGTGCGCCGAGGTGCGCGCCAAGGCGCTCGATCGCGCCGCCTTGCGGCTGAACTGCAGCCCGCAGGATCTGTCGGTGGTCGACGGCCGGTTCTTGCAGAACGGCGCCGACAGCGGCCAGGACTATTGGACCATCGCGAGCGAGATCGACTTCAGCCAGGCGCCGACCGGCGCGGCGGCGACCAAGCCGGTCGCGGCCTACAAGGTCGTAGGGCAGAGCGTGCCGCGCCTCGACCTGCCGGCCAAGGTGACGGGTGCCGCCTTCGTGCACGATGTCCTGCCCGACGGCGTGCTGCACGCCCGCATGCTGCGCCAGCCCAATCCTGGAGCGGCGTTGCAGAGCCTCGATGAGGCAGCCATTCGCCGCGCCGCGCAGGGCGAGCTGGAGATCCTGCGCGACGCCAACTTCGTCGCCTTCGTGAGCCCGGTCGAAGGCGTGGCGCAGTCGGCCGCCGCGGCAGCGCCGGCGCACGCGACCTGGAGCAACGCGCGGCGAATCGAGCCGCCGCAGCAGGAAGCGGCCTGGTTGAAAGGCCAAGCGAGCATCGATCGCACGATCGGTGCGGCGCCTGCTGGGTCGCCAACCAAGCGGCCGTTTCAGATCACCGTCTCGCGGCCCTACATCGCGCATGCCTCGATGGGGCCTTCGTGCGCGCTGGCCGAGCTCAAGGAGGGACATCTCACCGTGTGGTCGCACGGCCAGGGCATGCATCCCTTGCGGCGCAATCTCGCCGCCGTGCTCGGCCTGCCGGTCGAGGCGATCACCGCGCGCCATCTGCACGGCGCCGGCTGTTACGGCCACAACGGCGCCGACGATGCCGCGCTCGATGCGGCGCTGATCGCGCGGCGCCTGCCCGGGCGATGCATCCGCCTGCAATGGCGGCGCGAGGAGGAGTTCGGCTTCGAGCCGGTCGGTCCCGCCATGCTGGTCACCCTGCACGTCGATCTCGACGAGCGCGGCCGGCCGGCCGACTGGACGACCGAGATTTTTAGCGCCACGCACGTGCAGCGTCCCGGCATGGGCAGCGGCTACCTGCTGGCCGCGGAGGCGCTCGCCGAACCGCCGCCCGAGGTCAAGCCGACCGATCCGCCCGAGGAGCGCGGCGGCGGCGGCACGCGCAATGCGGTGCCGCTCTACGACGTGCCGGCGCATCGCATCCTGCACCATCTGGTCGTGCGCCCGCCGGTGCGCACGTCGGCGCTGCGCGGGCTGGGCGCGTTGCCCAACGTGTTCGCCATCGAATCGCTGATGGACGAGCTGGCGGCGCGCGCCGGGGAGGATCCTGTGGCCTACCGATTGTCGATCCTGTCGGAGCCGCGCGCGCGGCGGCTGGTCGCGGATGTGGCTCGCCGCGCCAACTGGTCGGCGCGCGGGCCGGCCGGCACGGGCAAGGGCCTGGGGCTGGGCTTCGCGCGTTACAAGAACCGCGCCGCCTATGCCGCCGTGGTCGCTTCCGTCACGGTGCAGGAGAGCGTGCGCGTCGACCACGTATGGGCGCTGGCCGATGCCGGCCTCGTGGTCAATCCCGACGGCGCGCGCAACCAGCTGGAAGGCGGCGTCGTGCAGGCGCTGAGCTGGACCTTGAAGGAGCAGGTGCGCTTCGACGAGAGCGGCATCGCCTCGTGCGACTGGCAGAGCTATCCCATCTTGCGCTTCAGCGAGCTGCCCGAGATCGAGGCCGAGCTGGTCGACGGCGCGGGCAATCCATCGCTCGGCGTCGGCGAATGCACCGTCGGCCCGACCGCCGCCGCCGTCGGCAACGCGGTGGCGCACGCACTGGGCGTCCGCATCCACGACATGCCGCTCACGCGCGACCGCATCATGGCCGCGTTGTTGAAGGCATAACTCTTCACTTCCCCTTCGCGGAAACCGCGAAGGGAGGTGTCCGCGCAGCGGACGGAGGGGTCATGAAATCAAAAATCTTGACCCCTTCGTCGTCGTAAAACGACGACACCTCCCCATCGCGGGCTCCGCGATGGGGAGGAAAAAAGGGCGTCAGGGAGCGGTAAGCGGCGGGACACGCCTCCGCCGCGATCGGGCCGCATCTCTGCGGCGCTCGAAGATCGAGCCGTGGAGGACATGATGAAGAGTGCAACCATTGGCCTGTTGGCCGCCGTGGCGTTGGCCGTGCCGGCCGTGGCGTTCGCGCAGTCGAACGACCAGGCCTACTGCGACAAGCTGGTCAACAAGTACCAGGCCTATCTCGACCAGAGCCAGCGCAAGGGCGAGTCGCCGCAGAGCATCGACGCCAAGGTGGGTGTCGAGAAGTGCAAGGCGGGCGACGTCTCGGGCATCCCGGCGATCGAGAAGGCGCTGCAGAACGCGAAACTCGATCTGCCGGCGCGCGGGTGAACGCTGAGCATGACCCCTCCGTCGGCGTAAGACGCCGACACCTCCCCATCGCGGGATCCGCGATGGGGAGGTAAAGGGGGCTACAGGCGCTTGAGCTCGCTGGTGGCGGCCCAGTTGAACTCCGACATGGTCGGGCAGCGGGCCTGGGCGAGCTGGAGCTGGTTGTGGGCCTGCTGGCGGTCGCCGCGGCGCAAGGCGTCGAGGCCGACGAACAGCGCCGACGGGCACTTGCCGTTGGCGCGCTTGGCGGCCTCGTCCGACTCGGCCAGCACCTCGAGCTCGCCGACCGGCATCCTGCCCAGCAGGAACTTCACGATCGGGCCCGGCCATTCGTCGAGCGGCTCGCTGGCGACCGCCTTGGCGAGCGTGCCGCGCGCGTCGCGATGGGCGCGCACCTGGGCGGCGTAGCGCCACAGGATCGGCGCCAGGCGCGCGCGGCCGGTGCGGCCCTCCAGGGTGGCGTCGAAGTCGTCGGCCGACTCGGCGTAATTGCCGAGATTGAAGTTGGCATGGCCGCGATAGTAGAGCGCGATGCGTCGGTCGGCGGCCGAGGAGGCGCTCTGCAGCGCCTCGTCCAAAAGCGTCTTGGCGCGCTGGAAGTCGGCGATCTGCATGTAGACCTGGGCCTGGGCGATCACCAGCCACGAATCGCCGGGCTTCTGCTGCAGGGCGCTGTCGAGCGTGCGCAGGGCCGCGGCGCGGTCGCCGCCGCCGGCCAGCTCGGGCAAGGTGCCCGACAGCACCAGCGGCCAGGCCGTGGGCAGCACCTTGCCCATCTCGGCGATGTCCTTCTGGCTGTCGGCCTCGCGACCGAGCTTGGCGAGCTGATAGGCGCGTATCGAGAGATAGATCGAGCGGTCGAAGGCCGAGAGCTTGGGGCTGGACAGGATCTTGTTCAGCGCTTCCAGCGTGTTGTTGCCGCGCGCCTCGCTGGGGCCGTTGGCGCCGCCGGAATCGAGCAGCGTACGGCCGATCTCGCGGCCGGACGGATCCGACGACTCCGAGCCGCTGCGCTGGGCGCAGGCCTGCGCCGCAACGATCACGAAGGCTGCTACTCCGGCCCCGATCATGGCCCTTTTCCACCGCATGAAGCTAATCTGGCACAAGCCAGGCGCGACCGCATCCGCCGATTGCCTCGCATCAGGCATATCCCTATTTTGCCACCACTCGCGCGCACCGACTTTCCAGGAGTTTCGAGAAATGGCCGCCGCCCCTCCCAACAGTTTCAAGGCCCGCAAGACGATGCAGGTCGGCAGTCGGAGCTACACCTATTACAGCCTGAAGGCAGTCGAGAAGCAGGTCGGCGACCTGTCGCGGCTGCCGTTCAGCCTGCGCGTGCTTTTGGAAAACCTGGTCCGCCACGAGGACGGCGCCACGGTCAAGAAGGAGGACATCACCGCCTTCCACGAATGGGTGGAGGCGGGCGGCAAGTCGCACAAGGAGATCAACTTCCGCCCGGCGCGCGTCCTGATGCAGGACTTCACCGGGGTGCCGGCGGTCGTCGACCTCGCCGCCATGCGCGACGCCATGGGCAGCCTCGGCGGCGACGCCAAGAAGATCAACCCGCTGGTGCCGGTCGACCTGGTGATCGACCATTCGGTGATCGTCGACAATTTCGGCAACACCAGCGCCTTCAAGGCCAACGTCGCCCTGGAGTACGAGCGCAACCTCGAGCGCTACCAGTTCCTGCGCTGGGGCCAGATGAACTTCGACAATTTCCGTGTCGTGCCGCCGGGCACCGGCATCTGCCACCAAGTCAACCTCGAATACCTGGCGCAGGTCGTGTGGACCCGCAAGGAAGGCAAGGAGACGCTCGCCTATCCCGACACGCTGGTCGGCACCGACAGCCACACCACCATGGTGAACGGGCTTTCGGTGCTGGGCTGGGGCGTCGGCGGCATCGAGGCCGAAGCCGCCATGCTCGGCCAGCCGCTGCCCATGGTCATCCCCGAGGTGGTGGGCTTCAAGCTCACCGGCAAGCTGCGCGAGGGCGCCACCGCGACCGACCTGGTGCTGACCGTCACGCAGATGCTGCGCAAGAAGGGCGTGGTCAACAAGTTCGTCGAGTTCTACGGCGACGGGCTCGCCGACCTGCCGCTCGCCAATCGCGCCACCATCGCCAACATGGCGCCGGAGTACGGCGCCACCTGCGGCTTCTTCCCGGTCGACGAGGTGACGATCGGCTACCTCAAGACGACCAACCGCGGCCAGGCGGCCAAGCTCGTCGAGGCCTATGCCAAGAAGCAGGGGCTGTGGCGCTCCAAGAAGTCGCCCGAGCCGGTGTTCACCGACACCCTCGAGCTCGACCTCGCCGAGGTCGAGCCGAGCCTGGCCGGGCCCAAGCGGCCGCAGGACCGCGTGGCGCTCTCCCAGGCGAGCCAGCAGTTCGTGGCCAACATCGAGAAGGAGTTCGACCGCAAGGACGACGGCAAGCGCGTGGCCTGCGAGGGCACCGACTACGATCTCGGCCACGGCGACATCGTGATCGCCGCCATCACCTCGTGCACCAATACGTCGAATCCGTACGTCATGCTCGGCGCCGGCCTGATCGCCCGCAACGCCGTGAAGCACGGGCTGAAGGTCAAGCCGTGGGTCAAGACGTCGCTGGCGCCGGGCTCGCAGGTCGTGACCGAGTATCTCGATTCCTCGGGCCTAACCAAGGACCTGAACAAGATCGGCTACAACCTCGTGGGCTACGGCTGCACCAGCTGCATCGGCAACTCCGGGCCGCTGAGCGAGCCGGTGACCAAGGCGATCAACGACGCCGACCTCGTGGTCTGCGCCGTGCTGTCGGGCAACCGCAACTTCGAGGGCCGCGTCAATCCCCTGACCCGCGCCAACTACCTCGCCTCGCCCATGCTGGTGGTGGTCTATGCGCTGGCCGGCTCGATGAAGATCGACATCACCAAGGATCCGATCGGCATCGGCAAGGGCGGCAAGGAGATCTTCCTCAAGGACCTGTGGCCTTCCAACGCCGAGCTGCAGAAGCTGGTCGACAAGCACGTGACGGCCAAGGCCTTCAAGAAGCGCTACTCCGACGTCTTCAAGGGCGACAAGTTCTGGCGCGGCATCAAGACCAAGCCCAGCCTGACCTACGCCTGGGACGACAAGTCGACCTATGTGCGCAACCCCCCCTACTTCGAGGGCATGGGCAAGACGCCGGGCGCGCTCGGCAACATCCAGGGCGCGCGGCCGCTCGGCCAGTTCGGCGATTCGATCACCACCGACCACATCTCGCCGGCGGGCTCGATCAAGAAGGACAGCCCGGCCGGCCTCTATCTCGAGGAGCACGGCGTTCCGCCCAAGGACTTCAACCAGTACGGCACGCGGCGCGGCAACCACGAGGTCATGATGCGCGGCACCTTCGCCAACATCCGGCTCAAGAACGAGATGGTGCCGGGCGTCGAGGGCGGGTACACGCACCACTTCCAGAGCGACCAGCCCGAGCCGATCTACGACGTGGCGATGCGCTACAAGAAGGAGCACACGCCGCAGATCCTGATCGCCGGCAAGGAGTACGGCACCGGCTCGTCGCGCGACTGGGCGGCCAAGGGCGTCAACCTTTTAGGCGTCAAGGCGGTGGTGTGCGAGACCTTCGAGCGCATCCATCGCTCCAACCTGGTCGGCATGGGCGTGCTGCCGCTGCAGTTCAAGGACGGCATGACGCGCAAGACCTTGAACCTCAGCGGCTGGGAGACGTTCGACGTCGCCGGCATCGAGGAAGGCATCCGGCCCGGCATGGACGTGCCGCTCACCATCCACCGGCGCGACGGCCACAGCGAGACGGTGATGCTGACCTGCCGCATCGATACCGCCGAGGAGGTCGAGTACTTCAAGAACGGCGGTGTGCTGCACTACGTCCTGCGCAACCTGGCCGAGGCGGCGTGACTTCGTGAGTGAGAGGTGAAGGCGGCGCGACCGAGGAGCTGTCATCCCGAGCGAAGCGAGGGACCTTTAAGGCAGCAGGAAAGGTCCCTCGGCCTGCGGCCTCGGGATGACAGGGAGGCGCTTGCGATGGCGGTGCGCTCGGGATGACTCCCCTCGCCCAGCACTTCGTCGGCATGGCGCGCAACAATGCGTGGGCGAACCATCGTTTGCTGACGGCCTGCGAGGCGCTGACGGCCGACGAGTTTGCTGCGGCGCGCATAAGCTTCTTCCCCTCGCTGCGCGCCACGCTCAACCACATCCTGCAGGTCGATCGCTACTACATCGACGCGCTCGAGGGCCGCGACGCCCTGCGCCATTTCACCGACCCGGCGCCCGATTTCGCCGATGCCCGCCGGTTGCGTCCGGCGCAAACGGCAAGCGACTGCCATCTCATCGCCTTGTGCGAGCGCCAGACCGACGAAACGCTCGCGCAGGCTTGCCACCTGCCGCGCTTCAACCGCAAGCCGCCGCCGTCGACGGTCGCCAACATCCTCGCCCATCTGTTCCAGCACCAGGTCCATCATCGCGGCCAGGCACACGCCATGCTGGCCGGCACCCGGGTGATGCCGCCGCAGCTCGACGAGTTCTTCCTTGCAGGCGATTTGCCGGCGCGGCGCGACGAATTGCGCGTGCTCGGCCTGCCAGAGACATGACGCACGACGTGATCACTCCCTTCATGGTCCTCTCCCCCGCTTGGGGAAGAGGCGAGGAGAGGGGGCTTCGAGAGCTCGTGCAACCCCCTCTGCTATCCTCTCCCCCTAGCGGGGGAGAGGATAATGAGTGGACCTGATGCGCCCACGGCCGTCCTTCGCCGGCGCCGCCATCGAAGTCAGCGATCTTGCGCGTTCGGTGGCGTTCCACCGCGTCTGGCTGCCGATGCTGGGCTTCCGCCGCGTGTGGGCGAGCCCCGACCGCGTGATGTGGTCGCGCGGCTACGACCATTTCGTGATGCGCCAGGCCAAGGACGGCGTGCAGTACGGGCCGGGCGCGCTGTGGCTCGCGGTGTCGGCCGAAAGCCGGGCGCAGGTCGACCAGGTGCATGCCGAGCTGCGCGAGATCGGCGCGCAGATCCTGCAGCCGCCGCAGGAGCTCGACTACTTCGCGCCGGGCTACTACTCGGTCGGCTTCCGCGATCCCGACGGCGTGCCGATCGAGGTGGTGCATCGCTGGGACGAGCTGCCCACCCTCGCCGACGCCGAGCAGGTCCAGGTGCCGGGGCATGGCGTCAGCCTGGGCGGCTATCTCTTCAAGCCGCGCGCCGGTGCGCCGCCCTATCCCGCGCTGATCCTGCTGCACGGCTTCGCGGGGCACGCCCAGACCATGGCCGGGCTGGCACGCGCCGCGGCGGCCAACGGCTATGTCGCGCTGGCGCTGTCGCTGCGCGGCTGGCTGGGCTCGGAGGGCGAGAGCGACAGTGGCCTGCGCCAGCCGCTCGACGTCCTGGCGGCGATCGACTGGCTGGCGAACCGGCCGCTGGTCGACCGCGAGCGGCTGGCGCTTTTAGGCGCCTCGATGGGCGGCCAGGTGGCGCTGCTCGCCGCCGCGCACAAACCGCACATAAAGGCCGTGGCGGCGTTCTATGCGCCGACCGACCTCACCAAGTGGCGCGAGGCCAACCCCTTCATCCGCGACTATCTCGACGACCTCTGCGGGCCGGAGGGCTTGCCGGTGCGCTCGCCGATCCTGCGCGTGACCCAGATCGACACGCCGGTGCTGCTGGTGCACGGCGATGCCGACGAGAACGTGCCGGTCGAGCAGACGCTCGCCATGGAGGAAGCCCTGCGCAGCCACGGCAAGGAGGTCGAGACCCTGATCGTGCCGGGCGGCACGCATTTCCTCAGCGAGCAGCAGAACGCATTGGCGCGGCGCACGCTGTTCGACTTCCTGCGCCGCCATCTCAGCCGGAGCTGATAAGTCCATGCGCGTGTCCGAAGCCGTCAACTCCCGCCGCTCCATGCGCACGTTCAAGCCCGATCCCGTGCCGCGAGAAAAGATCGAATGGATCATCGAGACGGCCGCGCGCGCCGCGTCGAACGGCAACCTGCAGCCGTGGAAGCTCTACGTGACCGAAGGCCTCGCGCGCGAAAGACTGTCCAACGCGATCCTGAAGGCGCTCGACGAAAACGACCTCGGGCCGGGGGCGGAGTACGACGTCTATCCCAAGGAATTCACGCCGGTCTACGACGCGCGGCGCAAGCTGGTCGGCAAGCAGCTCTACACGATCCTGGGCGTGCCGCGCGGCGACACCGCAGGCATGCAGAAGCAGTTCCGCCGCAACTTCCTGTTCTTCGACGCGCCGGTCGGCATGATCCTGTGCGTCGAGCGGCGCATGGGCGGCGGACAATGGATCGACTGCGGCATCTTCTTGGACCAGCTGATGCTGCTGGCGCGCGAGAAGGGGCTGCACACCTGCCCGCAGGCAGCGTTCAGCCGCGTGCAGCACATTGTCCGTCGCGAGCTGAAAATCCCCGACGACCAGGTGGTGATCTGCGGCCTGGCGCTGGGCTACGCCGAACCCGACGAAGTGCCCAACAACCTGATCACCGAACGCGCGCCGCTGGCGGACTTCACGACCTGGTTCAGCGAGTGACCCGTCCCAGTGGCGACCGCCTGGAAATACAGCTCTAATAGAGCAGGAATTGTTTGAAGCGTCGCATGCCGACTTCCATCCAACACGGCCGCTCGGCCAATCACACGCTTCGGATCGTGTGCCCGAATGGGCATCTCGGATTCGCGCCGATCAAGAAAGGCAGCTTCCAGATCGGTTGCGAGAGCGAGCCGGATTTGATCTGCGCTGATTCCGGCTCGTGCGACGTCGGACCAGTGCCACTCGGATCGGACACCTCGTCGAGCCCGCTGCAATGGCAGACCGACGATCTCGAGACGATGCTGATCGCGTCGCGCCGTCTCGGCGTGCCGATGATCGTCGGCTCGGCGGGCGATACCGGTACCAACAGCCGGGTCGATTTGTTCGTCGGCATCATTCAGGAACTTGCCCGCAAGCACGGGCTGAAGAAGTTCCGCGTCGGCTACTTCTATTCCGAAGTCGCCAAGGATGTCCTGCGCCGCCTTATCGATACCGGCGATACGGTTGCCGGGCTTGACGCGCGGCCGCCGCTCGACATCGCCACGCTCGAGGAGACCGACCGAATCGTCGCGGTGGCCGGCGTCCACCCTTACATCAGGCTGCTCGACCAAGGGGCTGACGTGATTGTTGGCGGTCGCAGCAGCGATTGCGCGCTTTTTGCGGCACCCGCGATCCGCCGGGGCTTTCCCGAAGCCCTGGCCTATTTGTACGGCAAACTTCTCGAGTGTGCGTCGTTCTGCGCCGAGCCGTATGGCGCCAAGGAGTCGGTGCTCGGCGAGATCACGATGGACGACGTCAAAGTCACGGCGATGCTGCCCGAGCAGCGCTGCACGGTCGCTTCCGTTTCCGGGCACGCGATGTACGAGCGAGCCAACCCATTTTACGAGCACTTCCTCGGCGGGCACATCGACATGAGCCGGTGCTGCTACGAGCAGTATGACGAGCGAACCGTCCGGGTCACCGGACCGCGTTACGTCCCCGCGAGCGAGTTGCGCGTAAAGCTCGAAGGGTCCGGCAAGATCGGCGAGCGCTATGTCGGCATTGTCGGCGTGCGTGACCCGTACACGATCGCCAATATCGATCTCGTGACGGGCTGGGCACGCCGGCAGGTCGCCGAACGCTTCGGCGACAGCGGCTACCAACTGCATTTCTCCGTCTACGGCCGCGATGCGATTCTCGGAGCGAGCGAGCCGAGGCGGACGACGCCGGCGCACGAGCTTGCCGTCGTGGTGCAGGGCGTCGGGCCGACCAAGGCGATCGCCGAAGAAGTGGCAATGATCGCTACGCGGCAGATGTTCTACGCCCGTTTGCCGCAGGTGAAAGGCACCGCCGGCGGCGTCGCGTTCCTTTTGGATGAGGTGATGCCGGCAAGCCCGGCCTATCGATGGACCCTCAATCACACCATGCGAGTGGATGACCCGCTCCAACTGTTCCCGACCTTCATTACGGAAGCGGGCGTGTGATGGCCAATCGCAGATTGTCCGACCTCGCCAAGACGATCCGCAGCAAGAACGCCGGCGTCGACAAGTACACCTTCGATGTGATTTTCGCCGACCGCGCCAGCTATGAGCTGGTACGCGAGAGCGGCGTGCTGTCGCGCGAAGCGGTGTGCCGCATCTTCGGCATCGATGCCGCGCGGATCACCGATCATGTCGCATTCGACCCGGCGCTCGCCATCAAGTTCACCATCGCCCGCCCGACGCCGAGCGGCAGCCCGGGCGACGCGGATATTTTCGGCGCCCAGCAATACGGTCCGTTGCTCGACATCGAGGTTCCGGGAAGCTGACGCCCGATGGACGTTCACTCGTGGACGTTCACTTGTCCAGCCATACGTCTTCCATGCGCCAGCCATTGTACTGGCTGTTGACCATGACGGTCAGGCCCTTCACGTGCGGCTGCCTGCAGGTTCCGAGACGAGTGTGGTAGAGGATCGGCCGCGCCCCGTCCCGCTGCAGCTTCTTGTCGATCTCCCAGACCAACCTCTTGCGCTGGTCCTGATCGGCGATCGCCGACTGCTCGAGGAACATTGCCTCTAGTCCCCTGTTGCAATAGCCCGCATAGTTGCGTTCCGAGCCGCAGCCGTAATTCTCGAAGAATTGCTGGTCGGGATCGTCGACCGCGCTGCCGGTGTTGTTGACGCCGATCTGGAAGTCCTTGCGCGCGAGCTTGGGGAACCAGTTCGCGGTCTCGACGGTGTCGAGCTCGGCATCGACCCAGATTGCCTTCAATTGGTCGACGAGGATCACCGCCGGGTCGCGATAGGTCGGGATGTTGCGCACCGCAATCTTGATCGCGAGACGCTTGTCCGGTCCATGGCCCAGCCCAGCCATGATCTCGCGCGCCAGGGCCCGGTTCTTCGCAGTATCCGGGTCATAGCCGGGAAGGCTCGCAAGCTCGCCTTCCGGCATGCCCCAGACGCCGGAGGGCGGCGGTTCCATCGCCGCCCCGACGTCACCCTGCCCTTGCGCCAGAGTATCGATGAAGCCCTTGCGATCGAGCGCCAACGCGAGCGCGCGCCGCAGCTCGGCATTGTCGAACGGTCGGGCCTCGCGATTGACGAGCAGATTGGTGCTGGAATTGGCCGGCACCAGTTCACAGGTCGCCTGCGGCGCCTGTTGTTTGACGTCTTTCAGCAGGGGAATCGTGACCTCGTAGGGGAAGGTCAGATCGAACTGCCCCGCAATGAAGGCGAGGATGGCGGTCGAGCGGCTGGGGACGATCGTATACGCGATGCCGTCGAGATAGGGTCGGCCCGCTTTCCAGTAGTCGGGGTTGCGGACGAACTTGATGGACTGGTTCGGCCTGAATTCGACGAACTTGAAGGGCCCGGTGCCGATCGGGTGCCGGCGCATCTGGGCGGCCGGCACGTGGCACGGGTAGACCGGCGACAATCCCGAGGCGAACAAGGCGAGGATCGCCGGTTGGGGACGCTTCAAGACAAAGGTGGCTTGCGCCGGCCCGTCGATCACGACCTCCGTGACATTGCTCCACCACGACTTGCGCGGGTTGGCCCGCAATGGATCGGGCGCCTGGCCGGTCAACAGGTCCCAGGTGCATTTGACATCCTCGGCGGTGAACGACCGTCCATCATGCCATTTGACGCCTTCGCGCAGCTTGAACGTCAGCCGCGTGCCGTTCGCACTCCACGACCAGCTCGCGGCAAGATCGGGCCGGATCGTATCGAGGCGGTTCTGCGCCTCGTGCTGATCGAAAAGCACGAGGTTGTTGAAGACCGCCATCATCGGGATCGACACCGAGTTGGTCGCCTCCTCGTGGATCGACATGCTGGCCGGGCTGTCCCGATGATAAACCCGAAGGATGCCGCCGGACTTCTGTGCGAGCGCAGTGCCGGCGACCGAGAAGCCCGCAACCAGTGCCAGCCCAGCCACCAATGAGCGCAGACCCAGTTCCATCACCGCTCCTCTCTGCTACAGGCCCTCCAGGGCGGCACATCTCCCCTCCCTTGCCGTTTCTCGCCGTCGTCGATGTACATGCTTCACGAAAAGCGAGCTGAGGCAAGGCGATCAGGGGCGCCGATTTCAGCTTGGGGCGGTACCCATGTCATCCCGAGCGCAGCGAGGGATCTTTCCTGTTGCCCTAAAGGATCCCTCGCTTCGCTCGGGATGACAGACCGAAGCGCGCAGCACGGTTGCCACGGTAGCGCACGGTGGTTACCTTCGCGGCTGGGGGAGAGGTTTGAATGAAGCGATTGTCCCTGCTGGCGTCGGCCGCCCTCGCGCTGGCTGCCTGTGCAACGAGCGTCCCGATGGGCACGGCGAGCGACGACGCCGCCGGCAAGACGTTCTCGCCGCCGTCGGCCGGCCGGGCGGCGCTTTATGTCTACCAGGCGCAGAGCAATGTCGTGCTCGACATCACCGCGAACCAGCGGTTGCTGGGCACGCTGGGCGAGTTCAGCTATCTCAGAACCGAGGTGCCGCCCGGTCGCTACGAGCTGCGGGCGAGGGTCAACAACGTGGACGCGGCGCTCCTGCCGCTGGACGTTCGCGCCGGCGAGATCCGCTACGTCCGCGCCACGGCGGCGCCGCAGACCTACACCCTGCGCGAGGAGCCTGCGTCCGTGGCGCAGCCGGCCATCCTCACCGCCAAGCGCATCAGCGAGATCAAGTTCCTGGAAGTGCCGTACTGAGGTGACCTTGTCATCCCGAGGCCGCAGGTCGAGGGACCCGTGAGGCAACAGTAAAGGTCCCTCGCTTCGCTCGGGATGACAAAGCCGTCGATCGCCCCTTATCGCGGAATTGGTCCAAACCGACGCAGGGCCAAAGTCGAATTGCCGCCCCCCGACGGCGCGCGCTAAAACCGCGGTAATTCGCTGCAAAATGGCATTCGGGAGGAAAGCCATGTCCGACGAACTTTTTGCCGTCAGCCCGGATTGGGCGAAGCGCGCCTGGGTCGACGACGCCAAGTACAAGGCGATGTACGATGCCTCGGTCGAGGATCCGGCCAAGTTCTGGGGCGAGCACGGCAAGCGCCTGGACTGGATCAAGCCATACAGCCCGGGCGCCGTGCGCGACGTCGACTACACCGGCGACGTGCACATCCGCTGGTACTACGACGGTGTGCTGAACGTGTCGCAGAACTGCATCGACCGGCATCTCGCGACGCGCGGCGAGCAGACGGCGATCGCCTGGGAAGGCGACGATCCGGCCAAGTCCAAGAACATCACCTATCGCGAGCTGCATGCCGAGGTCTGCCGCATGGCCAACGCGCTCCGCGAGCTCGGCGTCAAGAAGGGCGATCGCGTCACGATCTACCTGCCGATGATCCCCGAGGCGGCCTACGCGATGCTGGCCTGCACGCGCATCGGCGCCATCCACTCCGTGGTGTTCGGCGGCTTCTCGCCCGACAGCCTGGCCAACCGCATCGTCGACTGCGCCAGCGAGATCGTGATCACCGCCGACGAAGGCCTGCGCGCCGGCCGGCCGATCCCGCTCAAGGGCAACACCGACGAGGCGCTGAAGAAGTGCCCGGGCGTGAAAAAGGTGCTGGTGGTGCGCCACACCGGCGGCAAGATCGCTTGGGACGCGAGCCGCGACGTGTGGTGGCACGAGCTTGCCGCCAAGGTGCCGGCCGAGTGCGCGCCGGAGCCGATGGGCGCGGAGGATCCGCTGTTCATCCTCTACACGTCGGGCTCGACGGGAAAGCCCAAGGGCGTGCTGCACACCACGGGCGGCTACCTGGTGTTCACGTCGATGACGCACCAGTACGTGTTCGACTACCACGAGGGCGACATCTTCTGGTGCACCGCCGACGTCGGCTGGGTGACCGGCCACAGCTATATCGTCTACGGGCCGCTCAGCAACGGCGCCACGACCTTGATGTTCGAGGGCGTGCCGAACTATCCCGATTCCAGCCGCTTCTGGCAGGTGATCGACAAGCACAAGGTCAGCATCTTCTATACCGCGCCGACTGCGATCCGCGCCCTGATGCGCGAAGGCGAGGCGCCGGTGAAGAAGACCTCGCGTAAAAGCTTGCGGCTGCTCGGCTCGGTCGGCGAGCCGATCAATCCCGAGGCGTGGCTGTGGTACCACCGCGTGGTCGGCGACGGGCGCTGCCCGATCGTCGACACCTGGTGGCAGACCGAGACCGGCGGCATCCTGATCACGCCGTTGCCCGGCGCCATCGCGCTCAAGCCCGGCTCGGCGACGCGGCCGTTCTTCGGCGTAGAGCCGGCGCTGGTCGACGGCAACGGCAAGCTGGTCGAGGGGGCCGCCGCCGGCAACCTCGTGATCACCGACGCTTGGCCGGGCATGATGCGCACCGTCTATGGCGACCATCAGCGTTTCATCGACACCTACTTCAAGGCTTATCCCGGGAAATATTTCACCGGTGACGGCTGCCGGCGCGATGCCGATGGGTATTATTGGATCACGGGCCGGGTGGACGATGTGATCAACGTGGCGGGGCACCGGCTCGGAACCGCTGAAGTGGAAAGCGCGCTGGTTGCCCATCCCAAGTGCTCGGAGGCCGCCGTGGTCG
>JAFAKN010000264.1 GCA_019235415.1 Alphaproteobacteria bacterium
GGCTCATGCCGGCGGTCGGCTCGTCGAGCAGGATGACCTCGGCGCCGCCCGCCACGGTGATGCCGATTTCGAGCGCCCGCTGCTCGGCATAGGACAGCAGGCCGGCCGGCACGTTGCGCCTGCCTTGCAGGTTCAGCCGCTCGATCACCCGGTCGGCTTCTTCGTTCAGTGCCCGCTGGCCGCCCAATAGATGCCAGAAGGAGTAGCGGTAGCCGCGTGCCCACAGGAGGCCGCAGCGGATGTTCTCGAACACCGTAAGCCGCGGGAAGATCGAGGTGATCTGGAAGCTCCTGGACAGCCCGAGGCGATTGATCTCGTGCGGCGCCAGCCCGTCGATCGATTGGCCGTTCAGCGCGATGGTGCCCGACGTCACCGAGAAGCGGCCGCTGATCAGGTTGAACAGCGTCGTCTTGCCGGCCCCGTTGGGGCCGATCAGGGCATGGCGCTGGCCGCGCGGGATGTCGAGGTCGACGCCGCGGATGATCTGCGTGCGGCCGAAGCTCTTGTGCACGCCCTTGAGCGAGATCGCGGGTTCGCTCACAGGATCGCTCCGCGCGCCTTGGCTTCGGCGATCAACGCGTCCCAACGGGCTCGAAAGAAGCGCGATTCCAACCGCAGCCACAGGCTTCCGCCCACCAGCGCCGCGCCGGCTGCTACCCACGGCAATGCCGCATGCGGATCGACGACGACGTGGCCGATCTTGAAATCCTTGCCCTGGGCGGCGCCGATGGTGGTGAAGGAGGCGAGCTCGACCAGCAGCACGAAACCCAGCACCATCAGCACGCCGGGCGCCAGGATTCGGATATAGGGCACCAAAAGGTCGCCCAGCCGGCCGATGCGGGCGATCGGCGCATGCTGGGCGACGATGCCCATCAGGCCGCCCGGGGCGAACATCACCATGATGATGAACAGCACGCCGACATAGAGCAGCCAGGCGTTGCTCAAAAGGCTGACGCCGCTCTGCAGCAGCACGACCACGATGGTGCCGATCACGGGACCGAAGAAGCTGCCGGCGCCGCCGATATAGGTGGCCAGCAGCGCGGTCGCCGACTTGGCCGCCGCCACCGTGTCGAAGGTGACGATCTCGTAGACCAGCACGTAGAGCGCGCCGCCAACGCCGGCGAAGAAGCCCGACAGGGTGAACTGGTAGAAGCGCACCATGCGCGGGTCGTAGCCGACGAACTGCGCCCGTTCGAAATTGTCGCGGCACGCGTTGGCCATGCGCCCGAGCGGCGTCTGGGTCTGCAGGCGCATCAGGATGGCGGCGATCGCGGTCCACGCCACCACCAGGCAGTAGACCTGCCACGGCGAGCTGTAGGGGACGCCGAACAGGCTGGTGTCGATCACGCGGTCGGTGCTGATGCCGCCCTCGCCGCCGAAGAAACCCATGAACATCAGCGCCGAGGCTGCCACCAGCTCGCCCAGCCCCATGGTGATCATGGCGAAGGCGGTGGCCCGCTGCTTGGTGGCGACGTAGCCGAACGCCGCGCCGAACACGAGCCCGCCGACGCCGCCGGCCAGCGGCACCAGCTCGGTCGGCAGCCACATCGAGCCGGCCTTGATGGCGTTCAACGTATGTGCCGTGACGTAGCCGCCGAGGCCGAACAGGATGGCGTGGCCGAACGACAGGAGGCCGGCCTGGCCCATCTGCATGTTGAACGAGAGCGCGAACACCGACATCAGGGCGATCTCGCTCAGCATGGTGAGCACGAAGCCGGAATGCCGGTGCGTGCCCCAGTCGAAGAACAGCCAGGGCAGCAGCAGCGCCGCGAGGATGGCGGCCGGCCACAGCCAGTAGCGACGGCCGAAGGCGACGATGCCAGTGGGGGCAAGGGCAGCGCGCTGGGTGGCGTCGGCGCTCATGTTTCGCGCGTTCCCATGAGCCCGCGCGGCCGGAACACCAGGATCACGACCAGCAGGATGTAGGGCAGCAGCGCGCCGATGCGCGGCAGCGGGACGGTCAGCACCTCGTGAAACGGCGTGCTGCTGGTCACCGTGAGGCCGAACCACTTCAGGAGGTCGGCCGGCGAATAGTCGAGGACCACGGCGAAGGTCTGGATCATGCCCATCAGCAGCGAGGCGATGAAGCAGCCGGTGAGCGAGCCCAGCCCGCCGACCACCACGACGACGAACACGATCGGCCCCATGGTGAAGGCCATGGCGGGCTCGGTGACCTGGTAGTTGCCGCCGATCACGCCGGCCAGGCCTGCCAGCGCCGTGCCCGAGGCGAACACCGTGGTGAAGACGCGCGGCACGTTGTGGCCGAGCGCGCCCACCATCTCCGGATGGGTGAGGGCGGCCTGGATGATGAGGCCGATGCGGGTGCGGGTGAGCCCGAGCCAGATCGCGCCGAACATCAGGGCCGAGATCAGCAGCATGAAGGCGCGGTAGGCCGGGAAGTGCGTGCCGTAGATCGTGAACAACGAGAAATCGAGGCCTTCGGGGATGCGGTAGGGCACCGGGATCAGGCCCCAGGTCATCTGCACCACCTTCTCGATGATCAGCGCCAGGCCGAAGGTGAACAGGAGCTCGGCGATGTGGCCGTTCTTGTGCACGCGCCGCAGCCCGTACATCTCGATCGCCGCGCCGATCGCTCCACAGAGCACCGGCGCCAGCACCAGCGCCGGCCAGAAGCCGATGTGCTGGCTGATGGTGAAGGCGAAGTAGGCGCCCAGCATGTAGGCGCTGGCATGGGCGAAGTTCAGCACGCCCATCATGCTGAGGATGAGCGTGAGCCCGCTCGCCAGCATGAACAGCAGCATGCCGTAGACCAGGCCGTTCAGGAGCGAGACGAGAAAGACTTCCATGGGCTCAACACCAATTCGTCATCCCGACCGAAGCCGAGCGAAGCGAGGCGTAGTGGAGGGACCTTTCTTGTTGGCACGTCGACAAGAAAGGTCCCTCGACTACGCCGCCCGTTGGGCGGCTTCGCTCGGGATGACGGCGAGGAGTCAAACGCCTGTTACCGCTCGGCCGGGCGCTTCATCTTGCAGGTCGTCGGCTGCTCGAGGTCCTTGGCCAGCACCGTCACCTCGGTGCCCCAGCCGAGCCCGGTCTTCTCGGAATCGTACTTCACGCCTTTCTTGAAGACGCCGACGAAGTACTCGCTGATCAGCTGGTGGTCGTCCTTGCGCATGACCGTGTCGTAGCCCAGGAAGTCCTTGTGGGGCAGGCCTTCCAGGGCGAAGGCGATCTTGGTCGGATCGGTCGAATTGGCCTTCTTGATGCCTTCCTGGAGGTACTCGAAGATCGTGCGGAAGCCGGCGGCATAGAAGTCGAACGGATACTTCTCGCGGAACGCCGCGGTCCAGGCCTCGGCCTCCTTGTTGCCGATCTCGGGCGCGACGTTCTCGTTGAACGACATCACCGAGCGCACCTTGCCGTCGCCGCCCGGGCCGATCGCCACCGCGCCGCCCGCGAGATGGGCGTACATCGTGTAGTAGCGCAGATCGACGCCGGCATCGATGCCCGCCTTGATCAAGAGGTTCATGTCCGGTCCCCAGTTGCCGGTCAGCAGCGCCTGCGCCCCCGACGCCTTGATCTTGGTGATGTAAGGCGCGAAGTCCTTGACCTTGCCCAGCGGGATCAGCTCGTCGCCGACCACCTGCACGTCGGGCCTGAGCTTGGCAAGCGCCGCCTTGACGTCGCGCTGCACCGACTGGCCGAACAGGTAGTCCTGGTTCAGGAGATAGACCTTGGTGACGTCCTTGGGCAGCGCGCGCACCATGACCTCGGCCTTCATCGCCGAATGGGCGTCGAAGCGGAAATGCCAGAAGCTGCACTTCTCGTTGGTGAGCTCGGTCGCCACCGCGCCGCAGTTGACGTAGATGATGCGGTTGTCGGGGTTGCGGCTGTTGTGCTTGTCGACCGCCTCGATCAGCGCGGCGGCGATGTTCGAGCCGCTGCACTGCATGATGAACGGCATGTTCTGGTCGGTGGCGCTCTTCAGCGCAATCAGCGCGTCGGACGGCTGCGACTTGTTGTCGAAGGGCACCAGCTCGAACTTCTTGCCGAGCGCCCCGCCCTTCTGCGTGTTGATGTAGTCGATGATGTACTGCATCTGCTTGAGGTTGGCGTCGCCCACTTGCGCAAACGGACCCGACAGGGGGTCCGTATAGGCGATCTTGATGGTGTCCTCGGCATTCGCCGGACCGCTCCCGGCAAACGCCGCAGCGGCGAGCAGAGCTGCGGTTGCCAAACGGGCGAACAGTCGTAGAGCCATTGCTTCCTCCACCCTCTCGCTGCGTGAAATCAGCGATTCTTTGCGGAAAGGCTAACATCGGACCTGCAGGCCGCCTAGGACTTTGCGGCGCGTCGCGGTTGATTCGCAGGGGCACAGGACCATATTTCGCAGACGCGCGATGCGAACCGGTGCCTGCTGTCGCGCTGACGTTCATGGATATCCATTCGCTGTTTCATCCGGCCGTTGCGGCCTGGTTCGACTCACGGTTCGCCGCGGCGACGCCGGCGCAGCGCGACGCCTGGCCGCTGATCAAATCGGGCCGTCACACGCTGATCGCCGCCCCGACCGGCTCGGGCAAGACGTTTGCCGCCTTCATGGCCGCGATCGACGACCTCGTGCGTCTTGGCCTCGCGGGCGAGCTTAAGGACGAGACGCAGGTCGTCTATGTCTCGCCGCTCAAGGCTCTTTCCAACGATATCCAGCGCAACCTCGAGGCGCCTCTCGCCGGCATCCGCGACGAGCTCGCCCGCCGCGGCCTGCCCGACGTCGAGGTCCGCACGTGGGTGCGCACGGGCGACACGCCGGCATCCGAGCGCCAGCGGATGGCCCGGCGGCCCCCGCACATCGTGGTCACCACGCCGGAGTCGCTCTACATCCTGCTCGGCTCGGAGTCGGGCCGGAAGATGCTGGCGACGACCCGGACGGTGATCGTCGACGAAATCCACGCCGTGGCGTCGAACAAGCGGGGCAGCCATCTTGCCCTGTCGCTGGAGCGACTGTCGGCACTCTGCAATGGCCACGGGGGGCATCGCCTGCTGCGCATCGGCCTGTCGGCGACCCAGAACCCGATCGAGGATGTCGCGCATTTCCTGGTCGGGCAGGGCCTGGTCGGGCAGGGCCAGCGGGCCGCCATCGTCGACTCAGGGCATCGCCGCGAGCGTGACCTCGCGCTGGCAGTGCCCGACTCGCCGCTTGAGGCAGTGATGTCGATGGAGGTGTGGGAGCAGGTCTACCGCAGGCTGGCGAGCCTGATCGCCGAGCACCGCACGACGCTGATCTTCGTCAATACCCGGCGCCTGGCCGAGCGCGCCACGCGCCGGCTGTCCGAGCTCTTGGGCAAGGAGCACGTGGCGGCGCATCACGGCAGCCTCGCCAAGGAGCAGCGCTTCGACGCCGAGCAGCGGCTCAAGGCCGGACAACTCAAGGCCCTGGTGGCCACCGCCTCGCTCGAGCTCGGCATCGACATCGGCGATGTCGATCTGGTCTGCCAGCTGGGCTCGCCGCGCTCGATCGCCAGCTTCCTGCAGCGCGTTGGCCGCTCCGGCCACGCCGTCGGTGCGACGCCGAAGGGGCGGCTGTTTCCGCTGTCGCGCGACGAGCTGGTCGAATGCACCGCGCTGCTCGACAGCGTGCGGCAGGGCGAGCTCGATCGCCTGACGATCCCCACCGAGCCGCTCGACGTGCTGGCGCAGCAGATCGTCGCCGAGGTGGCGGCCCGGGAATGGGCCGAGGACGCACTGTACGACGTGGCGCGCCGCGCCTGGCCCTATCGCCATCTCAAGCGCGAGGACTTCGACGCCATCGTCGCCATGCTGGCCGAGGGCTTCCACACCCGCCGTGGCCGGCGCGGGGCGCTGCTGCATCATGATGCCGTCAACCGGCAGCTGCGCGGCCGGCGCGGCGCGCGACTGACCGCGCTCAGCGCCGGCGACACCATCCCCGACAACGCCGACTACCAGGTGCTGCTCGAACCCGAGAACAACGTGATCGGCTCGGTGAACGAGGACTTCGCCGTCGAAAGCATGGCCGGCGACGTCTTCCAGCTCGGCAACCGCAGCTACCGCATCCAGCGCGTCGAGCGCGGCGTGGTGCGCGTCGAGGATGCGCACGGACAGGCGCCCAACATCCCGTTCTGGCTGGGCGAGGCGCCGGGCCGCTCGGACGAACTGTCGCAGGCGGTGTCCCGCCTGCGTCGGGCCGTGGCCGACACGCTGGCCG
>JAFAKN010000486.1 GCA_019235415.1 Alphaproteobacteria bacterium
GCCGTTCGATTCGCGCGTCATCACATTGACGCTGCACGGCGGTGGGCCTCGCGCCTCGCGACTTCTGCTGCCGGTGGAGAACGGGCGACGCGCAGCCGATGCTTCACCTCCCCATCGCGGAACCCGCGATTGGGAGGTGTCCGCGCAGCGGACGGAGGGGTCATGATTCATGACCCCTTGACCCCTCCGTCGGCGTATGACGCCGACACCTCCCCACGCGTAGCGTGGGGAGGTGAAGACACGTAGTGCCGCGTGTGCTCGGTCTCGCCATGCGCGGCCAGCAGATCGAGAAGCATGCGGCGCATCAGGAGGCCGGGCTGGTCGGAGGGCATGTGGCGCTCGACGCCGGAGTTCATGTCGAGCGGCACGTCGAAGTCGGTGCCTTGGAGGATGGCGCGATCCTCCTCGGTGACCTTGCGGTCGAAGGCGATGATGTCGGCGGCAGGCGCCTGCTGCTCGATGTCGTTGCGGAAGCAGAACTGGACCACCTGACAGGCGTCGTCGGCGATCGGCGTCGCGGCCGTGACGATGATGTGGTCGAGCCCGCTGGGATAGCGGATGTGCAGCCGGCGCAGGAACGGCAGGTACCACGACGCCGTGGTGTGACGGACGGTGAAGGGACTGTCGTCGTGCAGGTTCTTCTTCTGCAGCGCGTTGTTGTAGACGCGCAGGTCGGAGCGCGCGACGAAGCCGTAGTCGAAGCGCTCGATCGTAGGCAATGGCGGATTGGGATCGTTGATGTCGCCGAACGTGCCGCGATGCACGAAGTGGATGTGCGCGTTGTCGAAGCTGTTCTCCATCAGCCTGAACGGCGCGCAGTTCCAACGCTCGTAGAACTGATCGATGCGACGGTAGCCCGGATCCTTCTCCTCGCTCCAGTCGGGGATCGCCGACAGCGGCTCGTCGAGCGCCACCCAGAGATGACCGTAGCGCGCCTCGCAACGGAAGCTTTTAACCGCCGTCCCACGCAGCCCGTTGGAGTCCGGCCGCTGCGGGATGCGCACGCAGGCACCGGCGCCGTCGTACGCCCAGCCGTGATACGGACAGACGATCTTGTCGCCGTCGACCCAGCCCTTGCTCAGCGCCGCCGAGCGATGCGGGCAGCGATCGGCCATCGCCGCGTAGCCTCCGTCCGCCACCTTCCACAGCACGATGCGCTCGCCCAGCAGGGTGAACGGCTGCGGACCCTGCTCGACCAGGGCGACCGGCATCACGGGGTACCAGAAGCGGCGCAAAACGGGCTGGCGCGTGGTCAACATGGAAGATCTCCTCTCCTGTCATGCGGAGGAGGTGTCCCCGCAGGGGGCGCAGGGGGAAAGCCGCCCCTGTCATCCCGAGCGCAGCAAGGGATCTTTGAGGCCACAGGAAGGACCCCTCGCTTACGCTCGGGATGACAGCGTGAAGCGCTCGGAATGAGATCTTGCATACAGCCCTTCCCCTCCGGCCCTATGGGCCACCTCCCCCATATGATGGGGGAGGTGAATGAATTTCTGTCTCGCCGTGCTCGGCCAAAAGCTTGGCGAGCAGGCGGCGCATTTCCAGGCCGGGCTGGTCCGTCGGCATGTGCAGCTCTCGGTTGAGCGCCAGCGGCACGTCGAAGTCGCAGGCTTCGAGGATCGTCATGTCCTCGTGCGTCACCTGCCGGTCGAAGGCGACGAGGTTGGCGGCCGGTGCGTCCTCCTCGCGGTCCGAGCGCAGCAGGAACTGGATGACCTGGGAGCGCCGGTCGTCGATCGGCGCGGTCAAGGTCATGATGATGTGCACCAGGCCGTTGGGATAGGTCACCTTCATCTTGCGCGAGAACGGCATCCACCAGGTCTTCGCGTAGTGGCGGATGGTCCGCTCGGAGGCGATGCCGAGGTTGGCCTTCTGGATGTCGGGGTTCTTGACCGGCACGTCGGCATACATGACGAAGCCGGCCGGATCGGGCTCGAGCCGGGGCGGCACCGGCTCGGGCTCCTCGACGATGCCGAAGCTCGCCTTGTGCACGAAGGCGAAGTGCGCGTTGTCGAAGCTGTTCTCCATGATGCGCAGGCCGGGCGCGGCCCAGGTCTCGTAGAACTCGAACACCCGCCGATAGCCCGGATCGTCGTGCTCGGGCAGCGCCGGGATGTCGCGCAACGGCTCCTCGAGCGCCACCCAGACCACGCCGTAGCGCTCCTGGCAGCGGAATGCCTGCACGGCGATGCCCTTGCCGGGATCGCCATCGGGCCGCTGCGGGATACGCACGCAGTGGCCGTCTCCCGAGTAGGTCCAGCCGTGATAGGGACAGACGATGTTGCCGCCGTCGAGCCAGCCGACGCTGAGCCGCGCCGTGCGATGGCAGCAGCGGTCGATCAGCGCGCAGGCTATGCCGGAGGCATCGCGGAACAGCACGAGCGGCGTCGCGAGCAGCGTAAAGGGCTGCGGCGTATCCGTCAGCCGGTCGCTCGGGATCACTGGATACCAGAAGCGACGCAGCACCTTCTGCCGGGTCACGAGCATGGCTGGCTCCAGGCTTTCATCTTGCCGGGATTGAGCAAGCCGAGCGGGTCGTTCTGTTTCTTGAAAGCGAGCTGCGCTTCGTCGACGGTCTTCATGCCGCCGTCCTCCAATATGAAGGTGTGCGGATCGGCCACCCGGCAGCCCGCCGCCTCCAGCCAGGCAATGATCCGGTAGAGACGCTCCGCGCTGGTGAAGCGCACCAGCTGCAGGCCGAAGGCCGCGACGTGGCCGCCGATGCGCGCAAACTCGAGGTGCATTGGCGTCTCGTCGCCGAACGTCGCGACGGTGCGCGCGATCTTGTCGAGATAGTCGGGCCCGTCGAACAGGCATTGCAGGTAGGTGATGGTGCGGTCGGCCTTGAGTGCCCACAACGTGGTGTGGTTCCAGGTGAACTCGTAGATCGGCGGGATGTCCCCCGCCTCGCCGCCGGCCGGACGCTCGAAGACGATCGTGCCGCCTGCCTCGCGCACCAGGTCGGCGAACGTCTCGCGCGAGGGATCGGCGATCACGCAAAGCGCGATCGCCTTGCCGGGCGCGAGATGGGCCAGCAACGGCGTGAAATATTGCGCCGCGCCCCAGTCGACGATCGTGACCAGCTTCTTGACGAGGCCGTCGGCCTCGCCCAGCGCATGGCCGAGCTTCATCGCGGCGCCGAGATCGCCGAACGACACCACCGCCTCGCGCCACGGCCAGGTGCGGGCGAGCGGCATCTCGAGCTCGGTGATGATGCCGTTGGTGCCGTAGGCATGGATCGCCGGCATCACGGCATCGCCCGAAAGCTCCAGCACGCGCGGCTCGGCCTCCATGGTGACGAGCCGCAAAGCGCATACATTGCCGCGATCACGCAGGCCGCCGAACTGGATCGAGCCGACGCCACCCGAGCCGCCGGCGATGAACCCGCCGATGGTCGCGGTGCGCCGCGTCGAAGGATGGAAGCGCAGCTCCCAGCCCTGCGGCAGGGTATGCGCCTCGAGGTCCAAGAGCTTCAGGCCGGCCTGCACCCGCGCCACGCCGTCCTTCAGCCAGAGGAAGCGGTCGAGCCGGCTGAGGTCGAGCACCACGCCGCCCTCAAGCGGCATCGCCTGGCCGTAGTTGCCGGTGCCGGCACCGCGCGGCGTCACGGGGAGGCGATGGGCGTGGCAGTAGGCGAGCGTGCGCACGACCTCGGCCTCGTCGACCGGCGTGGCGACGAGATCGCCGCGCACGCCCTTCAGCCGTTCGTTCAACACCGGCGAGTACCAGAAGAAGTCGCGGCTTTTCTGGCGCACCAAGGCGCGCTCGGTGGTGCAGTCGATCGGCGCGAGATCGGCTGCGACCTTCTGCCAGTCGACCTTGCTCAGGCCGCCGTCCATCGACTCATCTTTCCAGGATTGAGCAGGCCTTGCGGATCGGCCTCGCGCTTGAAGGCAAGCTGCAGGTCGGCCGACAGCACGCGCGCGCCCTTGTCCTCCAGAATGTAGCTGTGCGGGTTGCTGAGCCGGATGCCGAGCGTCTCCAGGCCGCGCACGATCTCGCGCAGCCGCTCGTCGCTCCTGTAGCGCACGACCTGCAGCGACGAGCAGTTGGTGCGACCCTGGCGGCGCTGGAACTCGGCGTGCGCCATAACCTCCTCGCCGAACATCTCGTGCGAGTCGACCAGCGCCTCGACGTTGGCGCCGAGCGGAAAGAGCGTCTGCAGGTAGGTCACGGTCTTGTCGACCTTGAGCGCCTGCAACGTCGTGTGGTTCCAGGTGTATTCGTAGATTGGCACCTGGCCCGCCTGCTCGGCATAGGGGCGCTCGAGCGTGATTGCGCCACCGCGCTCACTGGCCAGATCGCGCACGGCGAGCGCGTTGGCCGCCGCGACCATGATCATGACCACGTGCCGCCCTTCGGGGAGCGCACCGTCGAGGCCACGGAAGTAACTCGGCAGCGGCCAGGCCATCAGGCTCACGAGCTTGAGGAAGATTCCGTCGGACTCACCCAGCGCCTGGGCGAAGTGCGCCGCCGTCGCGAAGTCGTCGAACGCCGCCACCATCTCGACCCAGGGATAGGACGGCGCCAGCGCCAGCTCGACCTCGACCACGATGCCGGTCGTACCGTAGGCGTGCAGCGCCTTGCCGATGTCGGGGCCGCGCAGCTCGACGACCCGCGGCTCGGACTCGCAGGTCACGACCTTCAGCGCCGACACGACTCCTGAATCGCGCAGCTGGCCGTAGCGGATCGAGCCGACGCCCGCCGCGCCGCCGCAGACATAGCCGCCGACGGTGGCCTGGCGACGGGTCGACGGGAACATGCGCAGCTCCCAGCCGTGCTGCTGCGCTTGAGCATCGGCGTCGCCCAGGCGAACGCCCGCTTCGAAGCGGCCGCGTCCGGCATCGATCGATAACGTGCGATCGAGCCGCGCCATGTCGAGCAGCACGCCGCCCTCGAGCGGCACCATCTGGCCGTAGTTGCCGGTCGCCCCGCCGCGGACCACCAGAGGCACGCCGAAGCGCGCGCAGGAAGCCGACGTGCGCACCACCTCGTCGACCGAACGCGGCACGACGATCAGCTCGGCCGCCTTGCCGTCGAGCTCGCGCTTCAGGATCGGCGAGTACCAGTAGAAGTCGCGGCTCTTCTGGCGCAGCAGCGCCGGATGATCGACCAGCTCCAGCCCCTCGAGCGCCGCGCGGAAAGCCGGATCGTTGGCCGACGTCACGGCGCAGCACCGACCAGCTGGTCGAGCTGGCGATAGTCGGGCAGCGAGGTGTCGATCGCCTTGCCGGCGCGCAGCACGATGCGGTCGGCCTGGCTGCGCGACAGCATCTCCGACATGAAGCGCGCCGACAGCAAGACCAGGTCGGCCGGCGCCCCGGCCTTCAGCCGACCGCGCTCGCCGAGCCCCATGACCGAGGCCGGCACCGAGGTGAACGCACGCGGCCAGTCGCCGATCGGATGGTCGAGCTGGGCGATGCGCGTGGCCTGGGTCATCACCTCGAGCATGTCGTGGTCGCCGTAGGCGTAGAACGGGTCACGGCAATTGTCCGACGCGATCGAAACCGGCACGCCGGCGGCCTTCATCTCGTGCAGCACGGTCACGCCGCGCCAGCGCGGCGTGCGGCCTTGTGTGCGACCCTGCAGGTACATGTTGCACATCGGCAGGCTGACCACCGTGATGCCGGCATCGGCGACCGCCTTCAGCGTCGCCGCGATGAAGTCGTCGGGCTGCAGCGCCAGCGAGCAGCAGTGGCCGCATTGCAGCCTGCCCTTGAAACCCAGGCGTTCCGCGGTGCGCGCCACTTCGATCAACGCCCGCGCGCCTCGGTCGCCGCTTTCGTCGACGTGCAGGTCCATATTGAGGCCGCGATCCATGGCGAGCCGGAAGATGTGCTCCAGGAGCTCGAGGAATTGCGGTGGCAGCGCCTCGTGGCCCTCGCCGTTCAGCCGCGTCACCGTGCCTAAAATGCCGCCTGCCTCGGCGACAAGGTCGGCGACATGCGTGCCGTGCGGCGTGGCATAGAAATCCATCGGCATGTTGGCCGAGCCCTGCAGGTCGATGCGGCCGGCCCAGGCCTCGCGCACCTGCTTCAGCACCGGCCATGTGATGTCGGCCTGCGGCGGATGCGAATCGAGATGGGTGCGGATGGCGACCGTGCCCTGCGCCCAGGCGCAGTGCAGGCCGAACTCCATGCGCGCGCGGACATCCTCGGCATGCCAGCGCGCGACGCGATCGCGCACGACGGTGTCGATGGCGCCCATGAAGCTGCCGTCGGGGTTGGGCGAGCGCGGCCAGATATGGCCCTTGTCGAGATGGGTGTGGATGTCGACGAAGCCCGGCCACACCTGCCCGCCCCGGAGATCGACGGCGCCGGCCGGAGCGCTACCGAGCGGCGCCAGGCGCGCAATGCGGCCGTCGCGGATTTCAAGGTCGAGCCGCACGAGGCCCTCGCGGTCGGGCTGACCGAGCCCGTTGCCCTCGACCAGACACGCCTGCGCGCGCGCATCCGCCAGCCAGTAGTGCGGCTCTGCCGGAACGGTCGCGAAGCCGCTACGCTTCATCTAGCTCTCCCGTCGCAGGGCGCTTTCGTGCCAGCGCCGCAGCAGCAGGTGGGAGACCAGGCTCAGCACCAGGAAGATCGCGATGCCGCTCAACGACACCAGCGCCAACGCCGCGAACATGCGCGGGATCTTCAGCTGATAGCCCGCTTCGAGGATGCGGAAGGCAAGACCCGAGGCGGTGCCGCCGGTGCCGGCGACGAACTCGGCGACCACCGCGCCGATCAGCGCCAGACCGCCCGAGATGCGCAGGCCGCCCAGGAAGTAGGGCAGCGCCGCGGGCAGGCGCAGGTAGCGCAGCGTCTGCCAGCGGCCGGCGCCGTAGAGCTGGAACAGGCTCAAGAGGTTGTGGTCGGCCGAGTTGAGCCCGAGGATGGTGTTGGACAGGATGGGGAAGAAGGCGACGATCCAGGCACAGATCAGCAGCGAGAGAAGCGTGTTGTTGACCCAGATGATGATCAGCGGCGCGATCGCCACGATCGGCGTCACCTGCAGGACGATGGCATAGGGCAACAGCGAGAACTCCAGCCACTTGGACTGGGTGAACAGGATCGCGAGCGCGCCGCCCACCACCACCGCCGCCAGCAGGGCGAGCCCGGTGATCTCGAGCGTGATCCAGAGCGACGGGGAGAGCGTGCCCCAGTCGTCGATGAGCGCCCGCAGGATGCGCCACGGTCCCGGCAGGATGTAGGCGGGCACCTCGAACCACCATACTGCCGCTTCCCACAGACCGAGCACGACGGCGCCGATGGCGAGGGGCGCCAGCACCCGCTGCCAGCTCGTCGCCGTGAGGCCCAGCCAGCGGCGCTCCTCGGCGAGCACCGGCCGGGCGGCTGCATCGGTGCCGTCCGGCGGACGTGAGGCGAGCGTCATGGTCATGCGGCGATCGCCTGATGCAGCCGGT
>JAFAKN010000584.1 GCA_019235415.1 Alphaproteobacteria bacterium
TGCCGACCGACGCACGCTTGCGCCATCGAAGGCTTAGCCGCGCCCCGAGCTACTTGGCACTCTCTCGTGGTGCCGCGAGGCTGAACACGACGCCGCCGGGATTGCCGTCGCCCTTGGTCGCGGACGAGTGATAGTTGACCGCCGACACGACCAAAACGTTCTCGCCCGGCTTGAGCGGGACAGCATAGGCGTCGAACGTCTGCCAATGGCCGTCGTCGACGTTCGAGGCGGCCGACAGTTCGCCGCTCGAGCCGACGACCTCGCCGTTCAGCGTGACCTTGTAAGCGTTGTCGGCGGTGATCCGCAGCGTGGCGCGCGTGACGCCCGCGGGCGGCGTGAACCTGCGCCGGAAGGTTATGACCGGCGAGCCGTTGTGCGCCTCGTCCGGCGACACCTTGGCCACCCGCCAGATCCAGGTCGCGCCCTGAAGCTGCGCCCAGCCCGGATGCACCCAGGTGGCAACCGCCGGCGACCAGCTCTTGCCGTCCAGCGAGAACTCGGTCTGCCGGTCGCTGACGACGACCGGGATCTCGTTCTTGTCGAACACGTGCTTGATCGGGAAGAACTCGTCGCCGGCGTGCGCCGATGCGGCGAGCGCGAGCAGGAGCGCACAGGAGATCGCGGGCGGAGAAGGTCGCATGGAAGCCTCTGTACAGCCGGCCCTATTGCGCCAGCGTCGCGGCACCAGACTAACACCGCCAAAGGCCGCCAACACCGCCTGTAGCGAGTCGGCGGCGGCCTTAACCATGAGAATCGCCGGATCGCGCCTTGGTCCTGCAAAGAACCTGAGACCGCCATCGCCGCGCGGCGCCAGCTTGCAACGGGCATCCGCATCCGGGAAAGATGATCGATGCGTTCGGTCGTCGTTTTCATCATCGCGTTCGTCTGCCTGTTCGGGCGCGCTCTTCGTGATCGTCGAACTCAACTCGCCGTTCACGGGCCTGCTGCAGCTGTCGAGCGGGCCCGCCCGCGCTACCTACGCTCAGCTGGGGACGTGATACTTCAGAGATTGTCGTTCACAAGCGCGGTGAGACCGCGTAGCGAGGAAGCGCGAGACAGCGGGTGGGGGACGCCATGGCTTCTGAACCGATTGCGCTTCAGGCCGCCGTCATCGGCGGCGGGATCGCCGGGTTGTGCGCGGCTGGAGCGCTGGCGGATCATTTCGAACAGGTCGTCGTGCTCGAGCGCGACTCCCTTTCCGATGGGCCGGCCCACCGGCCGGGCACGCCGCAATCGCGACATGCGCATGGCCTGCTGGTCGGTGGACAGCGTGCCCTCAGCGAGCTGTTTCCTGGCTTCGAGCGCGACCTTGTCGAAGCGGGTTCTGTCCTTGTCACGTCGAGTATCGACGTCCGGGTCGAGCGGCCAGGGTATGACCCGTTTCCCCAGCGCGATCTTGGCTTGACGAGCTACGCGCTGTCGCGACCGGCCATCGAATTCGCCGTCCGACAGAGAGTGCGTGCTCGCGCGAACATTTCCCTGCGAGACCGCTGCCGCGTCGGCGAGCTGCTGGCCTCGACCGACCGGACGGCGGTCACCGGCGTGCGATTTGACGAGGAGGGCGCCGGCCAACGCGAGCTTGCCGCCGACCTGGTGGTCGATGCGTCCGGACGCGGCGCACCAACGCTTGCGTTGCTGAAGGCGACGGGCCATCCACTACCCGATGAGACCGTCATCGGCGTCGACCAGCATTACGCGACCGGCGTCTTCGACATACCGAGCGACGCACCGGCAGACTGGAAGTCGGTGCTGACTTTCGGCGGGCTGCCAGCCAATCCTGCCCGTGGCGCGCTCCTGTGGCCGCTCGAAGGAAACCAATGGATCGTCAGTCTCGGCGGGCGCCACGGCGATGCGCCGCCCGGCGACGTCGGCGGCTTCATGGCATTCGCGCAGGGCTTGCGCACGCCGACGGTCCACGACGCGGTGAAGAACGCCAGGCTCGACGGCAACATCGTGCGCTACGGCTTCCGCGACAATGTTCTGCGCCATGTCGATCGGCTGGAGTTCTTTCCGCGCGGGCTCATCGCGCTCGGCGACGCTGTTTGCCGCTTCAACCCCGTCTACGGGCAGGGCATGACCGTCGCGGCCCAGGAGGCCTGCCTGCTTCGCAAGCTTCTTGCCGCCCCGGCGTCGTCCGGCGATCCGTTGCAAGGATTGGCCAAGGCCTTTTTCAAACACATCCCGTCGCTGGTCGAGACGCCGTGGGGCGTGGCGACTTTCGACTTCGTTCACCCGGCCACGCGCGGGCAACGTCCCGCGGATTTCGACTCCAGGGTCAAATTTGGCGCGGCATTGACGAGGCTCGCGGCGGAGGATCCGGACGTCCATCGGCTGGCATCGGAAGTGCAGCACCTCTTGAAGCCGCGTAGCGTCTACCAGGATCCCGCACTGCTTCAACGCCTGCTTCCGCTGCTGGCTCAAGCCTAGGGCGCGTTCTGGTTCTCGAAGGTTACAGTCTGGAACTGGAGGCGCCTTTCGTGGGGCCCTCCCCCTCCGGCGCTTCACGTCACCTCCCCCGTAAGACGGGAGAGGGCGATAAATTCACAACCACTCCCGTAGCGCCTCATAGGCTGCTGCAACACCGAGGAAGAGCGCCACTGGAGTGGCGCGCTAAGTGGCGCGCTCCCAGCAATGAGAAGTGCGGATATCAGCCCGGCGCCGCACCCTGCGTGTTCACGTAGACCGCGTAAAGCGACTGACTGCCGGCCATGAACAGGCGGTTGCGCTTGGGGCCGCCAAAGCAGAGGTTGCCGCAGACCTCCGGCAGCCGGATGCGGCCTAAAAGCTTGCCCTCCGGGGTCCACACCGTGACGCCGTTGTAGCCGACGTTGCGGCCTGCGTTGCTCGAGGCCCAGACGTTGCCGTAGACGTCGCAGCGCACACCGTCGGGGCCGCAGTTAACACCGTCGATCATGAAGTCGCTGAACCGCTTGCGGTTGGACGTCTTGTTGTCGGTGCCGACGTCGAAGACGTACATGTCGCCCTTGCCGCCCGGGCCGGTGTCGCCCGGGCCCTTGCCGGTGCTGATGACGTAGAGCTTCTTGTAGTCGGGCGAGAAGCAGATGCCGTTGGGATCGGGCACCTGCTCTTCGGTCACCACGAGATCGACCCGGCCGCTGGGGTCGATGCGATAGCAGTTGGTCGGCAGCTCGCGCTTGGAGACGCCGATGCCGGCCTCCTGGCCGAGCTTGGGATTGAGCTTGCTCGCGGCATTGCTCGGCCCGCCCGCGGCATCGGGCGCGCCCTCGTAGAGCTGGCCGCCGTACGGCGGGTCGGTGAACCAGTAGCTGCCGTCGGGATGCGGCGCCACGTCGTTGGGCGAGTTGAGCTTCTTGCCCTGATAGTTGTCGCACAGCACAGTGACCGAGCCGTCGAGCTCGTAGCGCACCACGCGCCGCGTCAGGTGCTCACAGGAAATCTGGCGGCCCTGAAAGTCGAAGGCGTTGCCGTTGCTGTTGTTCGACGGCTTGCGGAACACGCTCACATGGCCGTCGTCCTCCAGCCAGCGCAGCTGGCGATTGTTGGGAATGTCGCTCCACACGAGGTAGCGCCCTTCCCCGCTCCAGGCCGGGCCTTCCGACCAGAGCGCGCCGGTCCACAGGCGCTGGATGGCGCTGTTGGGCTGCATCAGCGCCTTGAACTGCGGATCGACGTCGATGATGTCGGGGTCCCAGAAGTAGGTCGTGGGCGCGCCGCGCGGGCTGAAGTCGCGCGGCGGCGTGGTGACGGTCGACGGTGGAGCGACTGGCCCCGCGGTGGGAGCGGGCGGCGCCTGGGCGAAGGCGCGTCCCCCGGCGATGGTCGCCGCACCTGCTGCGCCGATCGCGCCGACGGCGGCACGGCGGGAAAGGCTGGACGCATTGCGGGTCTTTTCGGTCGAAGCCATGAGCGTCACTCCCAACGGTTGTATCGTTGGGCCGAGCTTACCGAACGCCTCAAGCCGAGAAAGACAGCACCACGAACTAATTTTCGCTAAGGTCACGCAGATTTAACTGGCCTTTTCAGCCGGCCTTCGTCTCCCAGCGCTGGGCGGCGGCATCGTCGCCTTCGTGGGCGGCGACCCATTTGTCGCCGGCCGGCGTCTCCTCGAGCTTCCAGAACGGCGCCTTGGTCTTGAGCCAGTCGACCAGGAATTCGCAGGCCCCGAAGGCGGCCTCGCGATGCGGCGAGCCGACCGCGACCAGAACGATGCGCTCGCCCGCCTCGAGCCGGCCATAGCGATGCACGATCAGCGTCGCCTCCAATGGCCAGCGCTGCCGCGCCTCGGCCTCTATGTCCAAGAGGGCCTTCTCGGTCATGCCGGGATAGTGCTCCAGGGTCAGCGCGTCGATCCGTTCGCGATGCAGGCCCTCGCGCACGTGCATCTCACGCACCAGGCCGACGAACACGGTGAGCCCGCCGATGCGCTTGTTGCCGGCGGTCAGCGCCTCGAGCTCGGCGCCGACGTCGAAGTCGGCTTCCTGGACGCGGACCGTCATCTCAGTCGACCCATCATCAGCCTCCAGTGAACGGAGGGAAGAACGCGACCTCGCGCGCGCCGGCGATCGGCACGTCGAAGGTCGCCGTGCGCTGATCGACGGCTGCGCCGAACGCCGCGCCTTCAGCCAACGCCTCGGCATGCCCCGGGCTGCGCGCGCGCAAGAACGCGACGAGGTCGCCGACGGTCTTGACGTTCTCGGGCAGCGCCACTTCTTCATCGGCGGCGCCGACGGTCCGCTTCATCCAGGCGAAGTAGCGGATCCTCATTGCGCGCCCCCGGCCGGCTGGTCCTCGGCCATGTGGCGCAAGCCGGTGCGCAGGTAGTCGTAACCGGTGATCAAGGTGAG
>JAFAKN010000724.1 GCA_019235415.1 Alphaproteobacteria bacterium
AGCTGGGCGGCATGCGCACCTTTCTGCAGGTACCGCTGAAGAACGACCGGGCCGTGCTCGGCATGTTCATGATCCACCGCCTGGTGGTGCAGCCCTTCACCGACAAGCAGGTGGCGTTGGTCGAGGCGTTCGCGGCACAGGCGGTGATTGCGCTCGAGAATGCGCGCCTCATCGACGAGACGCGCGATGCGCTCGAACGGCAGACGGCGACGGCCGAGATTCTCGGCGTCATCAACGCCTCGCCCGGCGACCTGGCGCCGGTCTTCGACGCCATTCTCGACAAGGCGCGCAAGCTCTGCGATGCCGCGCACGGCGATCTCTGGACCTACGACGGCAAGGTGCTGCACCTCGCCGCGACGCACGGCGAGCCCGGCTTTGCTGCCTGGCTGCGCCGGCAGGGACCCGTCCCGGTGTGGCCCGGCTCGCCCACCGAGGCCCTGCTGCAGGGCGCCGACCACGTCCAATACGAGGATACCGTGAGGGACGGGGATTTCGCGGCTGCCCCGGGCTTCCTCGCCGAGCTCGAGCGTGCCGGCGTCGGGCCCACTCTGTTCGTGCCGATGCGGAAGGACGCGACGCTACTCGGCGTCCTCATCGTCTATCGTCGCGAATTTCGGCGTTTCGCCGACAAGCAGGTCGAGCTGCTGGCGAGCTTTGCGTCGCAGGCCGTCATCGCGATGGAGAACGCGCGCCTGCTCACCGAGCAGCGCGAGGCATTGGAGCAGCAGACGGCGACCACCGAGGTGCTCGAGGTCATCAATTCGTCGCCCGGCGATCTCGCACCCGTCTTCGGCGCCATGCTCGAAAAGGCGATGCATCTTTGCGAGGCGGCGTTCGGCATCTTCGGCCGCTTCGATGGCCGGCTTTTCGAGCCGACCGTCGACCGCGGCGTGCCCGCCGAGCTGATCCAGGCCACCCAACGGATCCAGTCGCCGCCGCCGGGCTCGGGCCTCGGCCGCATCGCGGCGGGCGAATCGGTCGTCCAGCTCGTCGACCTCGCCAATACCGACGTCTACCGCGCCGGCTTCGTCGGGGCGACCGCGCTGGTCGATATCGGCGGCGCCAAGACCGCCATCTTCGTCGCCCTGCGCAAGGACGGCGTCCTCCTGGGCGTGATCGTCATGTATCGCCGCGAGGTGCGCGCCTTCAGCGACAAGCAGGTGGCGCTGCTGCAGAACTTCGCGGCCCAGGCGGTCATCGCCATGGAGAACGCCCGCCTCATCAACGAGACGCGCGAATCGCTCGAGCAGCAGACCGCGACCGCCGACATCCTGCGCGTGATCTCGCAGTCGCCGACCGACGTGGCCCCGGTGCTCGACGTCGTGGTCAAGGCGGCGCAACGCTTCTGCGGCGCCGAAGACGTCGTCATCAGCCTGCGCGACGGCGACGAGCTGGCCATCGTCGCCCACGAAGGGCCGATCGGAGCACCGCCGGCACGGCGCAAGCTCGATCGCAGCTCGGCCCAGGGACGCGCCGTCGTCGACGCGAGCACCGTCCATCTGCCCGACATCACCCGACTCGACCCGTCCGAATGGAGCGCGGTGATCGCGCTGTCGCGGCAGATCGGCGCCAAGGCCACGCTGGCGGCGCCGATGGTGCGGGAAGGCACCGCGGTCGGCGCCATCATGCTGCGCAAGCTGATCCCCGGCCCGTTCACGCCGCGCCAGATCCAGCTCCTCGAGACTTTCGCCGCCCAGGCGGTCATCGCGCTGCAGAACACCCGGCTGTTCACCGAGCTCAAGGAGTCGCTGGAGCAGCAGACCGCGACCGCCGAGATCCTGCGGGCGATCTCGCAGTCGCCGACCGACGTGCAACCGGTGCTCGACGCGGTGGTCAAGGCGGCGGTGCGCTTCTGCGGCGCGATCGATGCCGTCATTTTGCTGCGCGAGGGCGAACAGTGGAGGGGCGTGGCCCATGAGGGTCCATTGGGTGCGCCGCTTGCGCGAATGCTGCCGCTCAACCGCGACACGGCGCCTGGCCGCTCGATGCTCGATCGCCGGACCATTCACTACCCCGACATCGGCGCGCTCGATCCGGCCGAACACGGCGCGGAACGCGCCAACGCCCAGCGCATGGGCTTCAGTTCCGTCGTCTCCGCCCCCCTGTTGCGCGACAACGAATCGATCGGCGCCATTGCGCTGCGCAACCGTGAGGCCGAGCCGTTCGAATCGCGCCAGATCGAGTTGCTCGAATCGTTTGCCGCCCAGGCGGTCATCGCCATCGAGAATGTGCGGCTGTTCACCGAGCTCAGGGAGGCGCTCGACCAGCAGACGGCGACGGCCGACATCCTGCGCGTCATCTCCCAATCGCCGACCGACGTGGCGCCCGTGCTGAACGTCGTGGCCGGCGCCGCGCTCCGCTTCTGCGGCGCCAACGACGCCGTGATCGGCCTGCGCGACGGCGACGAGCTGGTGATCGCCGCCCACGAGGGACCGCTCGGCCGGCCGGCGGCCCGCCGCAAGCTCGACCGCAGCTCGACGCAGGGTCGAGCCGTGCTCGACGCGCAGACCATCCACATTCCCGACTTTTCGCGCCTCGATCCCGACGAATGGGCCCAGGGCATCGCGCTGTCGCGCCAGTTCGGCTTCAATTCGACGCTTGCGGCGCCGATGCTGCGCGACGGCGTCGCCATCGGCAACGTCCTGCTGCGCCGGCCGGAGACGGGCCCGTTCTCGCCGCGCCAGATCGCGCTGCTCGAATCCTTTGCAGCCCAGGCTGTCATCGCCATCGAGAACGTGCGGCTCTTCACCGAGCTCAAGGAATCGCTCGACCAGCAGACCGCGACAGCCGAAATCCTGCGCGTCATCGCTCAATCTCCGACCGATGTGGCTCCGGTGCTGGAGGCGGTTTCCAAGGCGGCACTCCGCTTCTGCGGTGCTCAGGACGTGGCGATCGACCTGCGCGAAGGGACGAGATGGCGATGCGTTGCCCATGCCGGCATTCTGAAGTCGCCGGTCGGGATGACCAACGCCATTGGCCGGAAAGACCTGCCGGGCCGGACCATGCTCGACCGGGCCGTCACACAGATACCCGACGTCGAAGCGGCCGGACCGGAGGCCGAATTCGATCGCGGCGTCGCACGGCAGGTCGGCTTCCGTGCCGCGCTGGCCGCGCCCATGATGCGCCAAGACGAAGCGGCCGGGGCCATCATCCTCCACCGGACCACGCCGGGTGCCTTTTCCGAGCGGCAGATCGCGTTGCTGGAAAGCTTTGCCGCCCAGGCGGTGATTGCGCTGGAGAACACCCGCCTGTTCACCGAGTTGCAGAAACGCACGGACGATCTAACCGAGTCGCTCGACTACCAGACCGCGACCAGCGAGCTTTTGGAGGTCATCAGCCGCTCGGCCACCGACATCCGGCCGGTATTCGACAGCATGCTCGCCTCGGCGGCGCGGCTTTGCGGCGTCGCCAAGGGCGACATCGCGATCCGTCGAGGCGAGGCGTTTCGCTACGCTGCCTCGATCGGTCCGAGCGAGGATGAGCTCGAGTGGCTCAAGGCCCGCGCGCTCTTGCCCGGCCGAACCACGACGGCGGGCCGCGCCCTGCTGGAACGGCAAGTCGTCCAGACCCTCGACCAGAGCGACGATCCCGAGCTTCGCCATCCCGACGCGGTCAAGCGCGCGCGCACCGTCCTTGCCGCTCCCTTGCTGCGCGACGGCGAGGCCATCGGCGTCATCACGCTCTTGCGCGACCGGGTCGAGGCCTTCAGCGAGCGCCAGGTCGCCCTGATCCGGACGTTCGCCGACCAGGCGGTGATCGCCATGGAGAATGCGCGCCTGCTCGGCGAGCTGCGCCGGCGCACCGACGATCTCGCCGAGTCGCTCGAATACCAGACCGCGACCAGCGAGGTGCTGGCCGTCATCAGCCGTTCGCCCGCCGACCTGCAGCCGGTCCTGGAAGCCATGACGGCGGCGGCGGTCCGCCTGTGCGGCGTCAAGACGGGCGGGCTGTCGGTGCGCCGCGGCGACACCTTGCGGTTCGTCGCCCTGGTCGGCCAGACGCCGGAGTTCGAGCGCTGGCAGATGGCCGCGCCCATTCCCATCGCGCGCGGCGAGCCGCTCTGCGACGCCATCCTCGACAAGCAGCCGGTCCAGATCGTCGACGTGATGGCGACCGCGGGCTACAAGGCGGGCAACGCGATCGAGCGCGCCGTCGT
>JAFAKN010000731.1 GCA_019235415.1 Alphaproteobacteria bacterium
TTCACCTTCGTCGTTGCCACCCTGGCCGCCAAGAGCAAGCGGGCCGAGCTGGTGATCCTGCCGGCGCTCGACATCCTGCAGTCGGTGCCGGTGCTGGGCTTCCTCACCTTCACCGTGACCTTCTTCCTCGGCCTCTTCCCCGGCAGCCAGCTCGGCGCCGAATGCGCGGCGATCTTCGCGATCTTCACCAGCCAGGCCTGGAACATGGCCTTCAGCCTCTACCAGTCGCTGCGCACCATTCCGCGCGACCTCGAGGACGCGGCGCTGCATTTCCAGATGTCGCCGTGGCTGCGCTTCTGGCGCCTCGACCTGCCGTTCGCCGCGCCCGGCCTGATCTGGAACACCATGATGTCGATGTCGGGCGGCTGGTTCTTCGTGGTCGCCTCCGAGGCGATCACCGTCGGCGATACGACGGTGACCTTGCCGGGCATCGGCTCGTGGCTCGCCGTCGCCATCGAGGCAAAGGACATCAACGCGGTGTTGCTGGCGGTCGTGGTGATGGGCGCGGTGATCCTCGCCTACGACCAGCTGATCTTCCGGCCGATCGTCGCCTGGGGCGACAAGTTCCGCTTCGAACAGACCGCGTCGCGCTACAAGCCGCGCTCCTGGGTCTACGACTGGTGGCGCCGCGGCAAGCTGATCCGCCAGATCGCGACCCTCGCCGGATGGCTGGTCGAGCGCGTTGCCGACCTGCCGCTCCCGTTCACCCGCGCGCCCAGGGTCTGGATCTCGCCCGTCGCACCCAGGCGCAGCGTCGGCGACTGGATCTGGTCGGCCTTCGTCTTCGCGATCGCGGCCTACACCTTCTATCGCATCGTCCTCTATACGCGTGCCACGCTCGACTTCAGCGACCTCGTGACGGCGTTCAAGTTCGGCCTGATGACGCTGCTGCGCGTGATCGTGCTGATCGCCATCGCCAGCGCCATTTGGGTGCCGGTCGGCGTCTGGATCGGCTCGCGGCCGCGCCTCGCCAACATGATGCAGCCCTTGGCGCAGTTCCTCGCGGCGTTCCCGGCCAACGTTCTGTTCCCGATGGCGGTCGTGCTGATCGTGGCGTTCAAGCTCGATCCCAACATCTGGCTGAGCCCGCTGATGGTGCTGGGCACGCAGTGGTACATCCTGTTCAACGTGATCGCCGGCGCCTCGGCCTTCCCGACCGACCTGCGCGAGGTCGGCATCATGTTCCATATGCGGACCTGGCAGCGCTGGCGGCAGATCATCATCCCCGGCATCCTGCCGTACTATGTCACCGGCGCGCTGACCGCCGCAGGCGGTTCGTGGAACGCCAGCATCGTGGCCGAGGTCGCAAGCTGGGGTGATACCAAGTTGCGCGCGGCCGGGCTCGGCTCCTATATCGCCGACGCCAGCGCGGCCGGCGACTATCCGCGCGTCGTGCTGGGCATCGGCGTGATGTCGGTGCTGGTGGTGAGCTGCAACCGCCTGGTCTGGCGGCCGCTCTATCGGTTCGCCGAACGGCGCTATCGGCTGAACTGAGGCGCCTGAACCAGGAGAACGCCATGGACTCGCTGCTCCAAGTCGACGCGGTGCGCCAGCGCTATCCCAAGGGCAGCGGCGAGCCGTTGCTGGTACTGGACGGCGTCAGCCTCAGGATGGGCGAGAACGAGATCGTCTCGCTCCTCGGCCGCTCGGGCTGCGGCAAGTCCTCGCTCCTGCGCATCATCGCCGGCCTCATGCCGGCGAGCGAGGGCCATGTCGCGATCGAGGGCAAGCCGGTCGACGGGCCGGCCGAGCAGGTGGCGATGGTGTTCCAGAGCTTCGCGCTGTTTCCCTGGCTCACGGTGCTGGAGAACGTCGAGATCGGGCTGGAGGCGCAGGGCGTGCCGGCCGACGAACGCCATCACCGGGCGCTGGCGGCGATCGACCTGATCGGGCTGGACGGCTACGAGAGCGCCTATCCCAAGGAGCTGTCGGGCGGCATGCGCCAGCGGGTCGGGCTCGCCCGGGCGCTGGTGGTGCATCCCAAGGTGCTGCTGATGGACGAGCCGTTCTCCGCGCTCGACGTGCTGACGGCCGAGACGCTGCGCACCGACCTGCTCGACCTGTGGGGCGAGGGTCGCATGCCGATCTCGTCGATCCTGCTGGTCACCCACAACATCGAGGAGGCGGTGCTGATGAGCGACCGCATTCTGGTGTTCTCCTCCAACCCCGGCCGCATCATGGCGGAGATCCCGGTGAGCCTGCCGCAGCCGCGCAACCGGCTCGACCCGACCTTCCGCCGCCTGGTCGACGACATCTATGCGCTGATGACCGCGCGCCCGACCGGCAAGGCGATGCCGGGCCTCTTTCCCGGCACCGGCATCGCGATGCTCCTGCCGCGGGTATCGCCGAACCTGCTCGCCGGCCTCATGGAGACGCTGGCGGGCGAGCCCTATCGCGGTCATGCCGACCTTCCCGCAATCGCCGCCGGCCTGCAGATGGAGATCGACGATCTGTTCCCGGTGGCCGAGACCTTGCAGCTGCTGCGCTTCGCCGAGGTGGCCGAAGGCGACATCCGATTGACCGACGCCGGCAAGCGCTTCGTCCAGCTCGACCAGGACGAGCGCAAGCGGCTGTTCGCCCAGCACGTGCTGGCCTACGTGCCGCTCGCCCAGCACATCAAGCGCGTGCTCGAGGAGCGCAGCGCCCATACCGCCCCCGAGAGTCGTTTCCGCGACGAGCTCGAAGACCACATGACCGTCGAGCATGCCGAGCAGACCCTGCGCTCGGTGACGTCCTGGGCGCGCTACGGCGAGATCTTCGCCTACGACGAAGGACCGGGAATCTTCAGCCTCGAGAATCCGGCGTGAGACTTCGGCAGGAGGCGCGCTTCAAGTCCGCAAGGGGACGGTAACCGGAGCAGCAAATAGGCCGTCCGCCAAAGTCTTCGCTTTGTGGCGAAATGCCGGTGGCGCCCCGCGCGCAACGTGACAAAGCCAGGGGATAGAGACACGACCGCCTCCTGGGGTCCGCAATCCAGCAACGTCGGTCGTGGCGCGTGGATGCGAGGAGCGCAGGACAACACCGCCAACTTCCCGTGATGCGCAGGCCTGGATCGGGACGCGCTCAGAACGGCAGCGTTCGCGATTTCAGGCGTCGCGGTATGGGTGGCTTCGGCAGCGACGGTTGCGGCAGGTCGCGATACCGATTCATTCCGGCCTCGGTTACGGACAGCTCGTCGTTCACCGTTTTGACGAGCTCCAACGCAATCAAACGTCTGAGGTGCTCTTGGCGAAGGTCCTCGCGTAGCGCGCCGAGGACGATCCGGCGAAGGGCAGCCTCCTCGTTGGGACTGAGCAACGCCCGAGAGGTTGCCATGTCTTCCCCCTGCTTTGCGCAACTCTGATCCGCGGCTCCGCGCATCAACGCTCGTGATGCGCCGCGGCGCGAACTGTGCAAATGCGCACGATCGTCTGCACGCCGCGACCGTCCGCGAAAAGAACTCTCATGACTCCCAGTTGACCTTCGAGCGTACGAACAGCCCTAAGTGAGGGCATGACAAACAGCCGTACGCTCGGCGCCCACAACCTGCTCGGCATGCCGCGCAAGAAGGAGGTCCACCGCTCGCCGCTGCCAGACGCGCCGCACTTTAGTCCAGTAAGTATTAATTGACAATGCCAAAGAATCACTTACATTGAACTTGATCGCTCCGAAGGACGCCTGCATGCCCGACAGCCAATTCACATCGAGTCCCGATCGTTCTTTCGCTACCGCCGAGACCTGGTCCGAGATCGATCTCGCCCTGGTCGAGGACGGCCGCCGCGCCGTGCCGCTGTTTCCGCTGGATCTCCTGCCGCAGCCGTGGCGCAGCTGGGTCAGCGAGACCGCGCGGTCGGCCGGTGCACCGCTGGACTATGTGGTGCAGGCCCTGTTCGGCGCCGTCGCGGGGCTTTGCGGCGGAGGAGCGCTGGTGCGCATCACGCCGGCGTGGTCCGAGCCCCTGGTGCTGTGGCAGGCCCTGGTCGGCCGCCCATCCAGCGGCAAGACGCCGGCGCTCGCCTCGATACGAGCCTTGCTTGGCCGGCTCGAGGGCGAGCCGGGCAGTGGCGAAGGCGAGCCGAAGCGGCGCTTTATCGCCACTGACGCGGCACTTGCCGCGCTCACGGAAGCCGTCGCCGCGAACCCCCGCGGCATCATACTGTGGCGCGACGAGCCGACGGCATGGCTCGCCGATCTCGGTCCCTCCTGGCTCGACAGCTGGACGGCGGCGGGCTCGACTGGCCACGGCGCCGGCTTGCCGGTCGGCGTGCTGGGCACCATCCGGCCCGAGCATCTGATGGCCGCGCTCGGCAAAGCCGACGCGAGCATCGTCGCGCGCTTCCTGTACACGTGGCCGGATCCGCCAACCTATTGCGCGCTGGGCGAGCGCCGCACGCCGAACAACGACATGGCGCTCGATCTCCTGCGCCGCGTCCATCGCGCGGCACGTACGCCGCTCAACCCGCTGATCCTGCCGCTCAATGCCGAGGCGACGAAGGCGTTCGACAGTTTCCTCTCAGTCCTGCACCGCGACCTCGGCCACGCCGAGGGCATGGAAGCCGACTGGCTGGGCAAGGGCAGCGGTACGGTCGCGCGACTGGCCGGCGTCCTCGAACTTTTAGCCTGGTCCGGTTCGGATACCGGCGCGCTGCCAAAGGAAGTCGGCGCGCCGGCGGTCAACGCCGCGGTCGAGCTGTGGCGCGACTATTTCAGGCCGCACGCCCTGTTCGTGTTCGAGCACGGCGGTCCCGACGACCTCTTGCGCCAGGCGCGCCGCGTCGTGCACTGGATAAGAGACAACCGCTGTAACGAGGTATCGCGCGAAGACGTCCGATGCCAGGCGCTCTATCGCGCGGTGAGGGCCGGGCGCGCCAGCCTCGTGATCGGACGGCTGAGCGCAGGCGGCGTGTTGCGCTCCATCAAGCGGCAGGGGCCGCGTCCAGGCGGCCGTCCGGCGGAGCGCTGGGCAGTCAATCCGGGCCTGTTTGCGTGAAAACCACTGTCGGAAATGCCGCAAACCCCCGGAAACCCCCAAGGGCTTGATACGACATGGTTTTTATGGACGCCCTCTGCTGGGGTCGCTGCGCCGGAAACTACCGGAAACTCCCCTTGGCCGCTTCAGTCGGCAAGTCCGAGCACGAAGGCGAGTGCGACGTTGAGACGTCCGATATCCCTCTCATCGAGCCGGCCGATCGAGCGTCCAATTCGAGCGCGTCACGTCTCATCGTTTGGACGGCGGAGCCTGGTCGGCCCCGGACACAGCTTCGATCCACTTCAAAGCGTCGTCCTCATCGGCAGGAACAAGGCGAGCGACTGCGCGGCCACACGCCGGCGTACCGATGGCAAACGAGCGTCGGGCACGACAAGGCGCAACGCGCGCAGACCGCGCTTGCGTCGGCGCTCGCGCATCTGCCTCATACGTTCTGCCGGTGCAGGCACGTTGCGTCTCCACGGCATCGATGTTCTTCGTTGTAACGCATACGCATCACAGGACAATACGGGCATCCATGAGTGACACCGACCTCTGCTTCACCCCGGCGACCGAGCTGCTCGACGCGCTGCGCGCCAAGAAAGTGTCGTCGGTCGAGATCACGACGGCCGTTCTCGATCGCATCGCGAGGCTCGAGCCCAAGCTCAATGCCTTTGCCTATGTGGCCGCCGACGAGGCGATGGACACCGCGCGCGCCGCGGATCGCGCCCGGGCCAACGGCCAGATGACCGGCCCACTGCACGGCGTGCCGCTCAGCATCAAGGACCACGAGCCCGTGCGCGGCATGCCGGTCGAGTACGGCAGCCATCTGCGCCGCGGCGAGGTCGCCGCCGCCGACAACGCCGTGGTCGCGCGCCTGCGCGCCGCG
>JAFAKN010000010.1 GCA_019235415.1 Alphaproteobacteria bacterium
CGCCGAGATGCGTGCCCAGCGGCATGGTGCAGATGACCCGCTCGAGGCCCGGATAGCGCTGCTCGACCTTCTTCAGCTCCTCGATGATGTCGGCCGGCGTGCCGGCGAGGAAGCCGCCGGCCTTCACCGCATCCTCGATGCGCGGCAACTTGGTGTTGGGCACGAGGCTGGGGTCGCGCATGGCGGCGATCTGCTCGTCGGTGATGGCGCGCACCAACCTGAGCTCGCCGAACATCTTCATGTTCTCTTCGTAGAACTTGGCCGCCTTGCGCATGGCGGCCTCGCGGCTTTGGGCGATGCAGAACTGGTAGCCGAGCGCCAGCCGCTCGCCCGGCTTGAGCTCGATGCCGCGCCGGGCATAGGCGGCGCGGAACTCCATCATGTGGCGATCCACCGCGCCGCCTTCGGCCGAGCCGCCGCCGATCACGCCGCAGACGCCGTACTTGGCCATGAAGTCGAAGGCACGCGTCGAGCCGCTCTGGATCGGCTGCCAGCATTCGACCGGCCGCCGCAGCGGCCGCGGCACGAGGGTCAGCTCCTTCAGCGTGTAGCCGCGGTAGGGCACCTCGGGCGGCAGCGTGTAGTACTTGCCCTTGTGGCTGAAGCGCTCCTCGTTGAAGGCCTTGTAGATGACCTCGACGCCTTCCTCGAACAGCTCGCGGTTGGCGTCCTGGTCCAGGAGCGGTGAACCGAACGTCTCGACCTCGCGGGTGTGGTAGCCCCGGCCGATTCCAAAGATCACCCGCCCGCCGGTCAGGATGTCGGCCATGGCGTAGTCTTCGGCCAGCCGCAGCGGATGCCACATGGGCACGATGTTGAAGCCGCAGCCGATCTTGAGGGTCTTGGTCACGCCGCACAGGTGCGTGGCCATCATCAGGAGGTTGGGGATGCACTCGGTCCCCTCGGGCTGGAAATGGTGCTCGGCCATCCAGAGGGTGTCGTAGCCCAGCCGGTCCATCTGCCTGGCGTAGGTCACCGTCTTGTGCATCACCTCGGCCAGCTCCTCGTTGGAATACCACCGATCGTTGATGGGCTTGCCGAGGTAGCCGGCATCTTCCAGGTCGACCGAGCCGACATAGGAACTGTCGAATTTGGTGATCATCGCATTCCTCCCCCTCAAGTTCCGCATGTTTTGGGGAGGCTGCCAATCGGATTCCGACCCGCTAAACTCATAGCAGCCAGCGAAGGGATACCCAGCCGGAAAAGGGAGGTCAGGATGAGCAAGGAGTATGACCGCAGCGTCGAGGACCTCGGCAATATCGTCGGCCTCGAGCATGTCAATCTGCAGGTCGAGAACCAGGTCCTGACGACCCTGTTCTACTTGACGGGGCTCGGCCTTACCCGCGACCCCTACCTGATGACCAGCATCGACAACATGTGGGTCAATGTCGGGCACAGCCAGTTCCACCTGATCACCGGAACGCCGCAGCATCTGCGCGGCCGCATCGGCTTGGTGCTGCCCGACCGCGCGGCGCTGCTGAAGCGCCTGGACAAGGTGAAGAAGCCGCTCGAGGGCACCCGCTTCGCCTTCGTCGAGCACGCCGACCACGTCGAGACGACCTGCCCCTGGGGCAACACGCTGTTGTGCCACGAGCCCTCGCCGCGCTTTGGCGACATGCTTTTGGGCATGGGCTACGTCGAGTTCGATGTCCCCTCCGGCACGGCCAAGGGCATCGCCGACTTCTATCGCGAGGTGTTCTCGGCGTCGGCCATCCTCGAGGAAGGTCTGGCGCGCATCTCCGCCGGCCCAGGCCAGGAACTGGTGTTCCGCGAGACCGAGGCGCCGTTGCCGGAGTACGACGGCCATCACATCCAGGTCTACGTCGCCAATTTCTCCGGCCCGCACCGGCAGCTCCTGGAGCGCCGGCTTATCAGCGAGGAAAGCAACCAGCACCAGTACCGCTTCGAGATCATCAGCGACCCGGCGAGCGGCAAGCCGCTGTTCCAGATCGAGCACGAAGTGCGCAGCATGCGCCATCCGCTCTATGCCCGGCCGCTGGTCAATCGCAATCCGGAGCAGACCAACCGCAACTACATCGCCGGCCGCGACGCCTGGGTGCCGGACGCCATAATGGCCGAGATGGACGACCCGCGCAGCGCCGCCCGCGAACGGCGATTCGAGAACGTGATGCGGCGCAGCGCGGCCGAGTAAGCGGCGTCATGAAGATCACCGGCTACGAAGCCGTCACGTTGCACGTGACGGAAGACGACCCGCTGGCCAACATGCCGGAGGAGGCGGGCCGCAAGCGGCCGATCGTGGCGCTACGCCTGCGTACCGACCAGGGCATCGAGGGCATCGGCGTCACCCTGTACGGCGGCCGCATGACCGGCAGCCTGCGCACCGCCGTCGAGGAGCTGGCGGCGCTGACAGTCGGCGAAGACCCGATGCGCATCGAGCGGATCGTCGCCAAGCTGCGGCAGGGGACGGGCGACGCTTGCGGGCCGGGCGGCATCTTCACGCTCGCTTTGTCGGCGATCGACGTCGCGCTGTGGGACATCAAGGGCAAGCTCCTGGAGCAGCCGCTGTGGAAGCTGCTGGGCGGCCATCGCGATCGCGTGGCGACCTACGCCTCGGGCTCGCTGCGGCGCGGCCTGACGCACGATCAGGCGCAACGGGCGGCGCGGACGCTCGTCCAAAAGGGCTTCCGCGAGATGAAGACCCAGATGGGGCTGCCCGGCAATCCGACGCCGGCCGAGGAGGTGCGGCGTGTGCGGGTCGTGCGCGAGGCGATCGGGCCCGACATCAAGCTGATGTGCGACATCAATCAGCGCTGGCGGCCGGAGCAGGCGATCGACATCGGCAATCGCGTCGAGGACGTCGGCCTGTTCTGGCTGGAAGACGTCACGACGGCCGACGACTTCGCCGGCCTGGCGCGGGTCACCGCGGCGCTCAAGACGCCGGTCGCAGGCGGCGAATACGTGTGGGGCATCGTGCCGTTCCGGCACATGATCGAAGCGCACTCGGTCGATATCGTCATGATCGACCTGGCGCGCGTCGGCGGCGTCACGCAATGGATGAAGGTCGCGGGCATGGC
>JAFAKN010000078.1 GCA_019235415.1 Alphaproteobacteria bacterium
TCCTCCCTGCGCGAAGCGCGGGGAGGTGTCCGCGATAGCGGACGGAGGGGTCATGAGTCTCGATCCATGACCCCTCCGTCGGCGTAAGACGCCGACACCTCCCCAACTCCGTTGGGGAGGAATACTTAGTGGCTGCCGCGATCCTCGCGCCAAAGGTCGAGGCGCTCCTGGATGGGGCGGTCGGAGAAGGAGAACAGGACCGACTCGCTGGCCGCCGAATGGACCACGGTGGCCCAGCTCGGCACCACGAAATGGTCGCGCCTCTTCCAGCGGAAAGTCCTCTCGCCGATGCGGCTCTCGCCTTCGCCTTCGACCACCGAGAACACCGTGCCGTCGGTGCTGCGATAGGGTGCCGTCGCAAACCCCCGGGGCAGGAGCTGCATGAAGGTGCCCATTGTAGCGATCGGCGCACCACCGCTCGCCGGATTGACGTAGCGCAGCTTGTAGCCGTGGCAGGGGTCGGGCGGCCCGGCCTTGGCGAGCCCGGCCAGCGCTTCGCGCGTGCGGCTGTAGGGGTAGTTGAAGATCGGCGAGGTCTGGCGCTCCGGCTTCCAGTCGACCGGCAAGAGGCCGCTGGCAAACTTGGCGTCGGACGTGCCTTCCGGCGCGGTGATTGCCTGCTCGTCGCTTTCGCCGTTCTCGGCGAAGCTGGCGTTGAACATCGCGACGATGGGGATGTCGAGGCCGTCGAGCCAGACCATGGGCTTGGCGGACTCGTTGCCATGGTCGTGCCAGGTCCAGGTCGGCGTGATCACGAAGTCGCCCTCGCGCATCAGCGTGCGCTCGCCGTCGACGGCGGTGTAGGCGCCTTCGCCCTCGACGATGAAGCGCAGCGCCGACTGCGTATGGCGGTGGCTGGGCGCCACCTCGCCCGGCAGGATCAGCTGCAGGCCGGCGTAGAGCGTCGGCGTGATGCAGGCGCTGCCGGGCAGCGCCGGATTCTCCAGGATCAGGACGCGACGGACCGCTTCCTTGGCGGTGATCAGCGAGCCCGATTCCATCAGGAACGGCCGCACCTTGTCGTAATCCCAATGCGCCGCCTGATACTTCGGCGCCGGCGAAGGCGGCACCAGCTGGTGCAGCTGCTCCCACAACGGCGCCATGGAGAGCCCGCCGATGCGGTCGTAGAAGTCGCGACGCGCGTTGTTGCGATTGGCGGTGGCCTGGGCCATGGATCTACTCCGCGGCTGCTCGGAAAGGAGGCCGCAGGCGCGCCATGGCGCGCTCGCGGCAGGCGACGGCAAAGGCGTCGAACAGCTTTTTGGACACCGGATTTTCGAGCGCCCTGTGCTCGGGGTGCCATTGCAGCGCGAGCGCGAAGCTCGCAGCATCCGGCACGCTGAACGCCTCGACCTGACCGTCATCGGCCAGCGCCTCGAGGCGGGCGCGCCGCGCCAGCTGGTCGACGCCCTGCTGATGCAGCGAGTTCACCATCACGCGCCCCTTGCCCAGCAAGCGTTCCAAAAGGCCGCCCTCGACGATCTCGACCTCGTGCGCCGGCCCATAGTTCTTGTCGACATTCGACGCCTTGGGCGAGCGATGGTCGCGACGGCCGGGCACCTCGTGCACCAGCTGGTGCAGGGTGCCGCCCAGCGCCACGTTGACCTCCTGCAAGCCACGGCAGATCGCGAGCAACGGCACGCCGCGGTCGATGGAATGACGAATCAGCGGCAGGGTGGTCGCGTCGCGCGCCGGATCGTGCGCCGTTCCCGGCCTGCTGTCCGGGCCGCCATAGTGGTGCGGCTCGACGTTGGACGGGCTGCCCGACAGCAGGATGCCGTCGAGGCTGTCCAGCAGGCGATCGAGGGCCGCCGTCATGGCCGGCTCCTCGTCGAACTCGGGTCCCACGGCAGGGATCAGGATGGGCAGGCCGCCGATGGCATGGACCGCCGCCCGGACGTAACGCTCGCCGACCGTATGATGCCATCCGCCGCGGCCGGTCTCCTTGAGACAGGCCGAAATGCCCACAAGGGGACGCAGGGAAGACGCAGCCATTTCCTCGCCGGTTCGTAGAAGAATTTTCCATCATCGTCGTTGCCCGGCGCGTTGGCAATTGGCCGCTTCGGCGCACTGCCCGCTCCTTGTGCAGTGCAGGCTTGCATGGTACCGCCGCCCCGACCTCAGCGCCGCAAACAGCGAAGGCGACCCATGACCATCACCCCTCCAACCAATCCGACCAATCCCGGCCAGACGCAGCCGGCGCCCCCGCTCATCCTGCACGGCCAGTACATCAAGGATCTCAGCTTCGAGAATCCGCGGGCCCCGCAGAGCTTGATCGAGCAGACCCAGCCGCAGCTCAGCCTCAATGTCCAGGTTACCCATCGGCAATTCGATCCCAAGACCTACGAGGTGGCCCTCACCATCGAGGCCAACGCCAAGACGCCCAAGGACGAGCCGCTGTTCATGCTGGAGCTGATCTATGCCGGCACGGTGAGCCTGGGCGAGGTGCCGCAAGAGGCCGTTGGGCCGCTGCTGCTGATCGAGACGCCGCGCCTGCTGTTCCCCTTCGCACGCGCAGTTGTCGCCAATGCCACGCGCGAAGCGGGCTTCCCGCCGCTCAACATTGCGCCGGTCGACTTCGTCGCGCTCTATCGCCAGCAGCTCGAAGCCCAGGGCCAAGCCATGCCGGGAATGACCCCGGGCACCGGCCCGGTCGGGCACGCTTAAAGTCTTCTCCTCCCCGGCGCGGACTCCGCGCCGGGGAGGTGTCGTCGTCTTACGACGACGGAGGGGTCATGAATCAAGACTCATGACCCCTCCGTCCGCTTCGCGGACACCTCCCCATCGCGGGGTCCGCGATGGGGAGGCGGGCTACGCCGCCAGCAACCACATCGGGTCGGTGAGCTGCTTTAGGAAGGCGGCGTGGGCGGCGAGCTCGGCAGGGGTCGGCGCGTGCGGACGCGGCGGGCGGACGGGGCGGTTGTGCGGCACCACCAGGAATGCCGCTCCTCGGCCTTCCAGCTCCGGCGCCAGGCCGAGATCGCGCTGCCGGCCGCCGCTCAGCTCGAGATAGACCTCGGCTAAAAGCTCGGCGTCGAGCAGGGCGCCATGCTTGGTGCGCGCCGAGTTGTCGACGCCGAAGCGCTCACACAGCGCGTCCAGGCTGACCCGCTGGCCGGGGAACTTGCGCCGCGCCACCGACACGGTGTCGACGTAGGCGTTCACGAGCTTCGGCCGCTTGGTGCGTTCGAGCTCGGCGTTCAGGAAGCCGATGTCGAACTGGGCGTTGTGGATCACCAGCTGCGCGTCGCCGATGAAAGCCAAGAGCTCCTCGATGCGCTCGGCGAACAATGGCTTATCGGCCAGGAAATCGTCGGTCAGCCCGTGCACTTCCTCGGCGCCGGCCGGCATCATCATTTCCGGATTGAAGTACGCGTGGAAGGTCTTGCCGGTGGCCACCATGTTGAAGAGTTCGATGCAGCCCACCTCGACGACGCGATGGCCCGCCAGAGGATCGAGGCCGGTGGTCTCGGTGTCGAGGACGATCTCCCGCATGCGCTCTTGTAGCCTAACGGCGGCGCGCCTGCGCGAGCCGGGCTGTGAATTTCTCCCGCCACGGGTTGGCAGGCCATGCGCGGCCGCGCCGGGCCTTCAGCTCGGCCACCGCCTTGGCAAGCGCGTTGCGCGTCGGTGCCAGTCCGAGCCCGGTCGGGATCACGATGTCGGCCTTGCGCCGCTTCACGGCATCCGGGACCTGCTGGCGCAGGATGCCTGAAAGCCGTTCGGCCGTCATGCCGGGGCGGGCCATGACGCGAGCGCGCTGCAGGAACGCCGGCGCGCTCACCACCAAGGTGGCGTCGACGCGGCGCTCGCCCAAACCCTCGAACAAGAGCGGAATGTCGAGCACCACCAGCTTTTCGCCGCGCTGGGCGGCACGCCGCAGGAAGGCGCGCTGGCGCCGGGCGACCAGGGGATGGACGATGCTCTCCAGCCGGCGCAGCGCCGGCTTGTTGCCGAACACGCGCGCGCCCAGCGCCTGGCGGTCGAGCACGCCATCCTTCACGACGCCGGGAAACGCCGCCTCGATCGGCGCCAGCGCCGCCCCGCCCGGCGCCTGCAGGGCGTGCACGGCGGCATCGGCGTCGTAAACCGGCACGCCCATCTGCCGCAGCATCTTGGCCGCGGTCGACTTGCCCATGCCGATCGAGCCGGTCAGGCCGACGATCACCATCGAGCACAAATAGCTTGCGAACTTGTCATTCGAACTCCTCTCCCCCGATAGGGGGAGAGGAATTGGATAAGCATCAAGGAACCAGGATGGTCTGCCCCGTCGTCTTGCGTCCTTCGAGGTCGGTGTGGGCCTGGGGCGCATCGCCCAGCGGATACTTCTGGTCGATGGCGATCTTCACCTTGCCGCTCTTGACCATCTTGAACAGCGACTTGGCCGACTTCTCGAGCTCCTCGCGGGTCGCGTTGTAGGCGTTCAGGCTCGGCCGCGTGACGTAGAGCGAGCCCTTGGTGTTCAGGATGGCGAGCGACTGCGGCGGCACCGGGCCCGACGCGTTGCCGAACGACACCAGAAGGCCGCGCGGGCTCAGGCAATCGAGCGAGGCGTTCCACGTGTCCTTGCCGACGCCGTCGAACACGACAGGCACGCCCTTGCCCTTGGTGATCTCCTTCACCTTCTCGACCACGTTGTCCTTGGTGTAGTCGATCACCCACTTGTAGCCGTTCTTCTTGGCCAGCGCGGCTTTCTCGGGCGACGAGGTCGTGCCGATCACCTTGTAGCCGCGCGCCTTGGCCCACTGGCCGAACAGCAGCCCGACGCCGCCGGCGGCGGCATGGAACAGCACGGTGTCGCCTTCCTTGAGCCAGGGCTTGGCGCAGCGGTCGACCAGGTACTCGGTCGTCATGCCCTTCAGCATGATGGCCGCGGCCTGCTCGTCGCTCACGCCCTTGGGCACCTTCACGAGCTGCTCGACGCCCATGACGCGCTCCTCGGCGTAAGCGCCCAGCACGCCGCAATAGGCCACGTGCTCGCCTTTCTTGAAATCCTTGACCTTGGGTCCGACGGCCAGGATGACGCCGGCCGCTTCACGCCCAACGGCATTGGGCATCGGCGTCGGGTAGAGGCCCGACCGGGTGTAGATGTCGATGAAATTGAGGCCGATGGCCGTCTGCTTGACCTTGACCTGGCCGGGTCCGGGATCGCCGACCTCGACGTCCTCGAGCTTCATGACGTCCGGTCCGCCGTTCTCGTGCATCTGGATCGCTTTGGACATTTGCAGTTCTCCCCTTCGCGTCTTGCCGTGCTTGCCGCACCGTCATCGAAATCGCGCCGAGTATAATGAGCGCCCATCCGCGCGCCAGCCTTCCGCCAGAAAACGCTCCTTTGCCATGCCCCTTCCCTTGATCCTTGCTTCGGCCAGCCCGTCGCGACGCCATTTGCTGCACAATTCAGGCCTCAAATTCACGGCCCAGCCCTCGGGCGTCGATGAAGAGGAGGTGAAGCAAAGCTTGCTGGCCGAGCAGGCCGGCGCGCGCGAGATCGCCACGGCGTTGGCCGAGCTGAAGGCCGTCCGGGTCTCGGCGCGGCAGCCGGACGCCCTGGTGATCGGCGCCGATTCGACCCTGATCTGCGAAGGCCGGCTGTTCGACAAGCCGCCGACCCTGGCCGATGCCCGCCAACAGCTTTTGGCCCTGGCCGGCCGGACACACGAGCTGTGGTCGGCGGTGGTCGTGGCCCGCGACGGCGTCCGGCTCTGGCACCATGCGGAATGCGGTCGGCTCACCATGCTGCCGCTCAGGGAGGCCGTCATCGACCGCTACCTGCGCCGCGCCGGCCAGGCGGTGTGCGGCTCGGTCGGCGCCTATCAGCTCGAGGGCCTGGGCGTGCATCTCTTCAGCCGGATCGAGGGCGACTTCTTCACCGTCCTCGGCCTGCCGCTGCTGCCGCTGCTGTCTTTCCTCGCGAACCATGGTATCGGCTTGGAGGAGGCGGCATGACACCATACGAAAAGCTGCTGCAGGAGGCCGCCGGCCGGCCGTTCGCCGCCATCGTCGGCTGGCCGGTCGAGCATTCGCGCTCGCCGGCGCTGCACGGATTCTGGCTGAGACAGCATCACCTCAGGGGTCACTACGGCCGCCTGCCGGTCGAGCCCAAAC
>JAFAKN010000146.1 GCA_019235415.1 Alphaproteobacteria bacterium
CGGAGCCGTCACCGCCGTCGGTCAGGATGGTGCCGTACAGGAAGGCAAGCTCTGGCTCCGCCCCATGGTCGATCGGGATGGCAGCGGCTGCCGCCTTGGCGATTTCCTCGCCGGCATCGACGATGCTGGACATCGGCGCCGTCCGCAGATCGAGGCCGATCGTATCGGCCGCAAGGAGGGCGTAGAACGCGCCGCCATAGGCGATGTCGACGGCAACCGGTCCCCAGGTCCTTGTCGGTGCAATCCTGTCGAGGGCATAGGCGATGGCCGGAACGCTCTCGAAGCGCACGCTGCCGTCGGCCGCCACATGCGCGGTGACCAGCCCGCAGGGGCATTGCAAGCGAACCGGCGTTTCCGGCTCCCGTCGCGTCACGCGGCCGCTGTCGACCGCCCAGCGCGCCAGCGCGATCGTGGCATGGCCGCACATGGTGCTGAAACCCTCGTTGTGCATGAACAGCACCGCGAGGTCGGCCTGCGGATGATCGGGCTCGACCAGCAGCGCGCCGTACATGCCGTCGTGCCCGCGCGGCTCCAGCATCAGGGCGCGCCTCAGGGAATCGAAGCGCTCGCGGGCCTCGCGCCGCTTGTCGATCAGCGTGCGAGCCTCGAACTTCGGCCAGCCGTCGACCACGATCCGGGTCGGCTCGCCGCCGGTATGCATCTCGACGGTCGACAGGATCACGCGAAGGCCTGCGGCAGCAGGGCGCCGATGCGCTCGTTCATCATCTCGATCGAGCCGTCGGTATAGGCCGCGATCTTGGCGCAGGCGAGGTGGCGGGCGAGCGGATACTCGGCGCGAAGCCCGTTGGCCCCCATCGCCTCGATACAGTCGGCGATGCGCTCGAGCGCCATCTCGGTCGCGAACTTCTTGGCATGCGCGGCGGGCAACACCGCGTCGGCGCCTTCGTCGATCAGGCGCGCGGCACGATAAGTGAGGAGTCGCGCCGCCTCGAGATCGGTCGCGGCATCGACCAGCTTCCAGCGCACGCCCTGGTGCGCCAGCACCGGCTGGCCGAAGGTCTGGCGCTGTTGCGTGTAGCGCACCGCCGTCTCCAGCGATGCCTGCAGCATGCCGCAGCACATGGCGGCAACGTAGGTGCGCGCGCCGTTGATGCCCGCCAACGCCGACTTGAAGGCCTGGCCCGGCGGATGCAGCAGGGCTTCGTCCGGCGCGATGTAGTCGATCAGCTGGAAGCCGCCGACGCCGATCGCGTGCCCGCCATGCAGGGCGAACGGCTTATCGCGATGGAAGCCCTCGCGCTCCGCCTCGATGGCAAAGCAGGCGATGCCGCGATAGCCCTGCGCCTTGTCGGTCTGGGCATAGATCACCGAAAGGCCGGCAACCGCCGCGTTGGTGATCCAGGCCTTGGCGCCGTTCAGCTTCCAGCCGCCGTCGACCTTCACCGCCGACATTTCCAGGGCGGCGAAGTCACTGCCGACGCCGGGCTCGCTGAGGCCGGCGCAGCCGATGACCTCGCCTGCGATCATGCGCGGCAGAAGACGGGCCACGTGCGCCGGCTTGCCGTCGCGCGCGAAGCGGGCGACGGCGTTGTGATGGTTGATCAAGGCAAACGCGAAGGCAAAATCGTGCCGCGCGATCTCCTCGAAGGCGCGCAGCTTGCAGGAGAAGGACTGCCCCTGCCCGCCATGCTTCTTGGCGAGCTCGATGGTGTGCAGGTCGGCGCGGCAGGCGGCCCGGATGGTTTCCAGCGGATATTGCCGTTCCCATTCCCAGCGCGCGGCGTTGGGTCCGACGTGCTCTTCGGCGAAGGTCTTGGCGCGCGCCACCACCGCGCGCTCGTCCGGCGTCAGGATTTCATCCAGCATGGCGGCAGTATCGCATGGTTTGGTGCAAGGAGAGGAAGAGATGGATCGGACGCCTGACCCGATTTGGCTCGCGAAGGCTCGCGAGTTGCCTTGGAAACCCGGTCGCTCGGCCGAGGCCTTCATCGACGGCGACCTGGAAATCCGCTTCACGCCGAGGCCGACCAACGGGCCGCAGCAGCAGCACCAGCGCGACGAGGTCTACATCGTCGCCGCGGGCCACGGCTTTTACCGAACGAGCGAACAGGTGACCGCCGTCGGCCCGGGCGACATGTGCTTTGCGGCCGCGCACACGGTGCACGGTTTCGAGGAGTTTTCCGACGATTTCGCCATCTGGATCATTTTCTACGGGCCTGTGAAGTGACCTCGGAGCGATGGACCACGCGCCCCGCCCGGGGCTAGAATGCATCGCAACGCGGGTGTAGCTCAGGGGTAGAGCGTCGGCTTCCCAAGCCGTAGGTCGCGGGTTCAAATCCCGTCGCCCGCTCCAATTTTTCCAGCCAGGAACGAGGCATGGATTCGCTGGTATCGGCGCCGGTCGCAAACGGCGACTTTGCAGCCGATGCGGCCGGCTTCTCGGCCTATTGGCATTCGGTAAAGGAGCAGCTCGGCCGCCTGCCGGCAAAGCCCCGGCGCGATCCGACTCAGCACGAGGCGGCGGAATCGCTCAAGCACGCCGCCCGCGAGGCGCGGTTCGTTTTCCTGCGTCGCCACGCGCGCACGCTTTACGATCGGCTCACCGATGGCCGCGCCAAGTTCGTGCGCGTCGAGCGGCTGGTGTACGACGCCGCGACAGTAGTACCCGGGCTCGCGCCGGCGCGAACCGAGGTCACGACCGAAGCGGAGCTGCGCCAGGCCGACAAGGACGGCTGCGAAATCGACCAGGGCATCCTCTGCAACCAATTCCTCGCCGACCCGGAGTGTGGCCTGCATCTCTGCCACGCCATGCTTTTACCGCGCGAGGAATCGCCCGACGCGCTCGCCAAGTTCCAGCGTGACGGGCGGCTCGATCTCGGCCATGCCCGCGTCGAGCGCCAGGGCAAGGCGGCCGTGCTGCTGCTGGCCAACCCGCGCTTCCTCAACTCGGAGGACGCTGCCACCCAGCCCATGACCGAGATCGGCGCCGACGTCTGCATTCTCGATCGAGAGAGCGAGGTTGCCGTGCTGCGCGGCGATGTCGTGCCGCAAGGCAAGTATGCCGGCCGGCGCGTCTACAACGCCGGCATCAACCTCACTCATCTCTACTGGGGCAAGATCCCGTTCCTGTGGTTCCTGATCAGGGATCTGGGCTTCGTGAACAAGCTGTTCCGCGGGCTGGCGCGTTCCGATGTGTCGCCCGACGAGGTGTCGGGCGATTCGATCGAAAAGTTGTGGATCTCGGCCGTCGAGACGTTCGCGATCGGCGGCGGTTGCCAGATCCTTTTAGCCACCGACTTCAACATCGCCGAGCGCGACGCCTACATGACCTTGCCGGCGCGCAAGGAAGGCATCATCCCGGCGATGGCCAACCTGCGCATGTCACGCTTCGTCGGCGATCGCATCACACGCCAGGCCATCATGTACGAGCGGCGCATCGACTGCGATTCCGACGTCGGCCGCAACATCTGCGACGAGGTGATCGAGCCCGGCACGATGGACGCCACGGTCAACCGCGTGGTCGACCGGCTGACCGGCTCCGGCGTCGTCGGCGCGATCGGCAACCGACGCGCGTTGCGACTTGCCGCGGAGCCAATCGACTTGTTCCGCCGCTACGCCGCGCTCTACGCCCGGGAGCAGGCCTATTGCCATTTCAGTCCCGCACTGATCTCCAACCTCGAGCTGTTCTGGAACGCGCAGCACCGTCGCGCCTAGAGCGATAGGCGCTCCGTCAGGTCGATGGGACGGCGGTCAGTGTTCGCGAGGGGCGTGCTTGCCCAGAATGCGCTGCAAGGTTCGGCGGTGCATGTTGAGCCGCCGGGCCGTCTCCGAGACGTTGCGATCGCACTGTTCGAACACACGCTGGATGTGCTCCCAGCGGACGCGGTCGGCCGACATTGGATTGCTGGGCGGCGGCGGCAGCTTGCGGCCGTGCGCGGTCAGAGCCTGCTCGATGGCGTCGGCATCGGCCGGCTTGGCGAGATAATCGACGGCCCCTTCCTTCACGGCGGCGACGGCGGTCGCGATGTTGCCGTAGCCGGTCAGCACCACGATTCGGATGTCCGGCCGCGCCTGGCGCAGCGGGCCGACCAGCTCCAGGCCGTTGCCGTCGCCCAACCTGAGGTCGAGCACGACAAAAGCGGGCGGGCGCGCGGTCTGCGCCAGCGCTTCGGCAACGGATCCCACGGCGGTGACGATGAAGCCGCGTTGCTCGAGGGCTCGCGCAATGCGATTGCGAAACGCCGCGTCGTCGTCGGCTATCAGCAGCGTGCGGTCCTTGTTCGACGTCGCGCTGGCGATGGCGGGCGACACCGGGCGGTTGTCGCCTGGATCCTGGCTCATGGCTGCTCCTTCGACATGGGCGCTATGTAGCCTTGAAGACCGGGTTTGGCCAGCGGACGCAGACCGAAGCGCCAGCCCCCGAGCGCCGGTTGCCGAAGCTCACGGTGGCTCCCGTGCGCTCGAGCAGGGTCTTGGCGATGAACACACCGAGGCCCATGTGGCCTTCCTCGCCCTGGCGCGTCGAGATGAAGGGGGTTCCCAGTTCGTCCAGCAGCGCCTGCGAGAAGCCGGGACCGTCGTCCGAAACCTCGACCTCCGACCATTCGGTCGACCAGTGGGTGGCGATCGTGACCTGATGCCGGGCGAACGAAACGGCATTCTGCACGATGTTGCCGATGCCTTGAATGACCTCGGGACTGCGCACCTGAATCGGCGCGGTCTTGGGCGCCGCTTCGCCGGTGGGACCCGATTC
>JAFAKN010000159.1 GCA_019235415.1 Alphaproteobacteria bacterium
GGAGCCCCTCAAAGAAACCACCAACGTCACGCGCCTGCCGGGCGCCGAAGACCCGCGGCTGCGCGAGCCGCCGCACAATTTCGAGGCCGAGCAGGCGCTGCTCGGCGCCATCCTGATCAACAATGCCGCCTACCAGCGCGTGGCCGAATTCCTGAGGCTTGAGCACTTCGCCGACCCGCTGCACGGCAAGATCTACGACTCGCTGTCGCGCCTGATCGAGCGCGGCCAGGTCGTGAGCGCCATCACGCTCAAGACCTATTTCGAGCAGGACGAGGACATGAAGACCGCCGGCGGCGCGGCCTACCTCGCGCGCCTCGCGGCCGCGTCGGTCCACGTGATCGATGCCGCCGCCTTCGGCCGGTCGGTGCACGACCTCTACCTGCGCCGCCAGCTGATCGATCTCGGCGAGGGCGTGGTCAACGGCGCCTTCTCGAGCGACGTCGAGGAGACGGCGCTCGGTCAGATAGAGACCGCCGAGAAGAAACTCTACGACCTCGCTTCCACGGGCCAGACCGAGGGCGGGTTCAAGCCGTTCCGTGTCGCCTTGACCGAAGCGACCGAGGCCGCGAATGCGGCCTATAAGCGCGTTGGACAGCTCACCGGCGTCGCAAGTGGCCTGTTCCAGCTCGACCAGTTGCTGGGCGGCCTGCACAGGTCCGACCTGATCATCCTCGCCGGACGTCCTTCCATGGGCAAGACGGCGCTTGCCACCAACATCGCCTTCAACGCGGCCAAAGCCTATCGCGAAGAACATGGTGCGGATGGGCGTCCCAAGGCAGTCGATGGCGCGGTGATCGGATTCTTCTCCCTGGAAATGTCGTCCGAGCAGCTCGCGACGCGTATCCTGTCGGAGCAGGCCATGGTGCCGTCGGAAAAGATTCGCAAGGGGGAGTTGATCAGCGCCGATTTCGATCGCGTGCTGTCGATCAGCCACGAGCTCGAGCATCTCAACCTGTTCATCGACGATACGCCGGCGCTGTCGATCGCCGCACTGCGCACGCGGGCGCGCCGTCTGAAGCGCACTCATGGGCTCGGGCTCTTGGTTGTCGACTACCTGCAGCTGCTCACGCCCTCGGGCAAGTCGCGGCAAGAGAACCGCGTGCAGGAAGTCTCGGAGATCACTCGTGGCCTGAAGACGCTGGCCAAGGAGCTCGACGTGCCGGTGCTGGCGCTGTCGCAGCTCAGCCGTGCCGTCGAACAGCGCGAGGATAAGCGGCCGCAGCTGGCCGACCTGCGCGAATCGGGCTCGATCGAGCAGGACGCCGACGTCGTGATGTTCGTCTATCGCGAGGAGTACTATCTCACCCGCTCCGAGCCGACGCGGCGCGCCGAAGAAAGCGACCAGCGCTTCAACGAGCGGCACGACGCCTGGAAGCAACGTTGCGAGGATACTTACGGCAAGGCGGAAGTGCTGGTCGCCAAGCAGCGCCATGGGCCGACGGGCGTCGTCCGGCTGTCGTTCGACGGCTCGATCACCAAATTCGACAACCTGCCGGCCGACGAGGGCCGTCCGGGTGGCCCGGCGTTCTGACTATGGACTCGGGCGTCGCCGCTGGGACCGCGGGCGTCTCGCCCACCGTGGCCGAGCCGGATGCCAGACCTGCCATGGATGACGCCGCCAACCGCCGCGCCGGTGCCGTCCTCACGGTGAATGTCGGCGCCATCGCCGCGAATTGGCGCGGCCTGCGCGATGCCGGCCGCGTGGCAAACCGCCAGGTCGACTGCGCCGCGGTGCTGAAGGCCGACGCCTATGGCACTGGCGCCCGAATCGTCGGGCCGCGACTCGCGGCCGAAGGCTGCCGTCAGTTCTTCGTCGCCCACATCGAGGAGGGCATCGCGCTGCGTTCCGCGATGCCCGAGCATCCGATCTGCGTGCTGAACGGCCTCCTGCCCGGCACGGAGGACGATTTCGTCGCGCATGGCCTCACCCCGGCGCTGAACCATCTCGGCCAGCTCAGCGCCTGGCGCGCCGCCGCGCAGCGCCACAATCGGCCACTCGACGCCGTGATCCATGTCGACACCGGCATGCACCGTCTCGGCTTCTCGCCAGAGGAAGCGCAGGTCCTGGCCAACGAGCGCGGGCGCCTGCGTGGCCTGCGACTGGCGCTGATCATGAGCCATCTCGTCGCCTCGGAAGAGCAGGGCAACCCGATAAACGGCGAACAGCTGCAGCGCTTCCGCGCCTTCCTGCGCACGATGCCCGGCGCCCCGACGTCGCTCGCCAATTCCTCCGGCATCTTTCTCGGACCCGACTACCACTTCGATCTGCTGCGGCCGGGAGCCGCGCTCTACGGCATCAACCCCCTGCCCGGCCAGCCCAATCCCATGCTGCCGGTCGTTACCTTGCACGCACGCATCCTGCAGACCCGGCGAATTGACGCCCTCCAGACCGTTGGATACGGTGGCGCTTGGCGGTCAGCCCGGCCAAGTCGCGTGGCCACGATCGCGCTAGGCTATGCTGACGGCTATTTCCGCATCCTCATCAACCGCACCCACGTGCATCTGGCCGGGCACCGCGTGCCCGTGATCGGCCGCATCTCCATGGACCTGGTCACGCTTGACGTGACGGACGTGCCTGAGGCCGAGGCGCAGACCGGTGCCCTGGTCGAAGTGCTCGGACCGCACACCAGCCCCGACGACCTTGCCGAGCATGCGCGGACCAATGCGTACGAAGTCATGACGGCGCTGGGCCATCGCTATGCGCGGGTGTATGTCGACCGCCCGGAATCGACCGAATGAGCGTCCCCTTGATCACCCTGCTCGGCCGCATGACCTTGGCCTTCCTCGAGTCGGTCGGCGCGGTCACCACCTTCGCGATGCAAGCGGTGCGCTATGCGCTGCAGCCACCGTGGTATCGCCAGCAGATCCTCCGCCAGATGCTGGAGATCGGCTACTACTCCCTACCCGTCGTCGGACTCACGGCGATCTTCACCGGCATGGTGCTGGCTCTACAGAGCTACACCGGGTTCTCCCGCTTCTCGGCTGAAAGCGCCATTCCCAACGTCGTCGTGGTGTCGTTGACGCGCGAGCTGGGGCCGGTGCTCGCCGGCCTCATGGTGGCCGGTCGTGTCGGCGCCGCCATGGCGGCCGAGATCGGCACCATGCGCGTCACCGAGCAGGTCGACGCGCTCACCACACTCTCGACCAATCCGTTCAAGTATCTCGTCGTGCCGCGCCTGCTCGCCGGCATTGTCACCCTGCCCTTCCTGGTGCTGGTGGCCGACATCATCGGCGTCATGGGCGGCTGGCTGGTGGGCGTCTACAAGCTCGACTTCAACGACATCGCCTATTTGCGCAACACCATCGACTTCCTGCAATTCCAGGACGTCTTCTCCGGCCTTGTGAAGGCGGCCGTGTTCGGCTTCCTGATCACGCTGATGGGCTGCTACCACGGTTACAATTCGCGCGGCGGCGCGCAGGGCGTGGGCGCGGCGACCACCAACGCGGTGGTCTCGGCCTCGATCCTGATCCTCACCTTCAACTACTTCATCACCGAAGCCTTCTTCGCCCGCTGACGAGCCCCCTCCATGAGCCGCAAGATCTCCCTCAAGGGCGTCACGAAGTCCTTCGGCCCCAAGAGAGTGCTGCAGGGCATCGATCTCGATGTCGCCCGGGGCGAGTCGGTGGTGGTGATCGGCGGCTCGGGTACCGGCAAGTCGGTGTTGCTGAAATGCATTTTGGGCCTCATGCGACCGGACTCCGGATCGATCCGCATCGACGACGAGGAGACCGTCGGTCTCGGCGACAACGGCCGCAACCGCGTCACGCGTAAGTTCGGCATGCTGTTCCAGGGTGGTGCGCTGTTCGATTCGCTGCGTGTCTGGGAGAACGTGGCGTTCGGCCCGATCCAGAGCGACGGCATGGCGGCCGATCAGGCCCACGAGGTGGCTATCGCCAAGCTCGGCGCGGTCGGCCTCGGGCCCGAGGTCGGCGAACTTTTCCCCGCGGAGCTGAGCGGCGGCATGCAAAAGCGCGTAGCGCTCGCCCGAGCCATCGCCCGCGAGCCGGAAATCATCTTCTTCGACGAGCCGACGACAGGGCTCGATCCGATCATGGCCGACGTCATCAACAACCTGATCGTCAAGAGCGTCAGCGATCTCGGCGCCACAGCCGTGTCGATCACCCACGATATGGCGAGCGCGCGCAAGATCGGGCATCGGATCGCCATGCTCTATGACGGCCGGCTGATCTGGCAGGGACCGACGTCGGACATCGACCGGTCGAGCAATCCCTACGTCGACCAGTTCATCCACGGCCGCGCCGAAGGTCCGATCCAGATGCAGGTGCGGAGCCTCTGACGTGGCCGGCGCGCTGAGCCTCGGGCAGGCGCGGCGCTTCTTTGCCGACGAAATGCGCATGGCGTGCCACGTGCGCGACGAGCGCCTGGTCGAGGCATTCGCGACAGTGCCGCGCGAGCGCTTCGCCGGGCCGGGGCCTTGGCGCATCCTGGAACAAGGCAACGGTTATTGGACGACGCCCGACGCCGAGCCGCATTGGCTGTACCACAACGTCCTGGTGGCGCTGGACGAAAAGCGCGGGCTCAACATCGGCCAACCGTCGTTGTGGGCCTTCCACTTCGACCGCATCGGCGTGTGCCAGGGCGAGCGCGTTCTACAGATCGGCGCGGGATCGGGGTACTACACGGCGATCCTGGCCGAGCTCGTCGGCCCAAGCGGCCGCGTCGATGCGCTGGAGATCGACTCCGAGCTGGCGACATTGGCCGGACGCAACCTCGGCGCCTGGACCGTCGCGAACGTGCGATGCGCCGACGCCAGCCGACCGATCGAGGGGCAATGGGATGTCGTTATCGCGTTCGCCGGGGCAACCGGGCCGCTCGGCTGGTGGCTCGACGCCTTGGCCGGCGGCGGACGCTTGCTGCTGCCCATGACGGGTCAGAACTTCCGTGGCGGTTTCATGCTGCGCCTCGACCGGCACGGCAATGGCCTTGCCGCACGTTCGGTAGGCTGGACCGCATTCTATCCCTGTGCAGGCGCACGCAACGACAAGGAGCAAGCGGCTCTCGACGAGGCCTTGAAGGATAGCGCCGGTCAGCAGGCGATGCGCAGCCTGCGCCGCGACCGCCACGCGCGCGACGACACCTGCTGGCTGCACGGCGAGGGCTGGTGCCTGTCCAAGCGCGAGCCGAACTGAGCCATGGCGCGCCTGCTGAAGCGCTTCGTCTGCCAGTCGTGCGGCGCCGTCGGCAGCAAATGGAGCGGCCGCTGCGAATCCTGCGGCGAGTGGAACACCATCGTCGAGGAAGCCGCCGCGCCGGCCGGTCCCGCGGGCGCGGGCTTGGCCCGAGCCGGCAAGGGCCGCCTCCTCGACTTCGCCGGGCTGCGCGGCTCGACGCCGCAGCCGGCGCGCTACACGAGCGGCATCGCCGAGTTCGACCGCGTGTGCGGCGGCGGCCTGGTCGTGGGCTCCGCTCTGTTGATCGGAGGCGATCCGGGCATCGGCAAGTCGACGTTGCTGCTGCAGGTCGCCGCGGCGCTCGCTCGCCAGAACACCGCCTGTGCCTACATTTCGGGCGAGGAAGCGCTCGATCAGGTGCGGCTGCGCGGCGAACGCCTGGGCCTGGGCGATGCGCCGGTGCAGCTGAGCGCCGCGACCTCCGTGCGCGATATCGTCGCGACCCTCGATCGGCCCGACGCCCCCAAGGTCGCGGTGATCGATTCGATACAGACCATGTGGCTCGACACCATCGACAGCACGCCCGGCACCGTGACCCAGGTGCGCGGCGCGGCACAGGCGCTGGTCGAGCTCGCCAAGCGGCGCGGCGTCGCGGTGCTGCTGGTCGGGCACGTCACCAAGGACGGCGCCATCGCCGGCCCGCGCGTGCTCGAGCACATGGTCGACACCGTGCTCTATTTCGAGGGCGAGCGCGGCCATCAGTTCCGCATCCTGCGCACCGTCAAGAACCGCTTCGGCCCGACCGACGAGATCGGCGTGTTCGAGATGTCGGACCGCGGCCTGGCCGACGTCGCCAACCCGTCGGCTCTGTTCCTCGGCGACCGGCGGGGCGAGGTGTCGGGCGCCTGCGTGTTCGCCGGCATCGAGGGGACGCGGCCGCTGCTGGTCGAGATCCAGGCGCTGGTCAGCCCCTCGTCCTTCGCCACGCCGCGCCATGCCGTCGTCGGCTGGGACGCCAACCGGCTGGCGATGGTGCTGGCCGTGCTCGAGGCGCGGTGCTCCGTCACGGTCGGAGCCAACGACGTCTATCTCAATGTGGCGGGCGGCCTGCGCATCGGCGAGCCGGCCGCGGATCTCGCGGTGGCAGCCGCCGTCGTATCATCGCTCAGCGACGAGCCGGTCCCGGCCGACATGGTGGTGTTCGGCGAGATCGGATTGGGCGGCGAGGTGCGCCCGGTCGGCCAGCGCGACGGCAGGCTGCGCGAGGCGGCAAAGCTCGGATTTCGCAAGGCGCTGGTGCCGCGCGGCCGGTCTGCAACCGCGACCGGCACGCGCACCGAGGGCATCGCCATTGACGAGATCGACCATCTATCGGACCTTGTCGCGCGCTTTCAGCCGGCCGACCGAACCCTCACGCGGCTTCGCCGACGCGAGCGCGACTAGGCCAACGGGGCAATACGAGGGCAATGGAACAACTAGGCATCACCGTATTCGACGTCGCCGTCATCGCCGTCGCGATCTTTGGCGCACTGATCGGCATGTCGAGCGGCTTTGCCCATGCCGTCCTGTTCATTGCCTCCTGGATCGCCGCGGGCTGGGTCGCCTTGAACTACGCCAAGCTGATCCAGCCCGAGGTCGAGAAGCTGGTGACCAGCACCGAGCTGGCCTACTTCGTGTCCATGCTGGTGCTGTTCGTGGGCGCCCTGATCGTGCTGGTGATGCTGACCAACGCCATCACCCGGTCGGTCCGCGCCGGCCCGCTCGGCAGGCCGGACAGCATCCTGGGCGCGGGCTTCGGGGTCCTGTGTGCCTGGGTCGTGATGGGCGCGGCCTTCCTGTTCTATGGCTATCTCGGGCCGCACCAGCTGCCGCCCGCGGTCGAGGGCGGGGCGACCTTTCCGCTGATCAAGGAAATGGCCAATTTCGTCGAGCCCAACCTGCCACCCGGCTTCCGCACCCGCCTCCAGGGGGGCCGTGGTGGGGACAGCGGCTCCAGCTCGGTGCCCTCGCCTGCCGACACGCCGGCCCAGACGCCACCCAACGCGCCCAAACCGCCGCAGTGACTTATCCTTGATGCCAAAGCCGGCGGACCCCAGCTATAACCCCGCCGTGCCCAACCCTTTGCGCCCCGACCACGACCTCGACAAGTTTCACGAGGAGTGTGCGCTGTTCGGCATCTATGGTACCTCGGATGCCGCGGCCCACACTGCTCTCGGCCTGCATGCCCTGCAGCACCGCGGCCAGGAGGCCTCGGGGATCGTCACCTTCGACGGCCGGCATTTCCACAACCATCGCGCCGCCGGCCTGGTCGGCGACATCTTCGGCGAGCAGCCGGTCATCGCCAAGCTCACGGGCTACGCCGCGATCGGCCACAACCGCTACGCTACGACCGGCGGCTCGTCGGACCGCAACATCCAGCCCATTTTCGCCGACTTCGACTTCGGCGGCTTGGCACTCGCCCACAACGGCAACCTCACCAACGCCTACCTGCTGCGCCGCGAGCTGGTGCGCATGGGCTGCCTGTTCCCGTCGACCACCGACACCGAGGTCATCAACCACCTGATTGCCCGTTCCAATTACTCGACGGTGGTCGACCGGCTGATCGATGCGCTCGGCCGGGTCAAGGGCGCCTATTCGTTGCTGCTGCTGACCAACGAGGCCCTGCTCGGCGTGCGCGATCCGATGGGCGTACGGCCGCTGGTCGTGGGCCGCCTCGAGGACGCCTGGATCCTGACCTCGGAGAGCTGCGCACTGGACATCATCGGGGCGCGCTTCGTGCGCGACGTCGAGCCGGGCGAGATCGTCATCGTCGACGGCAGCGGCCTGCGCTCGATCAAGCCCTTTACCAGGCAGCCGCGCCGCTTTTGCGTCTTCGAGCACATCTACTTCTCGCGACCGGATTCCAGGGTCGAGGGCATCGGTGTCTACGATGCTCGCAAGCGGATTGGAATGGAGCTCGCCAAGGAAAGCCCGGTGTCGGCCGATGTCGTGGTGCCGGTGCCGGATTCCGGGGTGCCGGCGGCGATCGGTTATGCCGCACAGTCCGGCCTTCCCTTCGAGCTCGGCATCATCCGCAACCACTATGTCGGCCGCACTTTCATCGAGCCGGCCGACCACATTCGCCATCTCGGCGTACGTCTCAAGCACAACGCCAACCGCGCCCACATCGAGGGCAAGCGGATCATCCTGGTCGACGATTCGATCGTGCGCGGCACCACCTCGAGCAAGATTGTGGAGATGGTGCGCAACGCGGGAGCCCGCGAGGTGCACATGCGCGTGGCCGCACCGCCCACCACCTATCCCTGCTTCTACGGCATCGACACGCCGGAACGCGACAAGCTCCTGGCCTCGCGCTACGACGTGGCCGGCATGGCCAAGGTGATCGGCGTCGATTCGCTTGCTTTCCTGTCGATCGACGGCCTGTATCGCGCCATGGGCCTGCCGGGCCGCGATCCCGCCAACCCGAGCTTCTGCGACGCCTGCTTCACCGGCGACTATCCCATCTCGCTCGACGACCAGAACGGTGTCGAGGACCGCCAGCTCTCGCTGCTCGTCGAAGAATCAGTCTGAGGCCCCTTTCATGACCGCCGCCACTAGCCCGGCGACTGGCCCGGCCACTGGCCCAGCCACCGGCCGCCTGGCCGGTCGCCTTGCGCTGGTCACCGGCGCCTCGCGCGGCTTGGGGGCCGCCGCGGCGCTCGCCTACGCGCGCGAGGGCGCCCATTGCATCCTGGTGGCGCGCACCGTCGGCGGCCTCGAGGAGGTCGACGATCGGATCAAGGCGGTAGGAGGCACCGCGACGCTGGTACCGCTCGACGTCACCGACGGTCCCGGCATCGACCGACTCGGCGCCGCCCTCTACGAGCGCTACGGACGGCTCGACGTGCTCTTGGCCAACGCGGCGATCCTCGGCACCCTCTCGCCGCTAGGCCATATCGAGCCCAAGACGTTCGAGCAGGTCATGGCGGTCAACCTCACGGCCAATTGGCGGCTGATCCGATCGCTCGATCCCTTGCTGCGCCGCTCGGAGGCGGGCCGCGCGATCTTCGTCACCTCGGGCATCTCGCAGCAGCCGGTCGCCTATTGGGGTGCCTATGCTTCGAGCAAGGCGGCGCTCGACATGCTGGTCGGCATCTACGCCGCGGAGGTGGCGCACACCAACCTGCGCGTGAATCTGTTCAACCCCGGCCCGATGCGCACCAACATGCGCCGCGAAGCCTTTCCAGGCGAAGAACCGACGCAACAGACGCCGCCCGAAGCGCATGCAGAACCGCTGATCCAGCTCGCTTTGCCCTCGTGCACGATGCACGGCCAGTGGGTGGCAGGCGACGCTCTTTTGGACCGCGAGCCTCCAGGCTCGCTTCTGTCATCCCGAGCGTAGCGAGGGATCTTTGAGGCGACACGAAGGATCCCTCGGCCTGCGGCCTCGGGATGACAGAAGCGGGCCCGGAGGCCCGCGGTCCGGCAAGAGTCAACGCCGCTTCGCCCTTGCGGCGTACGGGTTCTTCGGCTTGCGCATGGTGAGGCGGATGGGCACGCCGGGCAGGCCAAAATCGTCACGCAGGCGGTTGGTCAAGAATCGCAGATAGTCGTCGCCCAGCTCCTCCGGCTGGCTGACCGACAGCACGAAAGTCGGCGGCCGGATCTTGATCTGCGTCATGAAGCGCAGCCGGATGCGGCGGCCCTTGGCCAGCGGCGGCGGATGCAGCGTCTCCATCTCGCGTAGCCAGCGATTGAGCTTGGGCGTCGCCACTCGCTTGTTCCAGACATCGTAGATCTCGAACACCTTGGGCATCAGCCGCTCGACACCACGGCCGCTCAGCGCCGAGAAGCCGACGATCGGCACGTCCTTGACCTGCGCGAACGATGCCTCGAGCCGATCCGAAAGCTTGCGCCAGGCGCGGCTCGCCGCCGACTGGTCGTCTGCCAGCAGGTCGGTCTTGTTGACGGCGATGACCAGCGCGCGCCCCTCCTCGATGACCCAGCCGGCCACGGCAAGGTCCTGCTTCTCCGCCATCTGGGCGGCATCCAGCACCACGACCGCCACATCGGCCAGCCGGATCGCGTCCAGCGTATCGGCGACCGAGGCCGCTTCGAGCTTGGCGTCGATTCGGCTCCGGCGGCGCATGCCGGCAGTATCGACAAGCCGGACAGGGCGGCCACGCCATTGCCATTCGACGCGGATTGCGTCGCGCGTGATCCCGGCCTCTGGCCCGGTCAGCACCCGCTCCTCGCCAACCAGCCGATTGAGCAAGGTCGATTTGCCGACGTTCGGACGGCCGACGATCGCCAGCATCAGCGGTCGCTCGGGATCGGTCTCCTCGTCCTCTGCTTGGTCCGACGGCGGCTCTTCCTCTTCTTCCTCCGGAATCGGCTCGATGAAGCGGGCCAACGCCTCGTGCAGGTCGCTCAGTCCCTCGCCATGCTCGGCGGATACCGGAATCGGATCGCCGAGCCCAAGGCCGTGCGCTTCGGCCAGCCCCTGCTGGCCGGCCCGGCCTTCGCACTTGTTGGCGACCAGGATCACCTTGCCGGCTCGGCGTCGGAGCCAGCTCGCAAAGCTCTCGTCGAGCGGCAGGACGCCGGCGCGCGCATCGATCAGGAACAACACGGCGTCGGCACCGTCGATGGCCCGTTCGGTGAACCGGCGCATGCGTGCTTCGAGCGCCTCGCCTCCCACGGTCTCCCAGCCAGCCGTGTCGAGCAAGGTGAAGGCAAGGTCGCCCAACTGCGCCGGCGCCTCGCGGACGTCGCGCGTGACGCCGGGCGTGTCGTCGACGATCGCCCGCCGCCGCCCGACCAGGCGATTGAACAGGGTCGATTTGCCGACATTGGGCCGGCCCACGATGGCCACCCGCTTGGCAGCAACCCGTTCGGCTGGCGCTATGGTTGCCACGGGTCGCCTCGCGATCAGCGCAGCGCGAGCAACCGGCCGCGGTCGGTAAGCAGGTAGATCGTGCGGTTGGCGACGATCGGGGCGAGCCGCGCCGGGTCGCGGACGTCCATCTTGCCCAAGAGTTCGCCGGTGTAGGGCGAGATCGACAACAGCTCGCCGGTCGTCCCGGCAATGAGCAGCCGGTCGCCGGCCAGCACCGGTCCTGACCACAGGACCGGCTTGCGCCGCTTGTCATCCTCGTACTGGGTGAGCGGCGTGACCCACTTCACTTTGCCGTTGTCGCGGCTGATCGCGGCGACGTCGGCACCGCTCGTCGTGACGAACAGGAAACGACCGGCAGCCCACGGAGTCTGGCTGCCGCCGATATTGCGGTCCCACACGCGCTGGCCGCTGTTCAGCTCGAGGGCCGCCATCTGGCCCGACGAGCCCATCGCCAGCACCATGTCCCGGTCGATCACCGGCCGGCCCCGGATGTCGGTGAGATTGCCGAAGGCGCGCACGTCGCCACGGCTGCCCACCATCGTCTCGTTCCAGACCGGGCGGCCGTTGTCGATGCGCAACGCCACCAGCTCGCCCGACGAGAACGGCGCCACCACGTAGTCCTTGGCTCCGGCCGGGCTGTTGCCGCCGACATAGCCGGCCGATTCCTGCAGGCCCGAGTACTGCCACAGGTCCGAGCCATCGGATGCGGCGAGCGCCTGCAGGCGGTTGTCGATGCTGATGGCGAATACGCGATCGCCGAACACCAGCGGCGCGCCGCGCACCGGGGCGCTCGCCGTCGACATCCAAAGCTCGTGGCCGTCGTTGACGTCGAGGGCGTAGATGGCGGCAAAGCCCGTGGTCACGTACAGACGGCCGCCATAGTAGGCGAGGCCGCCGCCGAACTCGTTCTCGTCGCGCGCTTTTTCGGGCTTGAGCGTGACACGCCAGATCAGCTGGCCGGTGTCGGCGTTGAAGGCCGAGACCGTGCTCTGGGCATCCTTGGCGAACACCTTGCCGTCGGCCATGACCGGACCGGTCGTCAGGATCCGCGAGGAGGTCGAGCCGACTCCGACATCGGCGGTCCAGATGATCTGTGGTGAATCGCCGATCGCCAGGTTGTACATGGCGTAGTTGGCGAAGCCGCCCGACTCGGGCCACGAGGCGTTGACGAACGGCGGCGGCAGCACCACGGGGACGCTGCCCATGTCCTTGTCGGTCTCGAGCTCAGTGCGCTCGGAGAACACCGCAATGCGTTCGCCCGGCAGCGGCACCTTCTTCTTGTTGAACCAGCCTTCTACCGTCTCGCAGGCCGACAGGCTGGTGGCGATCATCAGGCAAGCAAGAGCGAGGCGAAGATCGATCGCACGCAGGGCCTTCGCCATGTCTTACTTGGCCTCCGCGGGTCCGTAGAAATTGATCATGGACGCGGCCCGCTGCGCGAGGCCCTGCGGCACCTCGGCATCGCGGGCGATCTCGGTCCACAAGTCACGGGCGTGCTTGGTGTCGCCCTTGCGACCGGCGACCAGCGCCTGCAGCTCCAGCACGCTGAGGCGAAACGGTCGACCGGATGCGGTCAGCGGCTCGAGCTTGGCCACCATCGCCTCGCCGTTAGGCGTGTCGATGGACTTGTAGGCGGCGATCACATTGGCGAGGTCGGCGAGGTCAGGCGATGACAGACCAGGCGCCACCGCGGTGAGCGCTGTGACCTGCGCCTCGATCGGCTGGCGCAGCTGTGCTGCCACCAGGGCGGCCAGCGAGCGGTACGGCTCCGGCGCGCTGGCCGCCTGCTTCTCGAGCTCGCTCAACGCCGCCGGGCGATCCTGTGGAATCTTCGCGATCGCCTCGGTATAGGCCGCACTCGCTTCGCCCCGGAGCGACGCATCGTAGCGGCGCCAGCCGACCAGGCCGGCGGCGGCCAGCACGACAATCGCGGCGACGGCGATGATCCAGGTACCGTAACGGCCCCACCAGGCCTTGAGCTCGTCCTTGCGAACGGCTTCGTCGACCTCGTGGAAAGCAGCATGATCTGACAAGGGAGGCTCCGCGATTATCGCGCAATTTCAAGAACTTCAGGCGCGGTTCATAGCTCCCGCCCTGAGCTTTGGCAAACCGTGGACTGGGGCGTTTTGGGGGCGCTTTACCGGCGCCAAGGCATCTGCAACAATTCGCCCGCTTAAAATGAAACGCGCCGCGGCTGCATGACCAACCTGTACCGGCTCGCCGACCAGAAGGCGCGGCGCCGCATTGTCTCTTTCGATCGACGCGAACTATCCCGGCTTCTCAATCTGTACAGCCTACGAGTCGCCACGGGCGAATGGCGCGACTACGCGATCGATTTCCGGCCCGGCATGGCGATTTTCTCGGTCTTCCGCCATACCGCCGAGCAGCCGCTGTTCGCCATCGCCAAAGTGCCGACTGCCTCCAACGGCCCGTACGTCGTGTACAACGGGCCGCGCAAGCTGGCGCATGGCGATTCGCTCGAAGACGTGCTCAGCGTCTTCGACCGCAAGCTCCGGGTCTTGCTGGGCTAGTCGCTACTGCTTGGGCGCGGTTGCCGCGCCGATCCCCGCGCCGACCGCGGCACCGGCCAGCGCCGGCGCCAGCAACGGCCAGCCGGCCAGCGCACCGATCGCCAAGCCGGCGCCCGCACCGATGCCGCCGCCGGTGACAGCGCGCTCACCCCAGGTGTCGCCACATGCCGACAGGGTGAGGCCAAGGGGAAGAAGCAACAAAGCAAAGATCTTGTTTCTCATGACTGGACCTCAGAAAGGGGGCAACGGCACGAGGAAGTGCCGTGGAAATTTCATTCGGGGGCCCGTTCGGGCACTTATGCCCGGAGGGTGGCTAAATTGAGTCGGAAAGTCAAGGAGACGGCGTAACCTATTGATTTTACTGTTATCCCGGGCACAGCGAAGGATCTAATTCACTTCAAAGGTAAGCTCATTGATCCGGCACGGGATCCTTGGCATCGCTCCGGATGACAGAGTCACTTGAGCAGCATTGCCCGGTAGGCCTCCGGCTTGAACCCGACCAGCACCGTACCGTCCGCTTCCAGTACCGGCCGCTTGATCATCGACGGCTGCGCCATCATGAGCGCGATCGCCTTCGCTTTGGTCAGGCCCTGCTTGTCCGCTTCGGGGAGCTTGCGGAAGGTCGTGCCCGCCTTGTTCAACAGCACTTCCCAGCCGACCCTG
>JAFAKN010000190.1 GCA_019235415.1 Alphaproteobacteria bacterium
CCGAGCGGAGCGAGGGATCCTTATGGCAACAGGAAAGATCCCTCGCTTGCGCTCGGGATGACAGGGGTGCGAGTTGCGATGTCTCCAGCACGCGACGCATCCCATGCCTCCCCGCATCGTCCTCGCAACCGCCGCCGACCAGCCAGACATCACGCCCTCCGACCAGCTCTATGCCGATGCGCTCCGCCGACGCGGCGCGAGCGTCCATGGCGCGACGTGGAACGGGCCACCGTCGGCGTTCGATCGCGCCGATGCCGTCGTCCTGCGGTCGACCTGGGGCTACTATCGCGAGCCCGAAGCCTTTCGCGCCTGGACCGAGGCGGTGGCGGCGAAGACCCGGCTGTTCAACCCGATAACCTTGGTGCGCTGGAACCTGCGCAAAGACTACCTCGGCAAGCTTTCAGCCGCCGGCGTGCGTGTGCCGCGTTCCCATCTGGTGTCGGCAACGACCGAACAAGTCGCAGCCGTGTTCCGTGAGCACGGATGGCAGCGCGCCGTCGTCAAGCCGGCGACGGGTGCAAGCGGCTACTTCGTCGACCTCGTCGCGGTGACCGAAGTCGAGGGTTTGATCGGGCGATTGCCGGACGAGGTGCGTGCGGCAGGCGTGCTGGTGCAGGAGTTCCTGCCCGAGATCGCCGACGGCGAGCTGTCGCTGGTCTATTTCGACGGCGGCTTCAGCCACGCGGTGCGCAAGCGGCCGCCGCCGGGCGAGTTCCGCGTCAACTCGCGCTTCGGCGCAACCCGCAGCCGGGAGACGCCGGCACCCGGGGTCGTGGCGCAGGGCGCCGCGGCCCTCGAGTCGTTGCCCGAGCGGCCGCTCTACGCTCGCGTCGACGGCGTGGTGCGCGAAGGCACCTTGATCGTGCTCGAGCTCGAGGTGCTGGAGCCCGCACTGTTCATGGAGTTCGCGCCAGACTCGGCCGAACGCTTCGCCGAGGCGACGCTGAAGCGGCTGTCTTCTCAGAGCGGGGACCTCCTCAGTGGGGGGGTACCCCCGACCGAGTCCGCTCTGTCATCCCGAGCGTAGCGAGGGATCCTTAGAGGACAGGAAAGATCCCTCGGCCTTCGGCCTCGGGATGACAAAGGGGCGCCACTGGAGTGGCGCGCTCCCAGCGACTACCGCTGCTTGGCCTTGTAGGCGAGCCAGGCGACGATGGCATCGACGTCGCTGTCGCTCAGGCGCGACTTGGCGAAGCCCGGCATCTTCATGTCGGGCCAGTGGCGCAACGACGCCGGATTGCGGATCAGCTGTTTCAGCGCTGGAAGCTGGAAGTACTGGACCGGATTCATCGGCTGGCCGAGGTCCGGACCTTGCTCGCCCTCGCCGGCGCCTTTGAAGCGATGGCAGGCGATGCAGACTTCGAGATAGCGCTGCAATCCGATGCGCACCGGATCGTTGGCCGGAACCTCGGCGCCGACCGCGAGCGCCGGCCATCGTTCGAGCGGGCCGTCGACCACGGTCAGCGCGGCGAGGTGATAAGCCCAGTATTCGCTGCTGATTCGCGCACCTGAGCCGATCTTCCAGATCAAATAGAACGGACCGGCGCTCGCCGTGCCCTGCTTGGGAAGCGGCGGCCAGGGCGCGGCCGGATCCTCGATCGCGATGAAGGCTTGTGCCTCGGCAGGCTTGCTCTCGAGCAGCAGCCGGACAGGGATGCCGATGGAGAAATTGTCGGTGGCGCGCGTCTGCACGTCGTCGTCTGCCGCGATCTTGAGGCCGCTGAGGAGATCGGTGACCGGAACGGCGCGGTAGGTCATCGCGCGCCCGTAGACGGGATCGGCGATGGTGACGGTTTGCACGTCGGCGCGGGCAAGCAGCTCGCGCTCTGTGTATGTGCGGGTGGAACCCCGGTCCGCCACCGTCAGGATCGCTTCCTGCGCTTGCGCGCGGGAGAGCACGACGCAGGCGAGTGCCAGCACCACAGCGACGATGCGCCAGCTCATGCCGTCATCCGCTGTCCGCCGATGCGGCAGTCTTTCAGGATCTCCGGCTGGAACGCCAGCCCATGGCCCGGCCGCTCGGGCGGTTGCATGGTGCCGTCCTTCGAGGGCAGCACCGGCTCGATCCACAGATCGTCGTTCCAGTCCATGTACTCGAGATAGTTGGCGTTGGGGATCGAGGCCAGCAGGTGGACCATCGTTTCGTGGAAGAGATGCGGCGCGATCCGGATGCCCCACGGCTCGGCGGCGGCGGCGATCTTGCGCAGCTCGGTGTAGCCGCCGCGCATCGGGTCGGGCTGCAGGATGGGCACGCACGGCGTCTCGAAGAACGGCCGCAGGTCGTTGCGCGTGAAATGACTCTCGCCGCCCACGACGCGCGTCTTCAGCGCCGCGGCGATACGCCGGTAGCCGGCGAAGTCCTCGGCGATCACCGGCTCTTCCAGCCAGTAGGGATCGAACGCGTCGATGCGATGGCCGGCCTGGATGGCGGTGTCGGCATCCCAGCCCATGTTGACGTCGATCATGATCTCGATGCCGCCGCCCATCGCTTCGCGCATCGCCTTGACGTTCAGGACGTCCTCGCGCCACGGGCGAATGTGCGCGACCTGCATCTTGATCGCCTTGAGGCCTTGCGCGGTGAATTCCTTGGCGCGGGCGATCATGCCGTCGCGGCCCAGCCCGCGGAAGCATCCTGAGCCGTAGGCCGGCACTTCGTTCCGTGCGGCACCCCACAGCCGGAACAGCGGCAAGCCCGCCCGCTTACCGATGATGTCCCATAGCGCCATGTCCACGGCACTCTGCGCGAACACTGTCACGCCCATGCGCCCGAGCCAGAAGTTGCTGCGGTAGAGTACCTGCCAGATCGCCTCGATCTCGGTGGCGTCGCGGCCGATCACATGCGGTGCCACGAGCTCCTTCATGCAGGCATCGAGCGTGTGCAGCCCGCCGCGCAACGGCATCAGGTAGCTCATGCCCAAAAGGCCGCCCTGGGTCTCGATCTCCAGGACGTATAGGTCGCGGAGCGGCGCCGACAGGATGCCGGCTGCCGGCGGCTTGCCGCGCCACGGCACCTGCAGCAGGGTCGAGCGCAGCTCGGTGATGGTGGTGGACGTGGTCATCGGGCTTGTCCTTGTTCGGTTGCGCAAATCCCTCTGGCGCTATACACGTATAGCACACGAAAGGAGGGCAGCGCGATGCTTGCTGTTCGACTGCCAGCTGATATTGAGCGCCGCTTGGAGGCGCTTGCCAAGGCAACGGGCCGGACCAAGACCTTCTATGTTCGAGAAGCGATCCTCGAACATTTGGAGGATCTCGAGGACCTGTATTTGGCCGAACGCGAGCTGAAAGCCGTGCGTGCAGGCAAGTCGAAAACCGTCTCGCTCGAGAAGCTGATGAAACTGTATGGCCTGGAAGATTGAGTTTTCCGGCCTCGCGCAAAGGAACCTCAAGCAGCTTGACCGCAAGATCGCACAGCGCATTCTCGCGTTCCTCCACGGACGCGTGGCCCAACTCGACGACCCTCGTAGCATCGGACAAGCGTTGCGAGGCTCGTCATTGGGGCAGTTCTGGAAATACCGCGTCGGCGACTGGCGCATCATTGCCAGCATCGAGGATCGCGAGATTCGGATCATCGTCGTTCGTATCGGCAACAGGCGCGACGTCTATCGTTGAACCTGCAACGCTCTGTATGATGGCGCCCGCATGAGCCAGTCCAACCGCATCTATCTCTTCGACACGACCCTGCGAGACGGCGCCCAGACGCAGGGCGTGGACTTCACGGTGGCCGACAAGGCCGCCATCGCTCGCGAGCTCGATCTTTTGGGCATCGACTATATCGAGGGCGGCTGGCCGGGCGCCAATCCCACCGACGATCGCTTCTTCGCCGATCCGCCCGAATTCGCGAACGCGAAGTTCGTGGCCTTCGGCATGACGCGCCGCGCCGGACGCAGCGCCGCCAACGATCCGGGGCTTGCCGCCATCCTGCAGACCAAGGCGCGATCGGTCTGCATGGTGGGCAAGGCCTGGGACTTCCATGTCGACGTGGCGCTCGAGCTCGACCGCGGCGAATACCTCGAGATGATCGGCGATTCGATCGCCTATGCAAAGAGCCGCATGGACGAGGTGATGTTCGACGCCGAGCATTTCTTCGACGGTTACAAGGCCAATCCCGACTACGCCCTGGCCTGCCTCGCCGCCGCCGCGAAGGCCGGCGCGCGCTGGCTGGTGCTGTGCGACACCAACGGCGGGTCCTTGCCGCACGAGGTCGAGCGCATCGTCGGCGAGGTGGTCAAGAGGATCCCCGGTGAGCGGCTGGGCATCCACACCCACAACGATACCGAGAACGCCGTCGCCAATAC
>JAFAKN010000031.1 GCA_019235415.1 Alphaproteobacteria bacterium
GGCTGGGCGATGCTGTCGGCGGCCGCATATCCGGTGGTCGTCTTCGGCGGCCTGCAGCTGCCGGCGATCCTGCCGCAGAGCGACCGGTTGCACACGCTCCTGTGGGATGCGCATCTGGCCCTGGCCTTCGCCTTCTTCGCGCTGATCCTGCTGCACGTGGCGGCTGCCCTGTTCCACGCCCTGGTCCGCCGCGACGGCGTCTTCGAGGCGATGGCGCCGACCCCGACGCCCGACGGCAAGCGACTGGCGCCAGCCGAATAGTGTCTTCCGGGACCGCAGGCGAAAATGCGCAGCCGCCCTTGCGGCGCCGCAATCCAGCGCCATGTCCTTTGCTGCAGGTTGCAGGTGCGATGGCAAAGGATCGTGCGACGCGTGGAGTAGCGGGATTGCTGGCGACGGCGATGGCGACGGCCGCGTGCGTCCCGACCGATCCGCCGCCGCAGGCGGCCGCCCCCGTGGCGTCCTCCATGGCGTCCTTGGTCGAGGCGCCGCCGAAGGCCAGCGCCTACCTCGGTCTGCTGCGCCGCAGCGGCATCGAGATGGCCATCCCGCCCAGCGGCAAGTTCATCCTGGTCAACATTCCCTCCTACGAGCTGGTCGCCTTGCAGGACGGCGAGCCGGTGCTGCGCAGCCGCGTCGTCGTCGGCAAGCCCGCGACGCCGACGCCGGAGCTGACGGCGGCGATGGTCGCGGTCCGCTTCAATCCGGACTGGACGCCGACGCCCGCGATGATCCGCAACGAGGGCCTGCATTACATGCCGCCGGGGCCGGACAATCCGCTCGGCCGCCTGATGTTCGACCTCGACGACGACGAGCTGATCTACCTGCACGACACAAACGAGAAATACCTGTTCAACCGCAAGCAGCGCGCCATAAGCCACGGCTGCATCCGCGTGCAGCAGGCCCGGGCGCTGGCGGCCTGGGTGCTCGGCGTCTCGCCGGAAGCCGTCGATTCCCTGATCGCCCGCGGCAGCAACTCGGTCCCGGTGTCGGAGGACATTCCCGTCGCCCTGGTCTACTCCACGCGCTTTCCCGACGAGAACGGCGAGATCGTTTCATATCCCGATGTCTACGCCGGTCGCCAGACCGCGGACGCAAGGTGATGTAGCGGCGATGCCGCCTTCCCTTCACCGCAGCCGGGCATAGACGTCGCCGGAATTGGCGGAGTCCGCAACCGCAACGAGCCAATCCTTCATCGGCGTCGCGGTCCGCCACGCTCCCAGGGCCTGGGATTCGCCGAGCGCGACGTTGAATTGCGTGTAGCCGAGGGCGATGCATCGTTCGACGCAGGCCAAGGCGACGGTGCGCTGGATGGTCGTGAACTCGAACGACAACGCCGGCACCGGCTGCGACAGCCCGCCGAGCGCTTCGAGCTCGAAGCCCTCGACGTCGAGCTTGATGAACGCGGGCTTGCCATGAGCCGCGATCAGCGCGTCGAGGGTCGTGACCGGGACCTCGACCGAAGCCGGCCACGACTCGCCCCGCCAGCCGATAGCGTCGCGGCCGGCGTCGATGAAGTCCGTCGACAGGGTGGAGATCGTGGGATTGTCGAGATTGAGCCTCATCTCGGCGGTCCCTGCGGCGCGGCCGATGGCGGAGCGAACGAGGGTGACCTCCCCGTCGCGGCCGAACAGTATCTTCAGCGTGCGATGCAGCGCCGGTTGCGGCTCGACGGCGACGACCCGCGCGCCCAATCGCCGAAAGGCGCGGACGCGGTCGCCGACATGGGCGCCGACGTCGAAAACCAGATCGCCCGGCGCGATGAACTGCGCATAGAGCTCGCCCATGGCGCGCGCCCGAACTGGATGGCCGTAATAGATGCGCAGGGAGCGCAGCACCCCGATTGCCGTGCGCAACCGCATGGCGTTAGTCGGCTGAAACGGCGTCGCTGGCTTTGGAAAGCGGCGAGACGGGGCGGCTGAGCGCAGCCGGCGGCGCGGTTTCCTCGGGCAGCCTTCCGATGCCGAGTGCCTTTAGCGCCAGGCCCACCGACGGCCACGACGTGACGACGCAGAGCGGCACCGCGAGAACGAGACCGGCCGCCATCAGGACGAGCATGTGGGGCAGGGCCACCGGCTGCCACAGGGCGAGCGCCGTGACAATGACGCCGCCGAGCAGCGTCTGCGGCCACAATTTGCCGACGGCCGTGCGCCATCCAACGATGTGATCGTCACGCATCTGTCCAGACCAGCCGACCACGCGGCCGACGAGCAGCCCCAGCAGCGACATCGTGTGGCAGACCCACATGATGGGCGACAGCAGCAGCGAAAAGATCGTCTCGGCCAGCACGCTGGCGATGAAGCGCCAGGCGCCGCCGAATCCTTGGCGCAAGCTCGATCGGCTGAGCACGTCGATCACGGTCGCAACCTTGGGCGCGAACCACATCACCAGGACGACCGTGAGCAACGCCGTGCCGTAGCGCGGGTCGATTAAGGCGGCAGGATTGGGCACAGAGGCCAGGGTGAAGGTGCCTAAGAGCCCAAGGCCGATCCAGGCCGGCGAGCCTGCGAACATCAGCAGGGCGAACAGGAGCTGGATGCGGCTGACCGGTTTAAGACCAGGCAAACCGATGAAGAACACGTACTGCAACGTGCCCTGCAGCCAACGCTGGTCGCGCCGTAAAAATTCGATCAGGGTTGGCGGGTTCTCCTCCCAGCCGAGATCTTCCTCGGGCAGGACGCGGACCTCGTAGCCGGCGCGGCGCATCAGGGCGGCCTCGAGCTGGTCGTGGCTGAGGATGTGGCCGCTCAACATGCCTTTGCCGACGAGCGGCGGCAGCGCGCAGTGCTGCTTGAACGGGGCCACCCGGATGATCGCATTGTGGCCCCAGTAGGGGCCGCAATCGGCCTGCCACCAGGCGCTGCCGATGGTCCACGAGCGCAGGCCAAGACGCATGCCGAACTGGAATAGGCGCGCGAAGGCGCTGGTGGTCGGCATGCCGATCACCAGGCTCTGCAGGATGCCGAGCGACGGCCGCCGCTGCATGATATCGACCAGGCGCAGGATGCCGGCCGCCGTCATCAGGCTGTCGGCATCGAGCGTGACCATCAGCTCATGGCGGTCGCCCCAACGATTCAGGAAATCGCCGATGTTGCCGGCCTTGAAGCCGGTATTGACCGCGCGCCGGCGATAGGTGACCGGCAGGCGACCGGCCCATTTGCGCGACAGGTCGTCGAACGCCTGTTGCTCGGCGGCGGCGACCTCGGCTAGGTTTGTGTCGCTCAGGATGTAGACATGGAAGTGCGCGGCCTGTCGCGTCGCTAAAAGGTCGGCGATCATGGTGTCGAGGTTGCCGACCACCCGCTCGGACGATTCGTTGCGCACGCACATCAGGATCGCCGTGGAGGCCGTGATGGAGGCGAGTTCCCGCCGCCGCGCCGCCTCCGGGATCAGGACCTCGCTCGGATCGCGCTTGCCGGACATCAGCAGCAGGCCGATGGCGGCATTCCAGAAGCCGACGACCAGCCAAGGCGTCGTCAGGGCGAACAGGACGAGCATCGTGAGGTCGCCGAGCGCAAAGCCCAGCACCGAGAGCGTCAAGGCGGCGAGGGCGAGCAGGCCGGCTTCCGTCGATGCAACGAGGCCCAGGAAGACAAGGCGTCGCACACCGACGGGCGCATCGATCAGCGATTGCACGCGCCCCACCACAGGATACTCCTCAAACGGATGCTCCCCGCAACGGGCGCATGATAGCCTAGCATGCGCAGTCGGGGATCAAATCGCCTTGAGGCGATGGAGTAGGGTTTTAGATGGCCGAGACGGCCCAGGCGCTTTGGTACACCGGGCCGGGCCGGTCGGAGATCCGGGAAGAACCGCTCGGACCGCTTGCCGGTGGCGTGCTGCGGATCCGTGCGACGCACGGCGGCATCAGCCGCGGCACCGAATCGCTGGTCGCGGCGGGGCGGGTTCCGGCCTCCGAGCATCAGCGCATGCGCGCGCCTTTCATGGCCGGCAGCTTTCCGTTTCCGGTCAAATACGGATACGCGACGGTGGGCGCAGTCGAGCGCGGCCCGTCGGCGCTGCTGGGCAGGAACGTGTTCGCGCTCTATCCGCACCAGACCGTGTTCGATCTGCCGGCCGAGGCTGCGGTGGTCGTCCCCGACGCCGTCCCGCCGTCGCGCGCGGTGCTCGCCGCCAACATGGAGACGGCACTGAATGCAGCGTGGGACGCAGGCCCTGGCCCATTCGGCCGCGCCGCTGTGGTCGGTGCCGGCGTGATCGGGATTCTCACGGGCTATCTTTGCCGCAAGCTTCTCTCTGCCGATGTCACCCTGGTCGATGTCAACCCGGCGCGGGAAGCGACCGCCGCGGCGCTAGGCTTGCGGTTTGCGCTGCCCGGCGCGGCGCCGACCGAGTGCGATCTCGTCTTCCATGCCAGCGCCAGCAGCGCGGGCCTCGTGACCGCGCTCGCCGCGGCCGCGGAGGAGGCCTCCATCATCGAGCTCAGCTGGTACGGCGATGCGCTCGTGTCGCTGCCGCTGGGCGGCGCGTTCCACAGTCGCCGGCTGAAATTGATGGCAAGCCAGGTCGGCAAGGTGGCGCCGTCGCATCGCCGCGAATGGACGCACCATCGTCGGCTGCAGCACGCGGTCGGCCTGCTCGACGACGATCGCCTGGACGTCCTTTTGGAGCCCGCCATCGCCTTCGAGGACCTGCCGCAGCGCTTGCCGTCGGTCCTCGCGCCCGGCAGCGCCGCGCTGTGCCAATGCATCGACTATCGTCAACCTGAGGAAGGTGCCCGTGTACGCCGTGGAAGTCCGTGATCACATCATGATTGCCCATTCCTTCAAGGGCGCCGTGTTCGGTCCTGCCCAGGCGCTGCATGGCGCCACGTTCGTGGTCGACGCGGCGTTCATGGCCGGGTCGCTGGACGAGAACGGCATCGTGGTCGACATCGGCCGCGCGCACGAGGTCTTGAAGGCGATCCTGGGTCCGCTCAACTACAAGAACCTCGACTCCGTACCGCAGTTCGCCGGCCGCAACACGACGACGGAATTCCTGGCGCAGCACATCCACACGGGTCTCGCCGAGGCGGCGCGAACCGGCGGCCTGGGGCGTGACGGCAAGGCGCTCAGCGCCATTCGCGTGACGCTCTCCGAATCGCATGTCGCACGCGCCTGGTACGAGGCCGCGCCATGGCCCGACGCGTAACCTGGGCCGTTCCAGGCGACCTCGCGACGTTCACCGGCGGCTATGCCTACGATCGCCGCATCATCGCCGAGCTGAAACATCTCGGATGGCAGGTCGATGTCGTTGGGCTGGGCGAGGGGTTTCCCACGCCCAGTGCGGCGCAGAAGGCGAGCGCCGAAACGCTCCTGCTCGAGGCAAACCCGAACCACGCCATCGTCGTCGACGGTCTGGCCTTCGGCGTCCTGCCGGAGGTCGCCGCCAGGCTGCATCGAAGGCGGCCTGTCGTCGCCCTGGTTCATCACCCATTGGCCCTCGAGACCGGCCTCGCGCCGGACCGGGCGGCGGCGCTGGAGCAGAGCGAGCGCGCGGCTCTCGCAGCGGCCTGCCGCGTCGTCGCGACCAGCGCGTGGACCGCTGACCTTTTGGCCCAGCGCTTCGCCGTGCCGCCCGACCGCTTGGCTGTGGTTTTGCCCGGAACGGATCGCGTTGCTTTCTCGACGGGCAGCAGCGTCGGGCCGGTTCGGTTGATCGCGGTCGGCGCGATCGTGCCACGCAAGGGCTTCGATATCCTGGTCGAGGCACTGGCGACGCTCAGGCATCTCGACTGGCGGCTCGCGATCGTGGGCGACCGTAGGCGCGACGTTGCAGCGTCTGGGCGTCTCGACCGGTTGATCGGCCGCCACGGCCTCGAGCAGCGCATAAAGTGCCTCGGCACGGTATCGCCCGACCGGCTCGCCGAGCTCTATGCCGGCGCCGACCTGTTCGTTCTCGCCTCGCGCTTCGAGGGCTACGGCATGGCCTTCGCCGAGGCGCTCGCCCACGGTCTGCCGATCGTCGGCACCACGGGCGGCGCAACGGCCGACACCGTCCCTGCGGCCGCGAGTCGTCTGGTTGCGCCCGCCGACGTCGCGTCGTTGAGCGAAGCCTTGCGTGAGCTCATCGAAGACACCGACCGGCGCCACGCCCTGGCAGCCGCTGCGCGCGCTGCCGCGATGCGTCTGCCGACCTGGTCGCAGTCCGCCGCCAAGTTCAGCGACCTGCTCGCGGCGCTGACTTGACGCGCGCCTCTCAGGCTTCGGGGACCGTGGGCCTCCGGCCAGCATCATGAGCGGGCCGAAGGCCCGCGGTCCGGCAAGACAGGTCGCAGTCGAACAGGATTTCGCGACCAAGCGAATGGGTTCGCATCGGCACCCGTAGAGCCCCTCCCATGTCGGCGATGGGCGGCAGATCGAGGCCCGGCTTGCCCGATCCCAGGATCATCGGCGCCACCACGACATGCAGCCGATCGAGGCAGCCGGCCGACAGGAAGGAGGAAAGGGTGTGCGCTCCGCCCTCGATCAGGATCCGGCGCAGGCCACGGTCGAACAGCGCCTCGAGGATGGCGCGGGGCGCAATTCGGCCGCCCGTGTCCGGCAAGGCGATGGTCTCGATGTCGTCAGCGAGGTGACGGCAGCCGCGCTTGGCGCTGACCACGATGCGCCGTATGCCATCGCACGCAAAGGCGCGCGCGCTGCGGGAAAGCGTGCCGCGCGGGTCGATCACCACGCGCACCGGATTGGGCCCCGAAACGCAACGAACCGTGAGCTGCGGATCGTCGGCGCGGACCGTGCCGGCGCCGACCACGACGGCATCGACGACGGCGCGCAGGCGATGCAGATGGGCGATCCCCTCCGGACCGTTGATGTAGCACGAATGGCCGGACAGCGTCGCGATGCGTCCATCGAGCGACTGGCCGATTTGGCCGACGACCATCGGCCCGCGGGCAGGGGTTGCGCGCAACGCCCCGAACAGGCTTTCCCACGGTTCGCCGAGCATCCCGCCGGACCGGATGAGCTGCGGCACCGCGGTCCAATCCTGGCCCTGGCGCGGCTCGACGGCTAGGTCCTGCATCGGTCCGATGCCGGTTGTGCGTGCACTATAGTTACCCGGAAAGGAATCCAAACGCCCTCGGTTGCGGATTGTGATCGTACGACAGCACCTACCCTGCCACAGCTCCCTATATTCCAGGATCAAGTTTGCGAGACGCGCCCAGTTGGGCCAATGCGGGGAGCCTTGCGAGGTCGATGGAACCAAGCGGACCCCCAGTCGTAGAATAACTCGGTCCCTATCTGCAACGCTTCGTCTGCAACGCTTCGACTGGACGCGCCGTGACCCTTTTCATCAACGGATCGGGACGAACCGGCAAGAATGGGTCGCGGCGGCCGTCGCTGGCCAATCCGGGGCCGTTTTTGCGCGGCTGGGCGCGCAACCCGGTGGGCGTGGGATGGCCGTTCGCCAGCAGCTACTGGACCGCGCGGCGACTGGCCGAGGCCACGCTCGTCGCCGCGCACCTCGAGGCCGGCCCGGTGCTAGAGCTCGGGGCAGGCACCGGTCCGGTGACCGAAGCCCTCATCGAGATGGGCTGTCCGGTCGACCGCATCATCGCCGTCGAACGCGATGCCGAGCTCTGCCTTTACCTCAGGCGCTGCTTTCCGCGCTTGAACGTGCTGCAGGGCAATGCCCTGGAAATCGGCGAGATGCTCGCGAGCGCCCGCGTCCCGTCGGTGGCCGCCGTCCTGAGCGGCCTGCCGATGCGAGCGATCCATCCGGCGGCAGCGGCGCGCTGCTACTCGGATGTCTTCCAGCGCCTGCCGCCGGGCGGCGCGATCATCCAGTACACCTATGGCTTCCGCCCGCCGGTCGATCCGCAGTACGCCGGCCTGGCGCTCGAGACGACGTTCGTCGCTCGCGAATGGCGCAACGTGCCGCCGATGGCGATCTGGCGCTACCGCCGGCCAACGATGGCTCGCGCGACCTGACACCTCCCAGCTGGGGGGTAAATGAAAGTCCGCGGCGATAGGTTCACAGGAAGCCAAAGCTGTCAGGGACCCGTACCTTAAGGTGCGGGCCCTTTGCAATGGCCAGTTGTAGCGCTCTGGTCGGATGTCCGCGCGAGCTGCGGCTCTGGATGTGGAGAGGTCACGCCTCGCTTCTACTCTCCAGCCATCAGGCAGACGCCGCGAATGAAGGCGCCGCCGTCAAAGCAATGGCTGCGCCCAATCGCCTGGCCGAACGAGCCTCTAGGACGAGCGGAGTTTACTAACCTGGTCGAGATGGCCCTGGAGAGTAGGCAGCAAGTCGGCCGCCAGCGCCTTCAGCCGAGGATTGTCACCGTCCTGGGCATAGGCCTTGAACAAGTTTACCGCTTCGACGTGGGCATTGTATTGCGCCTCGATGTAGGTCTTGTCGAAGGCTGCGTCCTGGGCCGTTTTGAGGTTGTCGAAAATCTTCTGATCGTTGGCGTTGAGTTTGTCCGGCGGCGCAGGAATGTTGGCCTGGCTTAGCGCCAGTTTCATCTTGGACGCCGCCAGACTGTGGTCGGCCACCATGTGCTGCGCAAAGTCCTTGATCTTGGGTGAGTGGCTGCGCTGCAGGGCGAGTTGGCTGCTTTCGATTTCGAACAGATTGGACGAGGCGGCCGTCGGTACGAGCCTGCTGGCTGTCAGCGCTGCGGCGGGCGCCATTGCAGTGCTGCGAGATGGCTTGCCACTTGTGGTCCCGGCAGGCGGCGTGGTCGACTGCGCTTCAGCTGGAGCACTCGTGACGGCCGCGGGAACAAGCACGAGCGCGGAAACAAACGCGGAAACAAAGCGGATCATTGGTGCCTCCTGGTTCCGGCCTGGAGGCAAATGAACAATGTGCCAAATCGTTGCCTGGTGTGCGCTTGCTGACGGTGTCGACGAAAGCAAACCGAGCGCGTCGGCGAGCGAGGCACTCCCGAAAAGGTGGAAACAGGCCAGCTGCCAAGCGACCGCCGGGGACGCTGAGCATAAAGCAGTCCGACCAGAACTGCACACAGTGAGTAACTGTGGGTCCCTTCTGCTTAAGGGATGGCAACTGTATGGCGGATGTGGCGTTCCATCGTGGCCGTCCACTATACGGAGAGAAGGTCATGCTTCGCCATCTGGCAATGGTGCTGGCGATTCCTCTGACCTGCAGCTGGATGGCTCTCTGCCTTGCCCAGACATTGCCCCCCGACGCCACCTATCGCCCATTGCCGTCCGCTTCCCTGGCCGAGGTGAAGGCGGCCGACGAGGCGCAGAAGGCCGAGGTGATGCGGCTGCAGCGCGCGCTTCTCGAAGAACGTCTCGACTTTTCCGATCGGGCGATTCCCGGCACCACGATGTCGGGAAGGCGGAAGGCCGTGCAGGGTGGGGTGCGGGTAAAGCTGCCCCAGGGCACGACTTGGGAAAGTCTTGCAAATCTCGCGCCGGACGAGATCCGCGATCGCGGACTGCTGCCAGCGGGCTTCATGCCTTTGCCTCACGTCAAACAAGCAACTGGCGGCCAGGTCTTTCCCAACAACCAGATCGACGAGATCGGGCGGCAGGAGCAACGCAATCTTCGGCGCTTCGATGTCGATTTCGACCTGCCGGACCATCTCACGCCCGAGTTTCCTCCGCCTATCTTTCTGACCAGCCACCCCGAGCTTGGCGACGTCTCGCGCGCTCAGCTGCTTACCATCAAGAACTACTACCATCTGATGGTCGGCTTTTTGACGCCGGTGCAGCTTGAAGGACTCCGGCTCCTGCTCACGCCGTTTCCGCAGGAGGAGTTCAATCAGACCGAAGATCGCAAGAGCGCCGACCAGAGCCTGGGCGTCACATGCCTCGATTGCCACGCGAACTTTCATACCAACGCGGCGTTCCACCAGACTCCCGATGTCCGCCCGCAGGCGGCTCGCTTCCGGCTCGATACGGTCAGCTTGCGCGGCGTGTTCAACCAGCAGATTCATGGATCGAAGCGGTCGTTGAGGTCGATCGAGGACTTCAGCCAGTTCGAGCAACGGACGGCCTACTTCAACGGCGACCACATGAGCGCTCAGCGCAAAGGCGTGAACCTACCTGACCGCTTCGACCAGGTGCCGATGATGGCGCAGATGCAGAACATCATCGACTTCCCGCCGGCGCCCAAGCTCCTGCCAACTGGTCGTCTCGACCCGTCGAAGGCCAGCCAGCAGGAACTGGCCGGGGAGCAGGTGTTTCTGGGCAAGGGCGAGTGCGCTGGCTGCCACATCCCGCAAACGTCGTTTCTCGACAACACCATGCACGATTTGCATCTCGAGCGCTTCTACAAGATCGGCCAGACCGTGAATGGCCTGGTGATGCTGCCGGACGGACCCATCAAGACCTTCACGTTGCGCGGCATCAAGGATTCGCCACCGTATATGCATGACGGCCGGCTGCTGACGCTTGCCGACACGGTCGAATTCTTCAACCTTGTGCTCCGGCTCAAGCTTACGCAACAGGAGAAGGAGTCGCTCGTCGCCTACATGCTCGCCCTGTGAACTGCCCAAGCGACGGGCCAAGTTTTAGGAGACCGGCATGAGACTGTGCCTTGTTCCGATGTCACTGGCCGCCGCGTTTGCGATGCCGTCCACGCTCGCGGCGCAGACCGCGCAGCCCGGCGGAGCCGGGCAGGGCAATCCGGCTGGTACGCCGGCCGGCACGCACGAGGCGGCGCCCGGGGTCCCGGCGCCGCGCCAGCTCAATCAGGCTGATCGCAACTTCCTGCAAGCCGCAGTCGTGGGCGGCGCGGCCAACGTCGAGTTCGCCCAGCTCGCCGACCGGACGAGCGGAAACACCGGCGTGAAGCAATTCGCCGAACGCACGCTTCGCGAGCACCAAGGGCCGAGCAAGCGTATCGCTATCCTTGCTCGCAATGCCGGCCTCCCGCCTGTGCAGGGGCTCGATGCGGACCGAAAGGCCACTTATGACCGGCTCTCGAAGCTGCAAGGCGCCGCCTTCGACAGAGCCTATATCGACAGCCAGATCACCGACCAGCAGCTGATGGCGCAGCTGTTGGCATACGTGATCGGTTCGGGTCAGGACCGCGAACTCAAGGACCTGGCCACGGAACTCCTGCCGACGACCCTGGACCATCTCCAGGCGGCCCAGGCCATCCTCGGCACACTGGATTCGACGGCCGCCAAATAGCTTCGAGTCTTCAGCCGCGTCGTCTGCCGCGGCCGAAGGAAGTCCCCATCCCAAGCCATTGCGCTACCATGGTCGGGGCAACACTCCCGCACCCAAGCGGTTTGCGCCTGGGTTTGTCGACTGATGATCGAGCAACTCACGCTTGAGTACTGGCGCGCCAAAGCCACGAAAAGCTCGTGCAGAGGCCGAAGCGGCATGGTGCGGATATGCGCAAGGCGATGCTTCAGCTTGCCGTGATGTACGCGAGATGGCGCTCCGCGTGGGGGGCCGCGGCCGGCCTCAGCTCGTGCAGCGTCTCGCTCCCCTCCGCGTTGACAGTCGAGGCCTACTTGGGGAGGCCGCCTGGAGAAGCCACTTGGAGCCGCGCCATGCTGAAATGGGCCCTCATTTTCTTAGTTATCTCGATCATTGCTGCTCTGTTCGGGTTTACCGGCATTGCCGCGGGCGCGGCAGTCATCGCCAAGGCGCTGTTCTTCATCGCCGTGGCGATTTTCGTCATTTTCCTCATACTGGCCGTGATCGCCGGTGAGACGATGTTCGGCAGACGATAGGCTGGTCGGTTAGCGCCCAGGGGCGACGGCGAGAGCCGAGGGGCGACTTACCACCAGGCCCGACGGTTGCCGCAACGTCATGATGGTTGTCCCGTTCTTGCTGACGAGTGCATACGCAGCAGCGGAGGAATGCCATGGCGAGTGACGCAACGAAGATCACGTCGGGAAGCTTGATCGCGGCTGATAAGGTGGAAGGAACCGACGTCTATAACCTCCAGGGCGAGAAGCTTGGTTCCGTCGATGACATCATGATCGACAAGGTGAGCGGCAGGGCGATCTACGCCATCATGTCGTTCGGTGGTTTTCTCGGCATCGGCGAGAAGTACCATCCACTACCGTGGTCGACGCTCAACTACGACGAGAGCAAGGGCGGCTATGTCGTCAATCTCGACAAGCGGATGCTGGAGAACGCACCGACCTACGACATGAACGACGACTTTCGCTGGACGGCGGACTACGGCCGGCGGGTCGACCAGTACTACAATTCTCCAAGCTACTGGTAGGACTCCTGGGCGTGGCGCCATCACCGACGATGGCGCCACCGGTCAGTGCATAGTCGTCGCGGCCGTTGCCGAATTCGATCTCCTGTAAATGATGGTGACGGACCAGCGCCGATCTGCGCCAGCGGCTGGCAGGCCTGCAGGGACGGTCCAGCCACAAACCTTGTCGAACCCGATTTGCTCGGCCCACCATGCGGCCGCGGCGTTCTCAGCTTCCGCCTGGGTCGAAGCGGTAAACTCTTTCCAGTACTCGGCGTTTTTTAGCACCAAAACTCTCCCAGCTCCCAGGCGCAATCGCGCCGCCCGCAGACAAACGTGCGCTTCCATAGCACTTCCCGGCGGTTGCCCGCGTTGACCTGGATCACTGTTTTCGAAGAATCGGCGCAGCCGTTGGTCATGGGTGCTGTGACAGCTGCGGAGTGGCCCGGCGAATCGCCGAACCAGCCGACCACACCCCTGCAGCGATGCGCAACGCGTGCGGCTTTGCGACGTTGCCGGCACACCGAGAATCGCCATCAATCGATGCAGGAGCAAACGATGTTCAAGTCGATGTCAAAGCCGCTGCTGACCTTGGCGCTGCTCAGCGCGGTCGGCGTCGCGAGCGCGCAGGCACAGACTGCGCCTTCGCACAAAGCCACCACCCCGGAAAGCCCGTCCATCGCCATGCAAACGACGGCGCCGAGCGGCGCCGACGCGCGCAAGCTCCTCGGGCGCAGCATCAAGGACATGCAGAACAACACGATCGGCGACATCAAGTCGATCCATCTCGACCCCAACGGCAAGGTCGACGGAGTGGTCGCGTCGGTTGGCGGCTTCCTGGGCGTCGGCGACCGCGAGGTGCTGCTCGACTGGCGCGACCTCAAGATC
>JAFAKN010000142.1 GCA_019235415.1 Alphaproteobacteria bacterium
AATCGAGGCGTTGCAGCTCCGCTGGGACCCCAAGGATCCGCCGACCGCCGGCAGCGCGTTCCTGCGCGTGTGGACCGACGACGGGCTGTTCGGTCTCGGCGAGGCGTCCCCCATGCAGGGCGGCATCGCCTCGCTCGGCATCCTTGCGCGCGACATCGCGCCCGCCGTGATCGGCACCGATCCGCTCGACCACGCCGTGATCCAGGACAAGCTGCTCCACCGGCTGGTCAAGCTCGGGCCGGAGGGCGCGCTGACGGGCGCGCTTGCGGCGCTGGACATCGCCCTCTGGGATCTCAAGGGCAAGTACCTGAACCAGCCGATCTACAAGCTCTTAGGCGGCGCCTGGCGAACGGCGCTGCCCTTCTACGCCTCGATCGGCGGCAATGGCACGCGCAGCGAGGACGAGGTGCTCCGTGTGGTCGAGCAGCGGATGCGCGACAAGCCGGCCGCCATAAAGATTCGCTTCGACAACGACCGCAGCACGCTCGACATCGACATCGCCGGCGACCTCGCCAAGGCGCGCGCGGTGCGCAAGCTCGTCGGCCCGGAATTTCCTCTCGCCTTCGACGCCAACAACGGCTACTCGACGAGCGGCGCCATGCGCGTCGGTCGTGCGCTGGAAGAGCTCGGCTACTGGTGGTTCGAGGAGCCGCTGCAGCACTATCACGTCAAGCAGCTGGGCGAGCTGGCGCGCAGGCTGGACATCACCGTCTCGGCAGGCGAGCAGACCTACACGCTTGCGGCGCTGGCCGACCTCATCGAAGCCGGGGTGCGGATGGTGCAGCCCGACATCGTCAAAATGGGCGGCATCACCGGCCTGCAGCGCTGCGTCGCGCTGGCCCAGGCGCACGGCGTGGAGCTGGTGCCGCACCAGACCCAGCCGACCATCGGTCACCTGGCCAACATGCATGTCGCCGCCGCCCAGCTCCATGCCACGAAGCCCTGCGAGCTGAACGACCCGACGCCGCGCATGCACGCCGTCTTCGCCGATCCACCGATGCCGAAGGACGGCCTGTTCCACCTGCCCAGCGCACCCGGGCTGGGGCTGACCATCGTCGAGGCCGAGTTGGCGCGGCGACAGGTGCCGCTGATGGCGTGACGCCGTAACGCCAGCTATTGCTGCTGCGGAAGGGCACGCAGTTTTTCGAACGCCTCCGACAGGTAGGCCCATGGGCTGTTCCGGCACAGCGCCAGCATTTGCCCGTCCACCTCGGCAGCCTGCTTCAGCGCCTCCCCGACCGTGCTCGAGAACCGCTCCAGGTACGCACGTCCGCCGACGACCTGATCGATCCGGCGCAGGAACTCGGTGTGTTGGCCACGCACCAGCTGTCGGGTCAGGTTCTCGAAGATCGCGTTGCGATGGCCTTGCTCGTACTCGATCCACGCTCGCTGATGCTGCTCGGTGGAGGCCGGATCGATGGCTGTCATCGATGAAATGTGCGAGGCCTCCTGCACGAGCTTCCGCTCGTAGAGGTCGAGAAGACGCATGAACGACTCGCGCCTCGCGACCGACGCCGTCAGTCGCAGGACTTCGACCTGCTCGCGTGCTTCATCCGCGAGACGCCCGGTCTCCTGCCGCTGAAGAGCAAGCTCGTTTCGGTGCAGAATCAACTCCTCTCGCTGCAGTCGAAGCTGGGTGCTCTGTTGCAGGCAGGCGAGAACCAGCCAAAGGACCGCGAGCAACGCCGCGATCCCCAAGACGAACTGACCGACATCGGCCACAGAGAGCCGGAGGAGAAGCTCCCAAATCGTGCCGGGTGCCGCCTCGCCCGTGCTCAGCGGGCTGCCGGCTCTGGCCCACAGGTAGAGCCCGGCGAGCGCCAGGACCACGACGGTCAATCCACACCCTATTGCAAACGTTCGTCCGCTTCGCATCGCCACTGCCTGCGTTGTGCCCGGTGTCTGTGTTTCGATCACGAACTGGTCCCGTTCGCAGCGGTCGTGCGCATATTGAATCGCGGCGGCCTTGGCGCACCGTTCTATCGACTCTTGGTGTGGAAGAACCAGTGATCGTTGCCGGGCGCCCAGCGGTCAGGTCACTCGGCCACGCTTGGCCGGAATCGCCGCCATGAGGGCGGCTTTCACCTTCGACGCCTGCGGCTCGGGGATCTGCCTCACGCGGATCACGCGCTCGACGAAGTTGTCCTCCTCGCCCTCGACCTCGAGGTCGAGAAAGCGCGTCGTGCCAGGCGTATAGGTGCGGCGCGTCGGCTGGGCAGCCGCGTCGGTCTTCTCGGCAAGCCGCGCCTGAATGGTGCGCACCGTGCGCACGCCGACCTGCTGTGCGGGCTCGTCGTCGACCTGTACCTCGTAGACGCCCTCCGGGTCGACGCCTTCGACGGCAAGCGGCTGCTTGCGGCAGACACTGACCGTGACGCGGATCTCGTTGCTGCGTCGATCGCGGCGGGCGTCGAGGATCACTAGGCCCTTGTTGCTGGGGTGGCGCAGCAGGAGCTCGTCGTACTCCTGCGGCTCGAAGCGCAAGGTCGCGCGCGCGCCCGGGGCCAAGGGCGGGACGGTGACGAAACGACCCTCGGCCACGTGAACCAGCTCGTCTTCGCCGTGCCAGACGCTGCCGAACGGCAGGCGCTGCTCCAGCACCATGGCCACGATGCGCCGATCGGTCGGATTGCCGATGATGACCTCGCGGCCGCCGTCACGCATCTCGAAGGTGAGCGCTTCGTAGTCCGCCATGCGCTGGTAGAGCTCGGCCTGCGTGGCGATCCAGTAGTTCCTGCGCTCAGCGAGGTTGATGCAATAGCGCAGGTAGTCGAGCGTTCCCTTGCCTGAATTGACCGAGGGATCACGGGCCAGCTCGGGGTGGTACTGGAAACTGTAGACGCCGTTCTCCAACCGATCGTCGACACCGTGTCGTCGCGCACCATGGCCGCCGAACACCGTCTCCACCAGCTCGTATGCGGTGTCGTACTCGTGCGTGCGATCCCAGCCGCGCAGCGGCCGCCACTCCTTGTCGGTGGTCACCACGGGATGGAAGGGGAACCAGACTCCCGGCGTCGCGATGGTGCGCCGCACGTCCGTGACGTAGGTCAGCACCCGGTCGCCGTCGCCGGTGAAGGCCACGACCTCGGGATTGCGCACGCCGTACTCGATCATGTGATAGAAGCAGAAGGTGCACAGGCCCAGGATCCGGGTGTCGTGCGCATAGAGATAGTCCATGGCATCGAGCGTCTCGGGATGCATGTGGCCGCCCGAATGCCGGCCGCAGGTGCAGATGGTGATGCCCAGCGTCTTGCCGGCATTCGTGACGAGGTTGAACAGCCCCTTGCCGAAGATCGCCGTCGGCGGATCACCGATCGAGCTGTCGTTGTGCAGCGCCGGCTCGATGAAGCTGTGCTGGGTCGTGCGGGCGACCCAGTCGCGCGCCATCGAATAGTCGATGTTTGTCGAGAAGGACGGGTCCTCGATGTCGTAGCTGGCGGGGATCAGGTTCTGGATCTGGTAGTCGAGAAAGCTGTAGTCGCGCATGCCATGGACGTCGTGGCGGAACGACAGCACGCCGTCATAGGCGCCGAACGAGCGCAACCGCGTGTTCCACAAATCGCCCAGCCCGAGATCCAGCATCAGCCGGCGCAGGAAGAAGAGCAGCGTGTCGCCCCAATGGACCGGGTTGGTGAAATGGCGGACCGGCTCGACGTTGAGATGGCCCTGCATCATGCCGCCGATCATCTCGAGGACCTGGTTGGCGACGAACACCGTCCTGTCGGTGGCAACGATGGCGGGACCACGGTCGGTCACGGTGGCCGTCGAGGCGTTCTCGAGATCCCCCGTCAGCTCGACGAGGTCGGCGAGCACCCGGCTGCCGGCGGCTGGCTCGACCTGCTGCACCGTGAAGCCGCGAAAGCTGCTGACATAGAGCGTCTCCCAGTCGTCGCTGGCGAACGGCGAGCCCGGTCGCCAGCGCCAACCGGTGAAGCCTTCGGCCTCTGCCGTGGTGCACGACTCGAGGCCCAGCAAGGACGGCGGCAGGTTGGTCTTGCCGGTGACGATCAGCCGGCGGTCGCCCGCCGCCATCCAGCGCGAGAGGCGGGCGATCGTCTCGCGCCGCAGATGAGCCGCGTTGGGTATCAGGAGAGCCCGCAGGCCGGCCAGCCGCTCCGCCGTGAGCCCGTTCTCCTCGACTAGGTCGTGCTTGAGATTGCAGCGCGAGAGCAGCAGGCGCGCTGCGTTGGGGGCGAGATAGGCGTACTCGTTCTTCAGCCAGGTGCGCGGCATTCCCCAGGCATCGGTGAAGGTATAGGTCTCGTTGCGCGCATGGGCCTCGGCGGCATAGACGGCACGGCTCGCCTCGCTGAACAAAACGGCAATCATCGAATAAAAAACCTCGTCGAACGCGGACCGATCCCGAGCCCGCTTCGTTACAGCGCAGGCCGCGTGTTGCGCCACGGCGTCGCGCGTTCATAGGCCGTGCCGGCTGCCAGCACCGTGGCGTCGTCGAATGCCCGGCCGGCGAACTGGAATGCGAGGGGAGAGCCGTCCCGGCCGAAGCCGCAGCAGACGCTGAGCGCCGGCTGCCCGGTGACGTTGAAGGGATTAGGCAACGGCGGCTTGGCCAAGAAGTGGAACACGGGCGGATTCTCGAAGCGATCCAGCGGCCCGTAGTGGTTGGCGGTCATCAGCAGGTCGAAGCCGCGCATGGCTGCGTCCGTGTCGAGCTGCAGCTTGCGCCGGAAGCGGGTTGCGTTGACGTACTGCTCAGCCGTCAGGAAAGCGCCGAGCTGCAGGCGCCGGCGCGTCGTATAGCCGAACTTCTCGGGATGACGGTCGACCTCCTTGCGATAGAGGGCATGGCACTCGGCCGAGATGATCACGCGTGCGCAGGCCTGGTAGTCGAGAAGATCGGGCATCGTCACTTCCTCGACGGTCGCTCCCAGCGCGCGCATCACGTCGGCCGCCTGGTCGATGGCGCGCACCATGTCCTCGCTCGCATCATCGGCGTGCGCGTACCAATGCCGCACCCATCCGATGCGCAAGCCCGCGACCGTGGCTCGCGCGGCAATCTCGCCATAGGACACGGCCGCGACGTCGGCGGAAGCCGGATCGAGCGGATCGTGTCCGGCCAGCACGTCCATCATCAGGCCGCAGTCCTCGGCGGTCCATGCCATGGGGCCCGCGGTGTCGAAGCTCGGCGCCAGGGGAAAGATGCCGCGGCGGCTCAGCAGGCCGTAGGTCGGCTTCAGCCCGGAGACGGCGCACCAGCCGGCCGGGTTGCGGATCGAGCCCGAGGTGTCGCTGCCCATGGCGCCGAGGCAGAAGGCTGCCGCGAGCGCCGCGCCCGAGCCGCTCGACGAGCCGCCCGGCTGCAGCTCGGGGTTCCACGGATTGCGCGCCGGCGGGAACGGCTGGTCGGGCGTCGCGGCACCGGTGGCGAATTCGTGCGTCGTGAGCTTGCCCAGGATCACCGCGCCCGCCGCGCGCAGCCGCGCCACGGTCTCGGCGTCGACGGTGGGGACGTGGTCGATCTTGAGGTGCGAATGCGCCGCTGTCCGCACGCCGGCGGTCTCGTAGATGTCCTTGATGCCGACCGGAATGCCGTGCAGCGCGCCGCGGCGATG
>JAFAKN010000144.1 GCA_019235415.1 Alphaproteobacteria bacterium
GCCAAGGCCGGCAAGGAGGACGGCTTCGGCATGTACGGCTGCTCGGTGATCGTGGCGCCGACCGGCGAGGTGGTGGCCAAGGCGGTCACCGAGGAGGACGAGGTGATCGCCTACGACTGCGACATGGCGCTCGGCGAATACATCCGCAACACCGTGTTCAACTTCGCCAAGCACCGCCGCATCGAGCACTACAAGCTGATCACCGAGCGCACCGGCGTGCAGGTCGAACCCGCAAATTAGTGGGCGCGCGGACCTCCATCTCTGTCATCCCGAGCCAAAGGCGAGGGATCCTTAACGGCAACGCGAAGGATCCCTCGCTGCGCTCGGGATGACAGAGGCGAAGGCCCGCGGTCCGTCGAGAAAGGATTATTTGATGCAATACGCTGTCTCCGACACCAAGCCGCACGACCGCTACAAGATGCTGGCGGGCTTCGTGCTGCCGCGCCCGATCGCCTGGGTCACGACGCTGGGCCCGACCGGCGTGGTGAACGCCGCTCCCTTCAGCTTCTTCAATGTCTTCGCCGAGGACCCGCCGCTCATCATGTTCGCCTGCAACAAGCGGCCGGACGGGCGGCTCAAGGACACCTGGGTGAACATCGAGCGCACCGGCGAATTCGTCGTGAACCTCGCCGACGAGCCGCTCGCGCGGGGCATGCACGAATCGAGCGGCGACTTCCCGCCCGATCTCGGCGAGCCCGACTACCTCGGGCTGAAGCTCGCGCCCTCGGTCGACGTGCAGCCGCCGCGGCTCGCCGATGCGCCGTGGGCCCTGGAATGCCGCACCTGGCAGGTGATCAACGTCAAGGACGACCGCCAGCTGGTCATCGGCGAGGGACTGCGCTTCCACATCCGCGACGAGCTGTGGGACCCCAAGGCGATGCGCGTGCACATGGAGCAGTACCATCCGGTCGGCCGCATGTTCGCCGACCGCTACTGCCGCACCGACGACCGGGTGGTCTTCCCGGCGGCGGAAGGCCCCAAAAAGGCCGCGGCCGCCGACTAGACTTCTGGCCCCGGGGCGAAGGGGACGCCCCTGCGTGCAACACGAGGGCCATGGCCGAGCATTCTCCCGACGTCCTTGCCGAGCAACCGCCGCGCCTGCCGTGGCTGGCGGCCTTCATGTTCGGCCTCCTACTGTTGCTGGCGCTGTTGATCGGCTCGTGGTTCCTGCGCGCCTGCGCGCCGGTCGATCCGTCGCTCGGGCTGACGGCGATCGAGACGCCGGCGCCGCCCGCCTCGCCGGCGCCGCCCGACCCGACACCCGCGCTCAAGGCAGCGCTCGAGGACGAAGCGGCGCAGCAGAAAACGCTCAAGGCCGAGCTCGCGGCGCTCTCGGCCGAGCTGCGGGGCAAGGTCGCCCACTGCAAGCTGGCCGAGACGAAGCCGCCGCCACCGCCTCCACCGCCGCCGGTGGCCAAGCCCGCGGCGCCGCCACCGCTGCCGGCCGACCGCTGGGCGCAAAAGGATCTCGGCATGCTGCAGGGCTGCTGGCGGCTCGGCCGCGACACGAAGGGCTCGCTGGGCTTGAACGGGCGAACCGAGATCTGCGCCATCAGGGCGGGGCGCATCTGCTTTGGCGCCAATGGCTCGGGCGAGCGCGAGTCGACGGCAGACTGCCCGGTGTTCGGCCGGATCCGTTGCGCGGCGCCGGTCTCGGCGCGCTTCGGCAACGACGACACGCTCGGCACCAGCCAGCCCCAGGTACGCTGTCAGCCCGGCGCCACCAACTGGAGCGGGCCGCCCAACAGCCTCACCTGCCGACGCCTCAACGATACGCTCGCCATCTGCCGCGACCGTCTGGGCTTCGAGCACGAGTTCCGCCGGGAGTAGACCGCGCGCCACCTCATCCTGAGGAGGCGCGCTGGGGGCGCGCCACTCCAGTGGCGCGATCTTCCGTGGCTTCAGGAAAGACGCGCGACTGGAGTCGCGCGCCCCCAGCTGGGCGATCAGTTCACGAAGGTGTTCTTCACCCTCACGGAGACCTGGAGGTACCAGCTCCAGAGCCCGACGGCGATGACGGCGCCGACCGTATGCGCGAGGTCGCTGCTGTCGACAAGCTGGCCCGGTCCGACGCCCAGGAGCGCCGCCACCATCAGGATGTCGATCCACGGCACGAGAATGGCGGCGACGCCCTGCCAGATCCACAGCGTCGGAAACGACCGCTTGGTGCGAAGCATCGCCACGGCCACGTAGATGATGAACGCAAGCAGGAGAAGATTGAGCGCCACCTCCGCGCTCACGGCACCCACTCGATCGGTTTGTTGGAACAGGTTCAAGTCGTCGACGGCGGCCTTCCCGACCCGCACGATGCTGCCGAACTGACCCAGCATCAGCAGGATCAGCCAGCCGCCCAAGCCTTTCGGTCCGGTCACCACGGAGCTACTGCTTGCAGTTGCGACGTCTGCCATGTTGCCCTCCGGCATAGTGTGCCGGCATTTGACCCGATCGCGCCGCCGAGCGATGTGGCATCGCCCACGTTGTTGCTTTTCCGACGGAAGCGATCCTCACGACTGCGGGCCGGCCTTCAGCACCGACGGCAGCTGTCCCAGGATGCCCATCCCCGGGCAAGGCTTGCGCGCCTTGTCGAGCCAGTGATGGCACGACAGACCCTGCGACGCGGCGGGCGCCGCCGTGTCCCTGGTCGTCGACGCGCCGGTCGCGTCGCAGACCTGCTGGGTCAAGGCGTTCATCGTGGTGTTGCCGCCGAGAAATCCGGTACCCATCTGGCTCGGCACGCCGAACTCGTTGCACACCCAGTTGAACAGGTCCTTCAGCGAGTCCAGCTGGTCGGCGTTCATGCCCTCGTTGCGGCCGGGGTTCGACACCTCGACGCTGAGCCAGGAGCGGTTGCCCGGGTCGTGCTGGGCATTGGCGATGTGGTCGGCCGAGATGAACTGCACGACCTGCCCGTCGCGGGCGATGCCGAAATGCGCGCTGGCGCCATTGGTGTTCCAGGTCTGGATGCAGTGAAACGCTGCCATATGGTAGGCATCGGTTGCCGGCCCTGCGGTGCAATGAACCGCCAGTCCGCTCACGTTCGCGAGCCGGCCGCCGATGCACTTCTCTTGGAGCGGCGTGCAGGGGCCCATCGTGGGATGCCTCAACGCCGGATAGGGGATCGCATCCGGGAAGAGGTAGTCGCTGCTGGGAATCGGGTTCGTCGCGTATTGCGCCGCCCAGGACGCGATCAGGTGGTTCTTCGACGGCGTGCCGCTGCCGCTCACCACGCTTAGCGCCGCGGTGTAGCGCGCCCCGAGGTTGGTCAATCCGAAGATCTGGTCGCCGGGTTTCAGCCCGGTCGCGGTGTAGTCGAAGTTCCAGTTGCCGGCATCGGTCGAGTCCAAGGTCACGCCGCCGCCTTCGCTGACCACCGTGCCGCTGCGATAGACCCGAACGATCAGCTGCTCGCCGTCCGGTCCGCCGCCCCACAACCGGAACCGCGCCTTGCCGGCGGCGTCCGCCCCGACGGTCGAAATACCTGCATTGGTTTTAGGATTCTTGAAATTCGCCATGTCGTCCTCCTCGCTGTAGTCCCCTGAGCGAGCCCCCAACCGAGCTACTCACGACGACAGGTCGGAACGGCATGATGTCGTCCCGCTGCTCGGACGGTGCTGCGCGTTGCCCAGGCGGCATAGTGCGCCAACGCCGCTTCAGCGATGTGTCGTTTCGCACCGGGGCCGACGAAATCATTGCCAAGGATTGCCTCGTTATCGTTCTCGCGCACGCCGATGGCCGCTTGTATGGTTGCGCCGCAACGCGCGAAACCAAACCAGAGGGGGAGATGCCATGAGGTTTGCACGTGTCCTCGTTCTCGCTGTCTCGACCGCAGTGATCGGCGCCGCCGCATCGGCGCAGCAGCCGGCAACGCCGGCCGCGCCGCCGGCCAACGCGCCGCCGACCAACGCGCCATCGGGCGGCACGCCGGCCGCCATGCCCTTCGACATTCCCTACGGCCTGTCGATCGGCGAGGACAAAGCCAGGCAGGTGCTGCAGGCGGCCGCCGACGAAGCCAAGAAGCGCAATTGGAAGATGAACATCGCCGTGGTCGATACCCACGGCGAGCTGGTGTACTTCCTGCGCCAGGACGGGGCGCAGATCGGGTCGGTGACGATCGCCCAGGGCAAGGCGCGCACCGCCGCCCGCTTCCGCCGCCCAACGCAGATCTTCTACAACGCCTTCGAGAGCGGGCACCCCTACATCGCCACCCTCGACCGGGGGCTGGTCGCCTCGCCCGGCGGCTTTCCCCTGGTGGAGAACGGCAAGCTGATCGGTGCCATCGGCTGCAGCGGCGGCACGGGCGACCAGGATGCCCTGATCTGCAAGACGGGCGCCGACTTGGTTAAGTAGTCCTCGCCGTCATCCCGACCGGAGCGCGAAGCGCGCAGTGGAGGGACCTCTTTTTGTCATCGCCAGCCGTATGAAGAGATCCCTCGACTACGCTGCGCTCCGCTCGGGATGACGGAAGGCGGTCAGCGATCCCCGATCCGCACCGAGGCCGGATGTCCCGGCAGCTTGAAGCGCTTTCCCGTGTCGGTGATCGTGTTGCCGTCGACCTTGAGGATGGAAATGTCCTGGTCAAGGTAGTTGCCGACCAGCAGGTATTTGCCGTCCGGCGTGAAGGCCGCGCCCTCGGGCAGGCCGCCGACCTCGACGTCGCCCACCTTGGTGACCTTCTTGCCGTCGATGGCCAGCACCGAGACGCTGCCGTGCGGCTTATAGAAGTACGCACTGGGGTTGTTTGAGCCGGCGAGGATGATCGCCGCCGCGACGTTGCCCTGGGGCGAGATGGCCAGGCCCTCCGGCCCGTCGCCGACCACGACGCGGTCGATGATCCTGGGCGGCGTGGCTTCGAGGTCGACCACGCTCACCGTGTCGACGCTGCCGTCGGACGAGCCGGCGCCGCCATTGTCGGCCGTCAGCGCGATCTTGCCCGAGGGCGCCACCGCGACGTTGTAGGGCCACTGCCCGGTCGGCAGGTCGAGCTTGCCGTAGGTGACCTTGTCGCCGTTGACGTCGAGCAATGACACCTTGTGCGCGTTGAACTTGGTGGCGAGCGCGTGCTTGCCGTCGGGCGTGAAGGCCACGTGGCTCACGATGTCGCCCATGTCGATCGTGTCGATCGGCTTCACCTCGGTGCCCTTGACCGAGAGCACGGTGATCGACTTGTCGGCCCGGTTGGCGACCAGTGCGAGGTTGCCCGCCGGATTGAAGCTCAGTCCCGACGGCTGCTTGCCGACCTTGACCGTGCCAGCGAGCTTGGGCGGGCTGGCTTTGAGGTCGATGACGTAGACCTTGTCGTCCGGTACCTGTTTCAGGCTGTCGCCGTCCTTGATGACGTCGACGGAATCGGCCACCAGCGCGATCGAGTTGGTCGGATCGATCGCGACATTCACCGGCGGGCCGACCACCGAGTTCTTGATCGGCAGGTTGGCCACGGTCTTCGGCGCTTCGGGATTGGCGAGATCGAGGATCACCACCGAGTCCTTGCCGGGCGCCGACAGGATCGTGTTGCCCTTGTTGTCCCACGAGACCTTCTCGTCGTTGCCGACGATCGCGTAGGGCTGAGCGCGAAGCCCGGCCGTTCCGCCGAGGAGCAGCATGGTCGCGCCGACGGCCGACCAGAGCAGCGAACGTCCTTTTTGCATGGTCCTTTTCCTCCCTTGCTGTGATTTGCCGGGGATGATGAACCGTTGCATGGCGCTGCACAATCCGGTTGCGGAAGACCGCGCGCCGACAGCCGATGCATGCTACAGTCGCGTCGACTACAGCGCTTCAAGTTCGCCGCGGGGGAGACAATGAAAGCTGCTGTCGCCGCCCTTGCGGCTTTCCTGCCGTTCGCCGCCCACGCCCAGTCGTGGTTCACGCCGGGCCCGACCTCGTCGGGCTTCTACATCGGCATCCAGAGCGGCACGACCTGGTTCCTGGCCAACAACGGCTATCAGATGAACACCGGTTGGACCTCCGGCGCGTTCGTCGGCTACGAGTTTCCCTTCGGCATCAGGGCGGAGTTCGAAGGCTCGTATAGTTCCTATACCGGTACGGGGCCGGGTCGGGTCCCGACCTTGGTCGATACCGTCACGCCGACGACGCAGACGACGACGACGCCGTCCACGACGGTGACCACCACGACCCCTCCCCAGACGATTCCGGGCACCGTAACTTGTACGCAACCGAATCCAAGCGCGCCCCCAATTTGCGTGACCGGCCCACCCACAATCATTCCGGGCACCACCACCACAACGGTGATTCCCGGCACCACGTCGACGTTCACGACCAACAACACGACCACGACGCAGACCACAGTTCCCGGCACGGTGTCGGGTACGATCCAGCAGATGACCTACCTGGCGAGCGGCTACATCGATCTCCTGCCGGGCGCCCGGATCGTCCCCTATGTCGGCGCCGGGCTCGGCATGGCCTTCATCAGCGACGGCGTCGCGAGCTGCGGCATCTGCAGCACCCAGTTCGCCTACCAGAGCACGGTCGGCGTCGGCTACAACGTCAACGACAACATCCGGATCGACTTCGAGACGCGCTACTACGGCACCACCAGCCCCGGCACCTACAACAACAACAACATCACCACGACGGTGCGCGCCCGCTACAAGCTGAACCAGCGGCGGAACGACCAGCAGCAACGGCAGGAGGATCCGGAGATGCACGTGTACCGGTCGACGCTCATGGTGTTCTTCGACTGGGACAGCGCCAACCTGTCGCCGCAGGCGCTGGGCACCGTCCAGCGCGCGGCCGATCTCTTCAAGGCCAATGGCAATGCCCGCATCACGGCCACCGGCCATACCGACACGTCGGGGCCGGAGAGCTACAACGTGGCGCTGTCGCTGCGTCGCGCCAATGTCGTCAAGGACGCCCTGGTGCGCGATGGCGTGCCGGCGCAGGCGATCGTGGTCGTCGGCAAGGGCGAGAGCCAGTTGTTGAGCCCGACCGGCGACGGGGTGCGCGAGCCGCAGAATCGCCGCGTCGAGATCGTGACCCAGTAGCAAGCTGCCGGCGACGGTACGCTGGGGGCGCGCGACTCCAGTCGCGCGTCATTGTTGAAGTTGTAAAGACGCGCCACTGGAGTGGCGCGCCCCCAGCCCTACCTCGGATCGGCGATCCGCCCGGCAAACAGCACGGCGCCGCTCGTCCGATCGACGATCAGGAACAGGAACGGATGATCGACGACGAACGCCTCGGGCTGCTCCGGCTGCGGCGGCCGCGCCGCGGCCATGACCTGCTGGATGACGGCGGTCGCCGCGGCGGCCTCGGTGCCTTCCTCCATGACGTCGACGACCGCGCGATGCACGATCTGGCCGATCGCCAATCGGCGTTGCGACAGCGGCTGCCCGCTGATGCCGCTGAAATCCGCAGCGCCCCGATCGAAGGCCAGGTGCATGCCGAGCTGGCTCAAGGTTTCCTTGAGGTCGGCCCGCGAGCTGGCCTTGAAGCGGGGCAGGGCGAGCGCCACCAGCCTGGGCCGCGCCAGGTTGAGCTCGGCGCCGAGCGCCGTGAGCTCCTGGGCATCGAATTGCGCCAGCACCTCGGCAAGTCCGTCCGTGCGCTCGGGCAGCACGACGACCATCGACAGCGACGGTACGTCGTAGGGCAGCCGGACCGCCCGATAGTCTGGCCGCGCCACGAGCGCGAAGCGCCCAGTCTCGCGCATGATCGGCACGTTGGCCTGCTGCGTTGCGCTGAGGTGGAACGCGTCGTCCCTGGTCGCCGCCTTGTTGAATCGCTGCGCCCAGTGCGCCTTGAAATAGATCGCGTCGAGCAGAACCGCGACCGCATCCGGATCGAGCCGGTCGAGGATCGTTGGAATCTTGCCCTCGGTCCTCGCGCTGACCCAGGCATTGACCTGCTCGAGCCTGATCGGCTCCTGGCCGATCTGCGCCAGGGTTTCTGCCCCATAGCAGGTTTCGACGAGCCGCTGGTAGTCGGGCGAGACCGCCTCCTTCTCGTCGGCCAGCAGCAACAGGGCGTTGGCGAGCGATAGCTTGGCCGACGCCGGCCGGAAGATCGGCTCGCCGAGGCAGCGTTCGCCTTCACGATGCGCGGTGCTGGGGCAGCGCCCGTCGCCGGCGGCCGGTCCTTCGCAGCGCTGCCCGTTCCACTGGAGCCCTTGCTCGCAGCCCGGGGCCACCGCGCTCTTGTCGTAGCCGTTCAAGATCTTGAGCAGCTCGGCGTTGGCCATGTCGGTAGCGGCGCGGTCCAGGCGATGGCGAAGCACCCTTGCCATCTCCGCTTCGGTGGGCCCGCGCGCGCCGGACCGCGCCATCGCCATTGCGGTGCCAATGGAGTAGGGCGAGAGCACGACGTTGCCGGGCGACCTGGCAAGTCGTTGCAGGAGCTCGAGGCCCGAGGCGTTGTAGGCCAGCGTCAGCGCGCGAACGTCCTCGGCCGCTGCCCGTGGCGCCAGCGAAAGTGCGGCGAGAATCGTCGTCATGGCGATGAACCAAGGTGCCCATCGCGCAGTCGCCCATCGCGCAGTCGCCCGTCGCGCAGCCATTCGTGTCATGGAGAACCTCCCGACCACGGAACTTGTATCCCACGGCCAGCTGCGCCGCTGTGCGTTCTGCCACGTGCCGCCTCTTCGCCACGCCGGCCGGCGAACACATATTCGATTCCTCCCCCCGCCAAGAGCGTGGTGATTCCAGTCCCGTCATCCCGACCGGAGCGCGAAGCGCGAAGTGGAGGGACCTTTCATGTTTCTGGGTGAGACAAAAAAGGCCCCTCCACTTCGCCTCGCTTCGCTCGGCTCCGGTCGGGATGACGGATGGAGTCGAGCTGATCCAGCTCTAGGAGGAGAGGAATTGAACGGAGAGTTTGTCGAAGCGGAACCGACCTTATTGCGCCAGCACGGCGAGCGAATCGAAGAAGTGCCTCACCTTGGCCGGATCGTCGCCTCGAGCGTACGCCGTACAAAGCGCCTGGTAGAGCCGATCGCCCGTCACCACGAGGAGCACATGGGTGACGATCGGCCCTGGCGCGTCGATGATCAGCCGCCGTGCAGGCGCGCCGGCGATCGTTGCTGGTTCTTCGTCGCGCAGCTTGCCCCGGGTGGCCTTGACCTGGGCGTCGCGAACAGCGTCGAGTAGCTCCGCCACTGGCAGCTCCCTTTGCCTGGGGCTGATCGGCACGGTCGTCGCGAAATAGTACGTGCCGTCGGCGCTGCCGAACTCGGCCAGGAGGTACGTTCCTCCATTGCTGAGAGGCACGGACCTCTCTGTCGCCTTGCCGGGAAACTCGATGCGAAACTCGTTGCCCGGCGAGCGGTAATCGACCCGTTGCTGGGCGATTGCAGGCGTTGACCCGACCAAACCCGCCAATGCGACCAGGACGCAGAGCGGGATCGCGGCCCGAAGAGACGCCGCTGAGATCGACCGCAAGAGGCCGACATTGTTCCGGTTCATTTGCCGGCAGCCGGTGGGAGGATCCGTGCGCTTTGCCTGACGGACTCGGCCAGCTCGCGCTGTGTAGCCGAGTTGCCGTCGACCTCCAACTTCGAGCACGAGGCGACCTTGTCGCCCACTTTCACAAGGGTCGTGGTCACGATCAGTTTGACGCCGTGGGGGTTCACGTAAGTCCAGCTGTAGGTCTCGCCGGCATGGCCCGAAAGCGACGCCTCTTGTTTGCCGCTCAGGGTCCCCTTCATGTCACTCAGCATGGCCCGCGCGATGGCCTCGATTGTTTCCGCGCGCGGTGCTGCCACGGTCAGGGCAAAGCCGATCCTGTGGTCGGGGCTCAGGACGCTGAATGTGGATCCGTCGTCAATGGGCGCGGCTTCCCAATTGTCGGGAACGGACATGGCGATGGCCGGCTCGCCGGACGCCGGTTGGCGCACGTCGCGCGCCAGGCTCGGTGAAATGAAAAGCGCGACGGCGAGCGCCGCGGCGATCAGGCTGCCGGAGATCGACATAGCCGCTCCTTGGGGCCGCTCCCTGGGCCGCCTCATGGGCACCGGTCCGCGTGCGAGACGACGCGGCCACCCAAAGTCTACAACACTGCCGCGGCGAAGCGTGTCACTCCCGTTCCGATCGAAGGGGGCGGGGATGCAGGACCGCAGCGTTGCAATACGGTTAAGATTGGCATCGGTGCTCCTGCTTCTCGTTGGCGGCTGTCAACCGTATCGCCTGGACTCCTATTCGACCCGGGCGGTCTACTTCGATCCCGGCCGCTTTCGCACGACCGCCGAGTGTCTGACGGCAGCGGCCTTGGCTGGTTTGCCGCTGGATCTCTGTACAATGGAGGCCCGGTCGTAAGTTTCGCGGTGCTTGCATCAGGCTTGAACGGCCTCCGGATGATGCATATCTCCGATTGATTGCGCTCGGCGCGTTGTCTACCGATGCGAGAGTGTGATGGCCAGCACAATGGATCGTCTGGCCGATCGGGGAAGCGGGTCATGACGAACGGCGAGTTTCCGGTGTCTCAGATTATCTTCCTTGTCATCGTGATCGCCGTGGTGGTGGTGCTCCTGAACAGCATCAAGGTCGCCAACCAGTACGAGCGTGGCGTCGTCTTTCGCCTGGGCAAGTTCCATCGCACGGCCGGGCCCGGCCTCTATATCGTCTGGACCCTGATCGAATGGCAGACCAAGCTCGACTTGCGAACCGTGACGGCGGCCGTCGAGCAGCAGGAAGGCATCACCCGCGACAACGTCCCGATCAAGGTCGACACCGTGGTCTGGTACCGCATCGTCGACCCCGAGCGCGCCGTGATGCAGGTGCGGGCCGTGACCAATGCGGTCGAGCAGGTGGCGCTCACCACGCTGCGCACGGTGCTGGGCCAGCACACGCTCGACGACATACTGAAGGCGCAGGACACGATCGCTGAGCTGATGCAGGCCGGCATCGACGCGGTGACCGAACCGTGGGGCGTCAAGGTCGAGCGCGTGCAGATGAAGAGCGTCGAGATCCCGCCCTCGATGCAGCGCGCCATGGCGCAGGAGGCCGAAGCGCTGCGCGAGAAGCGCGCACGCATCATCAAAGCCGAGGCCGAGCTCGCGGCGGCCGAGCAGCTGCGCGACGCCGCCGAGGTGATCATGCGAACCCCGCCGGCGCTCGAGCTGCGCCGCATGCAGATGATCACCGAGGTCGGCGCCGAGCAGAACACCATGACCATCATCATGATGCCGAGCGAGTTCGTCTCGCTGGCGCGCGGGCTTACCGAGGTTGCGGGGAAGGTCGCAGCG
>JAFAKN010000255.1 GCA_019235415.1 Alphaproteobacteria bacterium
GGGCGCGAAGCGAACCCGGAACTTCGAGATTCCGGTTTTACTCGCTGACGCGAGCCCCGGAATGACGAAGAGAGAGAAACACCATGTCCAAACTCAGCGAAGCCACCCGCACCAAACTCAAATCCGTCTCCACGGCGACCGTCGCCACCGCGCTGTTCAAGCGCGGCCTGCGCATCCAGATGATCCAGGACGTGCATCCGCTCGGCGCCGACCAGCCGACAATGGTCGGCGAGGCCTTCACGCTGCGCTACATGCCGGCGCGCGAGGACCTCAACAGGCTAGACGTGCTCCGTGACCGCGGCCATCCGCAGCGCAAGGCAATCGAGGACTGCCCGCCTGGCCACGTGCTGGTGATGGACAGCCGCAAGGACGCGCGCGCCGCCTCGGCCGGGGGCATCCTGGTGACGCGGCTGATGAAGCGCGGCGTGGCGGGCATCGTGACCGACGGCGGCCTGCGCGATTCGGCCGACATTGCGCGGCTGGGCTTCCCCGCCTACCACCAGCGGCCCAGCGCACCGACCAACCTCACGCTGCACCAGGCGATCGACATCAACGTGCCGATCGGCTGCGGCGATGCGCCGGTGTTCCCCGGCGACGTCATTTTAGGCGACGCCGACGGCGTGCTGGTGATCCCGGCGGCGCTTGCCGAGGAGATTGCCGAGGAGGCCTTCGAGCAGACCGCGTTCGAGGACTTCGTCGCCGAGCAGGTGAGCGCCGGCCACGGCATCTACGGCCTCTACCCGCCGACCGGCGAGCAGACGCTGACCGCGTTCGCCGCCTGGCGCAAGCTCAAGGGGCGTTAGGCGTCACGACGCAAAGCCGTGTTTATCACGCCGGACCCCGAGGCCTTGCTATTGCTGGCGCTTCATGATCTTGCAGTTGACGAGGGCGGACGTCGCGTCGACGTGGCGGTAACACATTTCGATGGTGTTGGCGTCGATTACCTCGCCGTCCAGGAGTCCGACCTTGCCGGCCATGTAGATCGTCTTGCCGTTGTGCGACAGCGAGCCGATCAAACGCTCGTTCTTGACCACATCGGTCGACACCTTGCCCCAGAACCGCAAACCGTCCTGACCGTCGATCTTGTAGGTGAAAGGCACGTCGCGCATGCGGTAATCGCCGGCCGGCTTTTCGCCAGTCGCTCCTTGCGGATGAAACATGGGAGCACCGTCCATGATGGCCTCGCCCATGCCCGTCCAAGTCCCCTTCATGTTGAAGATGGGCGCCGTTGTCTGGGCTGTCGTCGTCTGGCCTGTCGTCGTCTGGCCTGTCGTCGTCTGGGCCGAGGAGACAGTTGCCAGCGCAACAGTTGCGAGCGTTCCGAAGGCAATCAGGCGTGTCATTCGAGACATGGCAACATCCCCCTCTTCCCCCTGTGGCGATGGCAGCCTATCGCTGCCGAATGACGAATCGTTTACCGCAGACGTGCTGGCTTCCGCCAGCGTGGTCGAACGAGCCATTCCGGTTGCCAAATTTGCAGCGCTCTCAGCACCTTGGTCCTCGTGCGGTCACGACTTCATCGGCGTCGGGTCGCCGAGGAACGAGACGTGGGCGGCGACGATGCGCCGGTGTTCGCCGGACATCTTTTTGGGCGACGCCGACGGCGTGCTGGTGATCCCGGCGGCGTTGGCCGACGAGATCGCCGAGAAGGCATTCGAGCAGACCGCCTTCGAGGATTTCGTCGCCGAGCAGGTGAGCGCCGGCCACGGCATCTACAGCCTCTACCCGCCGACCGGCGAGCAGACGCTCACGGCCTTCGCCGCCTGGCGCAAGCTCAAGGGGCGTTGAGTCTCGCCTACTTCCGGCACATGGCGTAGAGCTGAATGCCGGTCGGATCGGACAGGACTTCGACCTTTGAGGTCCCGAACTTGCTTTGGCTGAACAGCTCCTTGAGTTCGTCCGGCGTGCGATGAAGCAGGAACCATTCCGTGACGACTTCCATGAGGGGACGATCCGGCTGGCCGGTCCGGAAATTGCCCACGATGCAAAGGCCGTCCGCGGCGAGGTGGTCAAAAATCCAATCGAGCATCGAAACGATCTGATCAGGCTTGAGGTAATCGATCAGCCCGAGCGAGTAGATCAGGTCTTGAGGTTCGACACCGGTGCCGTTGCTTCGGCGGGCCAGCCTGAGGATGTTCCGTCGTTCGGCTCTTATCCGCGCGGGCAGCCAGCGCGCCTCAATCTCACGCTTGAGCGAAGCGACCACCTCCGGGTCGATGTCGAAGAGGGTCGCCCGGATCTGCCCCGTGCCATCCTCCTCCAGCGCATCGAACAGCTCTCGCGCCGGACCACAGGCGAGGCTTGTCACGGCGAGCGGTCGCGACCCAGCCTCCTTGCAAAGCTGGGCAATCGAACTGGACAGAAATGCCCTTCGATTGCGAACCGCCCGCGACGAGTCCAATTCGAGCACCCATCGATCGATGTGCGGCCCAAGCCTGCCCTCTCCGCAAGGTTCATTGCGGTAGATGAGATCGATCGTCTCCGCGTCGCCGGCATAACCGCGCGGCTTGGCAAAGGCGCGCCAACAGTATTCGCTCTTCATGGCCCACGGTCGCGTCCATCGCGCAATGAATTTGCCGACTTCGTCGTGGCCAGGGGCGGTGCTGTCGACGTGCTCGCGCATGGCTCGCCCAAGGCCGCTCAACGATTCGATGACGACACTGGAAATCTCGTCCTCACCGATCGACGAATCGCGTACGCGAAGGTCGAGCTCCTGCATTCTCTCCACGAAGGTCGATACGTCCGCCTTGAGGCTGAGAGGAATCCCCGGCAAATCTTGGAATCGTGGAGCCTGAGTAAGTGGCACGTGCACGCCCTCCCCTACGACTCTCGGCCCCCCGCCGCGAGCACCGCGCTCCCGGTATCATCGTTTTACTAACCTTTCATGAAACCGACGCTTAATTCAGCCACGCAACGGCAGACATGCATTCCTGCACAGTCGATTCTACCTGTCGGCGATCGTGAATTGACGAACGCGTCGAGCGAGCTTGGGGTGCAACCATCGAGGCGATCACGATCGTGCGCTTCCTCTGGATGCCCACGTTGAGGCAATCGCTCGACGCCTCATCGGGCTTCAGGCATCCAAAACGCGAATCCGCACGCCTCACACCTTCATCGGCGTCGGCTCGCCGAGGAACGAGACGTGGGCGGCGACGATGCGCCAGCCGTCGGGGGTGCGCATCCAGGTGTGGCTCTGACGCCCGACGCGGTTGACGCCATGGCGGCGGAACTCGCAGTTGGCGGTGCCGAAGTCGCGGCCGTAGGTCACGATCCAGACCTTCAGGAGATCGCGGTTGACGACCGAGCCGGGATCGCGGCCGGCGCGGAAGGCGGCGATCTCAGCGTGGCCGTAGAGCTGCTCGCCGACGCCGAAGCGCAAGGTCTGCGGGCTCTGCCAGAACAGCTCGTCGAGGGCCGCGACGTCGTTGGTGTTGAGCGCCTTCTCGTAGCGGTAGAAAGCCGCCGTCACTTCGGCGACGACCTCGGGGATGTTGATTTCCATGCCTGATCCTCATTCTTTTGGAGCGCGGACCTCCCGGTCCGCCTCATGAGCGGACTCGGTCGGGGTAGTCCCCGACCTGAGGAGGCCCGCGCTCCAAAGAGACTCACTCGGCCGGCGCGGACGCCACGCCTTCCTTCTCGAGATGGCGCGCGACGCGCAGCGCGGCGGCTTCCTTGTAGTGGTTGGCGATGATCTGCACGCCGATCGGCAGGCCGTCCGGCTTCTGCAATGGCGCCACGACCACCGGCAGGCCGACGAACGAGATCGGCTGGGTGTACAGGCCGAGATGGGCCCGCACCGGCATCTCGACCCCGCCGAGCTTCATCATCACCTGGCCGAGCCGCGGCGCCGTGCACGGCGTGGCGGGAGCCAGGATGACGTCGACCTCCTCGAACAGCTTCTGCACCGCGGCGCGATAGCGCCGGCGGAAGCGCTGCGCCTTGACGTACCAGGCACCGGGCAACAGGGCGCCGGCCATGAAGCGCTCGCGCGTGTCGGGATCGAAGTCCTGCGGCCGCGTGCGCAGCCGCGGCAGATGCAACTGGCTGCCTTCGATGGCGGTGATGACGTAGGCGGCGGAGCGGGCCGCCGCGGCCTCCGGGATCACGATCCTCTTGGTCGCGCGCAGCGCCTTGGCCACACGCTCCACGGCGTCGTGCGCCACGGAGTCCGCGCCGCGCTCGAAATAGTCGCCGGCGACGGCGATGCGCAGGCCGCCGATGCCCTCGCCCAGCTCCGGCAAGGTGGGCTCCGCGTCGCGATCGGTGCACACCGGGTCGTCGGGATCCCAGCCCTGCATGGCGTCGAACGCCAGCGCCAGGTCCTCGACCGAGCGCGCCAATGGCCCGAGATGGTCGAAGGCGTCGACGAAGGGATAGCTGCCGGCGCGGCTCAAACGGCCGTAGGTCGGCTTCAAGCCGAACACGCCGCAGAGCGAGGCCGGCACGCGGATCGAGCCGTTGGTGTCGGAGCCCAGCGCCAGCGGCACCTCGCCCGCCGCCACCGCCGCGCCCGAGCCGCCCGACGAGCCGCCGGTCATGCGCGTCGTGTCGCGCGGATTGCACGAGGCGCCGTAGTGCGCGTTCTCGCCGGTGAAGTCGTAGGCGTACTCGCCCATGTTGAGGCCGCCGACCAGGATCGCGCCGGCCGCCTCGAGCTTGCGCACCAGCGAGGCGTCGCGCGCCGCGATCGGGCCGTCGAGGTTGATCTTCGACCCGGCCCGCGTCGGCAGGCCTTTTATGTCGAACAGGTTCTTGACCGCGAACGGCACGCCGACCAGCGGCCCGCGATGCCGGCCGGAATCGATCTCGGCAGCGCGCCGGCGCGCGCGATCGCCGACCACGTCGGTGAAGGCGTTGATCGCCGGCTCGCTGGTCTCGATGCGCGTCAAGGCCGCCTCGACGACGGCTGTCGCCTTGACCTTGCCGCTCATGACGGCGCGCGCGACGTCGCTGGCGCTCGCCTGCTTGGAAAGCGGATCGTTCATGGCCGGAACACCGGTCCGGGCGTCAGCGCGTCGTCGAGCTCGACGTCGAGCAACGGCTGCGCGATGGCGAGCGAGCGCTGGTAGTTCAGGATGACCTTGTCGCGGTATTGCGGCGCGATGGGCAGGCCGATCGCCTTGGCCTGCTCATCGACCAGCCGCCCGATGTCGGGCTTTTGCACGGGCATCTACGTCTCCCCTCTTGCTGCAAAGGCTAAGCGAAGTGGCACGCAACCTGCCGTGCCGGACCGACGCTGCGCAAGAGGGGCATTTCCGACGCGCACTGCGGCTCGCCCTTGGGGCAGCGGCCGTAGAAGCGGCAGACCTTGGGATCGGGATCGATCGGGCTGCGCGGCTCGCCGCCGAGCCGCAGCCGGCCGATGCGTTTTTCCGGATCGGCCTGGGGGATGGCCGAGATCAAGGCGCGCGTATAGGGGTGCTTGGGATCGGCGAAGATCTCGCCGGCCGGCCCCTGCTCGACGATCTTGCCGAGATACATCACCAGTACGCGATCGCACAAAAGCCGCACCACGTTGAGATCGTGGCTGACGAACAGGTAGCTCATGCCGAGCTCCTGCTTCAGCTGCTCCAGGAGCTTCAGGATCACGACCTGCACCGAGACGTCGAGCGCCGCCGTCGGCTCGTCGAGGATCAGGAGCTCGGGCTCGACCGCAATGGCGCGGGCGATGCCGACGCGCGCCTTCTGGCCGCCGGACAGCTGGTGCGGGAAGCGCGACAGAAGCTCGCGCGGCAGGCCGGTCATGTCGGCCAGGGCCTCGACGCGTCGTTGCAGCTTGGCGCCGGACAGCTTCTTGAGGCGACGCACCGGATCGGCGATGGCGTCGGCCGCCGTGAAGCGCGGATTGAGCGAATCGCCGGCGTCCTGGAACACCATCTGGATGCGCGCGCGATTGGCATTGCCGGCGAAGTGCCGCGCGCTCAGGCCGGCGAGGTCGGTGCCGTTGAGGCGAATGCCGCCGGACGTTGGATCGAGCAGGCGATTGATCAGCCGCACCAGGGTGGACTTGCCGCAGCCCGATTCGCCCACCAGCCCCACGGTCTCGCCGCGACCGATGGTGAACGAGACGTCGTCGACGGCATGCAGCAGGCGCTTGCCGCCGACCGGGAAGCGCTTGGCCAAGGTGTCGATGTCGAGCAGGACGTGCATCACAAGGGATTCCAGCAGGCCACCATGTGCCGCTCGCCGACCTCGCGATGCGGCAACGGCCTGACGCAGTCGTCGATGCGCCGCTCGCAGCGGCCGCTGTAGCGACAGGCCGGCAGGTCG
>JAFAKN010000525.1 GCA_019235415.1 Alphaproteobacteria bacterium
CACCGCCTTCAAGATCTGGTTCCAGCTCGCCGAGCAGGGCTCGGTCCAGGCGCAACGCAACATCGCCCGCATGTACGAGCGCGGCGAATGGGTAGCGCAGGACAGCCAGGCGGCGAAGGAATGGTACGATCGAGCGGCCGCGCAAAGTGCGCAGGACGCCGGGATGCCAGGCGGGCCCGGCACTGCGCAGGGCTACGCACAGCAGGGCTACCCCCAGCAAGGCTACCCCCAGCAGGGCTACGTACGACAGGGCTATGCACAGCAAGGCTACGGGCAACCGGGCTACGGGCAACCGACCAACATGCCGGCTTACTATCCGCCGCCGCAACCGTATCCCCCGCCGTCGCCGGTCTATTATTATCCCAGCACGCGGCCGGTCTTCGTGCCGATTTTCCGCGTTCATCACCACCATCACTGACTCACCACCATCACTGACTGGCGCCGGCAGGTCATTCTTGCGGCGCCGGCGGCGTGGTTGCTGCCCGCTTCATGCTGGCGTCTTCCGCGGCATATCGGGCGTGATAGAAGTCCCGGATCAGCGAGATCCTGTCGCCATCCCATTCCAGCAGGACGAAGTTGATCGGCTTCCTGGCCACGTCATGAGGATGATGCGACAGGACCGCCGGTCGGCCCTCGACGAATCCGACCGTGAAGAGCCAGTCCGATCTGCCGGCGTAGTTGCCGAAATACTGCGAGACGCCGGCTTTGCCGCGGCGGACAAAACGGCCGACCAGGTCGAGCCGCACGTCTTCCGCGAGCATGTCGCGAACGGCATCGAAATCGCGCGCATTGAAGCGGTCGACATATCGCGCGAGCCGTTCGAGTTCCCGCTCGGTCAGGGCCGGCGTGGCATCGCCGTCGCCGAAATCGCCCAGGGCTTTCAGTCGCGTGCGCCCACGGTGAAGGGCCGCCTTCACGGCCGGGATCGTCAGCCCCATGATCTCGCCGATTTCGCCCAGGGAATGGCCGATCACGTCCATCAGGATCACGCTGCTGCGCTCGGCCGGCGACAGCTTCATGAAAGGACGCAGGCCCATCGAGGCGATCTGGTGCCGCGTGATCGCGTCCTCGGGATCGGCGATGTCCTCTTCCGCTTGTCCAGCCAGGACCGCTTCCAGGCGTAGCCGTCGCCGCAGAAAGTCGAGCGCAGTGTTGTGCGCGATCCGGAACAACCACGCTTGCGGATTGGCGATCGAGCCGTCGCGAGGGAACGCCTCCATCGCCTTCACCAGGGCGTCTTGAACGATGTCCTCGCCGTCGATCGCGGACCCGGCCATGCGGGCGCAATAGCGATGAAGCCTTGGCCGCACGGCCTGGACGATCTCCTCGAAGCCAAGCGGCTGTTGACCGGTTACCTGCACGGCATCCTCCGTGGCACGCACTGCCCGCTTGGACGCTCGGCGCCGGGCAAAGGATTCCCGAAGAACGAGAAATAATTTTTAGCGGGCGCGCCGAATCCTTTCCCCTGTCGCATTCGTCAACGCCACGACCCAACAGAGGAGTCCGCTCGATGAAGCTCTACATCGTCCCCACTTCGCCCAACAGCCGCAAGGTTCTGGCGGTCGTCCACCACCTCGGCCTGCAGCCGGAAATCGCAAATCTCGATTTCGCCAGCGGCGACCTGGTGCAACCGCGATATCTCGCCCTCAACCCCAACGGTATGGTGCCGCTCCTGGTCGACGGGGCCTTCCGTCTCTGGGAGTCCAACGCCATCAACCAATACCTGGTCGATCGATCGGGCGGCTCCACGCTGTTTCCCCGCGACCCGCAGGTCCGCGCCGACATCGCCCGCTGGCAATTCTGGGAGCAGGCGCATTTCAACAAGGCGTTCGGCACGCTGATCTTCGAGAGCCTGGTCAAGCCGAAACTCGGCATGGGCGAGGCGAGCGCCGGGCTGGTCGAATTTTGCCTGCGGGAGATCGGCCGTTTCGCCAACGTGCTCGAGGCGCATCTGCAGGGTCGCGCGACCCTTGTCGGCAACGACATCAGCCTGGCGGATTACGCCATGGTCTGCCTCGAGAAATATCGCGACGCGACGTCGTTCGACTGGTCGCCCTTCCCCAACATCAATCGATATTTCGACTCGATTCGCGAGACCGAGGCCTGGGTCAAGGCCGCATGGCCGCAAGCGGCAGCCGCTGAACGGGCGCTCGCCCAGGCATGACCTGCGTGCCGATCCTGCCTGGAGCCTGTCCCCTCTCGGGCGTCGGGTCCGCTGGGCAGGATCGGCAACTAGCAATAGTGGGCCAAGGCGGCGCAAAGGCGACTTGGTTGCGATCGCCCTTCGCCACCCCCGCGGACGCCACTCGAGGTATGCGCCAAAATTAACCTTGCAATGAAATCTGTCAGTCACTTTGTCGGAGCGGGCAAGCTGATCGGGGCACGCATCCGCGGAGCGACGACATGGTACTGGCCATAAATTCCTATCACGACTGTCAGGCTACCACCGGCTGGGGCAAGTTCGACCTGAACGTACGCCCGCCGAACCGTCTCGAGGTGCGCATCAAGGTCTTCTTCGAAGTCTCCCCGCTGGTGCACGGCCTCAATATCGGCACCTACCTGAGGGACTGGCAGGCCAAGGTGTCGGCCGCTTGGGACAACAAGATACGACTACGCTCGGGCGATCCGCCGCACGAGGAGCTCTCGGTGACGTTTGTCCTCAGCCGTGTCCAAAGCCTCGCGGCATGCCATTTCCCCGTGTTCATCAAGGACGGCGGATATGCGGCCGGGGCTGGCCTGTACTTTCCCACGCCCGGCTTCTTCGGTGGCACACAGATGTTCCTGAAGCTTGGCCAGTTCGACCACCTTTCGTACCTTCAGGGTTCGAGCGCGAACATCCAGGCCGGTGTCGGTGGATCTCGGGCGGCGATGTTCGTGGCCGAAACCGACCGGGTGATGGGGGAATTGCCCGGGGCCCAGCCCCTCATCGGGCAGTCCAAGTTCTATGACATCGCGATGGACCGCGTCCTCAACAGCTGGGTCGTCAATGCCGCCGATCGAGGTTTGCTCGATAATGTGTGTGCTGCCATCGCAGCGACTCCGGCCAGCATGCCGCAGCCCCCGGTCAGGATCTCGGCGACGTCGGGCGCAGTCGGCAAGAGCCAGGACATCGTGGATCGGGTCGCCGCCTATATGCGGGCCCGCGGCGTCGTGAATCCCTCGATCGACTTGAATCCGACCAAGACGCACAGAAAATTGCGCAACCCCTTCCGCGACCCCAAGGCAACAGCCACCGCCACGCTCGAAGTCCTGCCAACCGCGGAAATGATCAAGCGCCTCGGCGTGGGGATGGCGGTGGCCGACAATGTCGTGTCGGCCCACGAGTTCGGCCACCTTCTCGGCTTGCCCGACGAGTACCTGGACTATTCGGTCCACATGAACGGCAACGCAATCATGGTCAATTCCCAGCCGGCGTGGGACATCCTCTGCGGCATGCACGCTCCTCCCGTGCCCACTCGCCCGTGGCACGATGCCTACAACGACAGCATCATGTCGGTCGGCAACCGGGTCTATGCGGCACACGCCGTCACGCTCTGGCAGTGCCTCGAAGCCGCTTCCGGGCACCCATGGAGCATCGTGGCACCATAGCATGCTCGGATTTGCTGCTCGGCGGACGATGAACCGACTACGACTCCGCCTGCGACGACCGGCACGCGTTCCGCTAGTGTGTTTGCGCTTCTCCCGGAGACCGCGCCGTGCCCGACTCGTCCAGCGTCCAGCGTATAAAGGGCTATTGCAGCCTGTGCATCGCCCGCTGCGGCAGCGTCGCGGTCGTCGAGGACGGCCGCTTCACGCGGCTCGAGCCCGATCCGTCGCACCCGACCGGACAGGCGCTGTGCGCCAAGGGCCGCGCCGCGCCGGAGCTCGTCTACCATCCCGAGCGCCTGACGCGACCCTTGCGCCGCACGCGGCCCAAGGGCGATCGCGATCCCGGCTGGCAGGCGATCGGCTGGGACGAGGCGCTGAGCGAGACCGCCGCGGCGATGCGGCGGATCGCCGAGCGCGACGGGCCGCAGGCCTTTGCCTTCAGCCAGTCGTCTCCGTCGACCACGGCGATCGCCGACTCGGCCCCCTTCGTGCGCCGGCTGATGAACGCCTTCGGGTCGGTGAATGCGCTCACCAGCCTCGACGTCTGTGGCTGGGGCCGCGCCGGCGCCACGCGCTACACCTTCGGCGTGCCGTGCGTCGGCACCAGCGGCGGCGGCGCGATGCCCGACATCGCTCACACCGGTTGCCTGATCCTGTGGGGCTACAACCCGAGCTACTCGCGGCTCAGCCACGCCACCGCGGTGGCCGCGGCGATCGAGCGCGGCGCGCGGCTGATCGTGGTCGATCCGCGCCGTGTCGGCTTCGCCAGCAAGGCCGATCTCTGGCTGCGCGTGCGGCCGGGCAGCGACGGCGCGCTGGCGCTCGGCATCGCCCACGTGATGATCGAGCGCGGCTGGTACGACCGCGATTTCATCCGCGATTGGAGCAACGGTCCGCACCTCGTTCGCGCCGACACCGGGCGCCTGTTGTCCGAGCACGACCTCGGTGTCGGCTCCGCGCCACGACTCTTCGCCTGGGACACGCAAGCGAGGCGGCTGGTTCCGTACGATCCGGCGACCGGCCGCTACGACGGCGCGACCGCCGCGCTTGCGCTCGAGGGCGAGGTGCGCATCGCCACGCCCGGCGGCGAGGTGACCTGCCATCCCGCCTTCGCGCTCTACGCCAGGCTGTGCCGGCACTATCCGCCTCAGGCGGTCGAGGCCCTCTGCTGGATCCCGCGTGCCGAGGTCGAAGCGGCGGCCGAGCTCATCTGGCAGAGCCGCCCGGTGTCCTACTACGCCTGGAGCGGCCACGAGCAGCACGCCAACGTGACCCAGACCGCGCGCGCCATGTCGCTGCTCTATGCGCTGACCGGCAGCTTCGACGCCAAGGGCGGCAATGTGCTCTTCCCCGCGCCGGCCGCGCCGTCGATCGCCGGCGCCGAGCTTTTAAAGCGCAAGGCCCCGATCCTCGGCGCGGCGGAGCGGCCGCTCGGCCCGTCGCGCGAGGGCAGCGTCACCGCCCGCGAGCTCTATCGCGCCATCCTCGACGGCCAGCCCTATGTGGTGCGCGGACTTTTAGGCTTCGGCTCCAACATGCTGCTCGCCCATGCCGACGGCGGCCGCGGCCGCCAGGCGCTGGCCGCGCTGGAATTCTTCGCTCATTGCGATCTCTTCATGACGCCGACCGCCGAGCTCGCCGATATCGTGCTGCCCGTGGCGTCGTGCTTCGAGCGCGAGGCGCTGAAGATCGGCTTCGACATCAGCCCCGAGGCGCAGTCGCTGATCCAGCTCAGGCCCGCCGTCGTGCCGACCCGAGGCGAGGCCCGTTCCGACACCGACATCATCTTCGGTCTCGCCCGCCATCTCGGGCTCGGCGCGGCATTTTGGGACGGCGACGTCGATGCCGCCTATCGCGCCCAGCTCGCCGGCACCGGCGTCGGCCTCGAGGAGCTGCGCGCCGAGCCGGGCGGCGTGCGCGTGCCGCTCGCGACGCGCTACGCCAAGCATGCCGAGCCGGGCGCTGGGGGCACATCGCGCGGCTTCGCCACGCCGTCGCGCAAGGTCGAGCTCTATTCGCAGACCTTCCTCGATCACGGCCACGCGGCCCTGCCCGACTTCGAGGAGCCGCGCATCGGCCCCTTGGCGCGCCCCGACCTGTCGGCGCGCTTCCCGCTGGTGCTGACTTGCGCCAAGCCGACGCTGTTCTGCCAGACGCAGCACCGTGCGCTGCCCTCCTTGCGCAAGCACGCGCTCGATCCGCAGGTCGCCCTGCATCCGGCGGCGGCGCGCGAGCGCGGCGTGGCCAACGGCGACTGGGTGTCGATCGAGACGCCCGAAGGCCGCGTGCGCGCCCGCGCCCGCCTCAACGATCGGCTCGATCCGCGCGTCGTGGTCGGCGAGCACGGCTGGTGGCAGGCCTGCCGCGCGCTCGACGCGCCGGGCTACGACCCGTTCGGCCCGGACGGCGCCAACCTCAACCTGATCATCGGCGGCAAGGTGCTCGATCCGGTCAGCGGCACGGCTTCGCACCGCGCCTATCTCTGCGAGATCCGCCGCGTGGCTTGACCTTGACCTACTGCGTCGGTCAGCGGCGCCGAGGCGAGCCCGCGCAGATCCGGGTCCTGCTCATCCTTCCCTGCGGACGATCGAGATGCCGCCATTGTGCTCGAGCACGACCCGATCGACCTGATCCATGTTGTGCAGGCCCTGCTGGCGCAGTTCGGAAAGGATGTCCTCCTCCAGGAGACGCATCCGGCGCAACCGGTCGCGCGTGCTCCCTTGTCCTAACACACGGCAACAGAAGCACCTTGCCACAGTTGCCGTTCGAATCGCTCAGCCATAGGTCCGGACCGGCAGGAGGCGGCGACGGGCGCGCAGGCAGCGCAACAGCTCCTCGCCGTAGGGCCCGAGCGCGAGCACTGCCGCGCCGGCCAGGACAGCCGCCAGATACCAGACCGGCAGCGCCGGTTGCTTCCATTGCGGGACGAATGTCGCCGCCTGGTCGGTCAGCAGCGAGAGGACCGCGGGCCAATCGAGAATTCCGACGATGAGCACGGCGAAAAACGGAACCATCTCCATCACGCCGTGGATGTGCTGCTCGGTCGAGGAGACCGTCCGCGTGTCGTTGGCGTACCGGACGTCCCACACCGCGGTCGCCTGGTGCAGCACCAGAAAGACCAGCATCAACAGCACGACGCCGGCATTGACCTCGAGGAACAGCACGGCAAGCAGCGGCACCGCTGCTTCGATGAATTGCGCGATGTGGAGCACCGACTCCCTGACGCCGCTGGTGCTCTCTATGCGCGAGGCGCGATGGCACAGGTAGTCGCCGAGGCCTGCGAGGAGCCAGACGGGGACGACGAGAAACATCAGCGCAAGGCGCAGCAGCTCAGGGACGATGTCGGTATACGCAAAGGCCAAGGCCATGATCCGCCGCGGGTGAAGGGCTCGTCGATCGGTCGATGCGAACGCGTTGCAAATGTGTCCCTTGGGATCCGGTTGCAATCGGCAGCGCACGAGTACGCATGCGCACGCACTGCGCGACGACGGGTCGCGAGCCGTCTGGCAGCCCGCGATAACGGATTGCGCGCCGCAAATGCGGCAGTCGCTCCGCGTCCGCAACAACAGCTCGAGCTGCGGCGTTGCGATCCAGATTGCCAATGCAGATTGCCAATGCACGATTGCCATACACGAGGGCCTTCCATGACCAGTCGAGCGAAGCCGCCACTGCCCAAGCAACAGCAAAGCATGCCGGGCAGAACCGACAAAATGGATCCCGCGCCCGACCACGGCGAGAAGACCTACAAGGGGTCAGGCAAGCTCGCCGGCAAGAAGGCCGTCATCACCGGCGGCGACAGCGGCATCGGCCGTGCCGTGGCGATCGCCTTTGCCCGGGAAGGCGCCGATCTGGTCATCGCCTATCTCGATGAGCATGACGACGCGAACGAGACCAGGCGCCTGGTCGAGGAGGCCGGACGCAAGGCCGTACTGGTGCCGGGCGACGTGCAGGGCGCCGAGCACTGCCGCGAGATCATCGACACGGCGGTCACGGAGCTGGGTGGGATCGACATCCTGGTCAACAATGCGGCCCATCAGGCAAGCTTCAAAGGCATCGAGGACATGAGCGACGAGGAGTGGGAGCTCACGTTCCGCGTCAACATCGAAGCGATGTTTCGGCTCACCCGGGCGGCCGTGCCGCACATGAAGCAAGGCAGCGCCATCATCAACACCGCCTCGATCAATGCCGACAAGCCCAATCCGACTCTGCTCGCCTACGCCACGACGAAGGGCGCCATCCAGAACTTCACGGCGGGCCTGGCACAGCTCTTGGCCGAAAAGGGCATCCGCGCCAACTGCGTGGCGCCCGGCCCGATCTGGACCCCGCTCATCCCGTCGACCATGCCGCCCGACAGTGTCGCCAAGTTCGGCAGCAATGTGCCGATGAAGCGGCCCGGCCAGCCGGCCGAGCTCGCGACCGCTTACGTGATGCTGGCCGACCCGCTGTCGAGCTACACATCGGGCGCCACGATCGCCGTCACCGGCGGCCAGCCGATCCTCTAGGTGGCCAAGCAACCGATCTCGCTGGTCCTGGCGGGCGGTGTGGGGCTGGGCGCTTATCAGGGCGGCGCCTACGAGGCCCTCGCCCAGCGCTGCGAGATCTCCTGGGTCGCCGGGAGCTCGGCAGGCGCGATCAATGCCGCGCTGATCGCCGGAAGTGCGCCTTCGGCACGGCTCGACGCGCTGCGCGGCTACTGGCTCGCGCAGGCGATGCCCAACGCCATGGCGCTTGTCGCGGGGACCGGCGCGTTCCGCCATATGGCAAACTGGATGAGCGCGCTGCAGGCCCGTCTGCTCGGCTCGCCGCGGCATCTGCGGCCCGCTGGACCTCAGTTGAGCTTCTCGCGCTTCTACGATCTCGCGCCGACCGCCTCCTATCTCGAGCGCACGATCGACCTCGGCCGGCTGAACGGCGGCGAGCCGCGGCTCGCGATCGCCACCACCGACATCGAATCGGGCGACCTGGTTTGCTTCGACACCGGCCGCGGCGACAGGATCGGTATCGACCACCTGTTGGCGAGCTGCGGCTTCCTGCCGGAATTCGCACCGGTCGAGATCGGCGGCCGCCTGCTGGGCGATGGCGGGTTGGCCGCCAACGCGCCGGTCGAGCCGGTGCTCGACGAGGCCGAAGGCCGGGACGGCGCGATCGTGGTGGTCGACCTCTATGCGCGCGACGGTTCGCGCCCTGATGGGCTGGAGGCGGCGCTGGCGCGCAAGACCGCCCTGATCTTCGGCAACCAGACGTTCCGTCGTCTCGACATCTACCGGCGCCTCTGGCAGCGCCTGCTGCCGCCCGATGCGGCGCGACCGAGCATCCTCTATCTCAGCTACCAGCCTGCACCCGAGGAAGCCGGACCCGAGATGCCGTTCGATCTCAGCCAGCAGAGCGCGCGCGACCGCTGGCGCGCCGGTCTGCTCGACGGCAGGGAGGCGCTCGGCCATCTCGACCGGTCGGCCGAGTCGGCCATGCTCACCGTCATACGGCGCTGAGCGTGTCGCAACCAGAGTGGACGCTGCTTTTGTCGCCTCCGTCCGCAAGCGGACCACGTGGCAACAATTCGGCGCGTTGCGCACTTACCTCCATGTTGAAGAAAAGGAGGCGCCGAATGATCCGCTTTGTGTCCGCGTTCGTGGGTGCGCTCGCGCTCGTTCCTGCGGCCGTCACTGCCGCGCCGGCAGAAGCGCAACAATCGACCACGGCGCCGCCTGCCGGGAGCCCGAGTGCTCGGAGCCCGAGTGCCGGGAGCCCGAGTGCCGGGAGCCCGAGTGCCGGGAGCACCGCAATGGCGCCCGCTTCAAGGGTGACGTCCAGCAGCTTCGTGGCCATGGCCGCCTCGGCCAACCTGTTCGAGATCGAAAGCAGCCAACTCGCCCTGCAGCGCAGCCAGTCGGCAAAAGTCAAAGACTTCGCGCAGCACATGGTGGCCGACCACAACCTGGCCGCGTCCAAGATGAAACAGGCGCTGAGCCAGGCCAACATTGCCGCGCCGCCGGAAAAACTGGGCGCCAAGGATCAGCAGACTTACGACAACCTCAAAGCGGCGCAGGGTGCCGCCTTCGACAAGGCCTACATCGAGGCGCAGTACAATGCGCATGTCGAAGCGGTGAGCCTGTTCAGGTCCTATGCCCAAGACGGTGACAACCCTCGGCTGAAGGCGCTGGCGGCCGAGTTGCTCCCTACCCTCCAGGGCCATCTCGACCAGGTCAGCAAGCTCCGCTCGTCGTAGGGGCAGCCCGAGGCTAAATATCCTTCGCGCTGTCTCCGCCAGTGACCTCGTACTCCGCTCCTGTCACCAGAGCGGCAGCGTCGGACGCCAGGAACACGGCGACCGGCGAGATGTCATCGGGTTGAAGCCAACCCACCTTCAACGCGACGGTCGACGCGCGGACGTCCCAAGCTTCCTTCGGCGTCGGCGGCGTAGAGGGAGCATGTCCCGTTACCTCCCCTATGCTCTCGCTCAGGCGCTTGTCGTATCGAGTGAGGGGAGTATCCACCAGACCAGGAATGACCGCATTGACGGTAATGCCGTACTGACCAAGTTCGAGCGCCGCCGATTTCATCAAGCCGAGAATGCCCCACTTGGACGCCGAGTAGCTCGCGGCATCTTTCGTGCCATGTTTGCCCTGCATTGAAGAAAGGACGATGATCCGTCCCTTCCCCGCGACGCGCATCTTGGGGGCGAAGGCTCTGATCGTGTTGGCGGTGCCGTTCAGGTTGTTGTCGATCACGTCCCGCCAGTCGGCGTCGTCCATTTCCAACAAGGGCATCCATCGCTGGATGGCGGCATTTCGCGACCACTATGTCCATCCGCTGATGGCGTTGGCTTAGGTCGTCGGCGATGTGGCGCAGTGATCCAATATCGCGGATATCGGCCTGAATGCCCTCGCCCAAGCGCCCGTAAGCCTTGATCTGGCGAACCGTTTCGTTCAGGTCGACCGGCGTGGCAGGAACCGCATTTGATGCAGACGAAACCGGGCCGCAAATGTCGATGCAGACGACGTCGGCACCGTTGGCGGCAAACTCCACTGCAATAGCCCTTCCGATGCCGCGCGCCGCCCCAGTGACCACTGCCAGCTTGCCTTCGAGTGCACTTCCGCGGCCCGGTTTGATCGGACCGGCGCTCTGGCCGGGGGCGGGTTCCGGCATCGGGTTGCCATGCAACTCCCGGGGACTTGTGTCGGACCTGCCGTCGGCTGTAGGGGCAGCCATCGCGCGAGACGCGAGCGCGACCCCCGTCGCCGCACCGGCAGCCAAGAGGAGTCGACGTCTGGAATCAGATTGGCCGGAGTCATCGGACACGGGAGGCACCTTCTGGATTGCACGGCTCAAGCGCTTCGTGCGCAGGCGTTGGCCGCTTGCTTCGGTTTCAATTCTGCTTCTCCGCCGTGCCCGGTGCGGCCTCCTGCCGATGCCGCTCTGCAAGGACCCCGGCGGGCGTCACGCCGGAGATGGCCGCCCGGAGCTTGTTCTGCCAACCGGTGATGACCTCGCCGTCTCCGTCCATCAACGCCTTGAATCCGAGCTTGGCGACGCGCGCCGGGTCGTCCTTGTGCTCCGTGCCGATCTTGGTGTCCATCATGTCCGCTCGCTCGAAGAACTCCGTTTCGGTTGCGCCGGGCATCAGGCAGGTCACGGTCACCCCGGAACCCTTCAGTTCGGCCCTGAGCGCGAACGAGAAGGAGTCGAGAAACGCTTTGGTGCCGTTGTAGACGGCCTGGTAGGTCCCCGGCATGAATCCGGCGATCGAGCCGGTAATGAGAATCCGGCCTTCACCGCGCAGCTTCATCATGCGGCCCACCTTCTGGATCAGGTAGATCGTGCCGGTAATGTTCGTATCGACCACGCGCCGAACCTGCTCGAAGTCCTGATCGAGAAAAGCGCGACCAAGACCGCGACCGGCATTCGCCATCAACACGTCGATGGGACGGCCGTGCGCGGCGGAAAGCAGCCGGTCGACGCCCGCGAGGTCCGACAAGTCGGCTTGCACGGCACTCACCTCGGTGCCGGTTTGCGCCAGCGCGCGCGCTGCGTCCTGTATCCGAGGATCATCGGCGGCGATCAGAAGCTCGTGGCCGTGGCGCGCACATTCGCGGGCAAGCTCCAACCCGATGCCGCTCGAAGCACCGGTTACGAGCGCAAATGGACGTGGCGAGGAAGAATGGTCGGTCGGCATGGTCCTTCACCGGTGAATGTGAGCGACGTTGCAACAATGGGATGTATCCAAGGCCTGTTGCTGTACCGATTCGGACCATGTCGCCGCATGTCGCAGGCGATCGCGAATGGCGGCCGCTGACGTGCGCCGGCGCGATTGTCAGCCACGATCCGGGGCGGCCATTGCCCATCACGCACCTGATGATCGCGCTCAGGTGCGCAACCCACGGTCATAGGCCGAGTTGCACCGCCATCCCTAGGCGACAGAGGAGAAGGCGATGAAAGCCCTGGTGTGGCACGGCAAGGAGGACATCCGATGCGACCGGGTCAGCGACCCAACGATCGAGCACCCGCGCGACGCCATCATCCGGGTGACGAGCTGCGCCATCTGCGGCTCGGACCTGCACCTGTTCCACAACCTCGTTCCGGCGATGCTGCCGGGCGACATCATGGGCCACGAGACCATGGGCGTCGTCGAGGAGGTGGGCAGCGCGGCGGCCGGCAAGCTCAAGAAGGGCGACCGCATCGTGGTGCCGTTCAACATTTTTTGCGGCGAATGCGAGCAGTGCCGTCGACAGAACTATTCCCTGTGCGAGCGGACCAACCGCAACAAGGAGCTGGCCGACAAGGTGTTCGGTCATTCGGGCGGCGGCCTGTTCGGCTACACGCACCTGACCGGGGGCTACCCCGGCGGGCAGGCGGAATACCTGCGCGTGCCGTTCGCCGATTGCACGCACATCAAGGTCCCCGACGGCATTCCTGACGACAAGCTCCTGTTCCTGAGCGACATCCTGCCGACCGGTTGGCAGGCCGCGGCGCAGTGCGACATCGAGTCGGGCGACACCGTCGCCGTCTGGGGCTGCGGCCCGGTCGGCCAGATGGCAATCCGCAGCGCGCTGCTGATGGGGGCGGAGCAGGTGGTCGCCATCGACTGCCTGGGCGATCGCTTGTCGATGGCCGCGGCGGGCGGCGCCATCACCATAAACTTCATGCAGGAGAGCGTGATCGCGCGGCTGAACGATCTCACCGGCGGCAAGGGGCCGCAGAAATGCATCGACGCGGTCGGCACCGAGAGTCACGTGAGCTTCGCCCAGCCCGACACGATCCTCGATCGGGGCAAGCAGATGATGCTGATGGAGAACGACCGACCGCACGCCTTGCGCGAGATGATCTATGTCTGCCGGCCAGGCGGCGTCATCTCGGTCATGGGCGTCTATCTCGGCCTCGTGGACAAGCTGCCGATGGGCGTGGCCATGAACAAGGGCCTGACTTGGCGCATGGCGCAGGCCCACGTCTGCCGCTGGACCGACGAGCTGTTGCGGCTGATCGAGGACGGTTCGCTCGACCCCTCGTTCGTCGTCACCCACAAAGTCGACCTGGCGCAGGGACCGGAGATGTACCGCGTGTTCCGCAACAAGCAGGACAGCTGCATCAAGGTCGTCCTTACGCCGGGCGCCAATGGTGCGGCCACTCGCACCGCGCAGGCTGGAACCGCCGCAGGAGCATACGCATGAACGTCGTCAGCTTGACCAATCGCATTGCCCGCTCGCCGGGTGACCCAAAGGTCTTGGAAATCGGCCCCAGCTCGCTGCTGCCGGGCGACCGGCTGGCGCGTGCGCTCGGCTGGTTCAGCTTGGGGCTCGGCATGATGGAGCTGCTGGCGCCGCGCACCGTCACCCGCGCACTGGGCATGGAGGGCAAGGAAGGCCTGGTGCGGGCCTACGGCGCGCGCGAGATCATGGCCGGCATCCCGACCCTGTCGATGGACAAGCAGGTCGGTCTCGCCAGCCGCGTCGCGGGCGACGTCCTCGACATGGCGACGCTGCTGCCGGCGCTGGGCGCTCGCAATCCCCAGCGCGGCAATGCCTTCTGGGCGCTGGTCGCGGTCGCCGCCGTGACGGCGCTCGACGTCATCGCGGTGTCGGCGGCGGCCGGCGCCCACCGTCGCAATGTCGGCCGCACGATGGACTATAGCGACCGCAGTGGCCTCCCCAAGGGCATCCAGGCTTCGCGGGGAATGAGGCGTAGCCGAAGCGAAAACACGCCGCAGCGCGCCGCCGCCTAGCCGACCTTGTGGACGTGTCGTCGATCTTCGGCTCCGGTCTGCAGCCGTATTCGCTGCGGACCGGAGCGGGCGATCAAACAGGCAGTCGTCGCCTCTTGAGGCGGCGTCCGGCGTTGCCTGTCGGCGGTCGTCGGATTTGGAGACGCTCAAGTCCTCGTTCTGTTGGGATCAGCAAACCGTCCGCCTGCTGGATGAGACCCAGGGTGAGCAGACGTTTGGTGTCTTGCTCCCGAACGTCGCCGGGCTCCAAGGTATCGATTGCCACCCGACGAAGCGTCTTCTCCTCGTCCGGACTGAGCTGAGCGCGAAAGCTCGCCATTGTTCCTTTCTCGTCCTGCAGTCGTGCTCGCCTTAAGCGCCGCATTCAACGATTCATGCGCGGAAGGGGAGCAATGTGCGCTACCGATCGCATCCGTGATGGCGCCGTCCCTCCGCGATGTCGGGCCGATCGGCTTGCCCAAGGCCGATCCGGCTATGCTGGATATCGCGCGCAGGATTATCGAGCAGCAGGCCGGCAAATTCGATCCCGGCGAGCTCGCCGACCGGTATGAAGTCTCCTTGCGGGCGCTGCCGCCGCTTCGTCGCGGAATAATGCCTCCCGTCGGACGGTAGGCCCTTCATGTTTCGCAAGCACATGCGTCTTCGTTGGGCGAGTCTGCCCGTCCTTCTTCTCGCGCTCGCGGGCAGCGTGGCCGGCACCGCCGGCCTCCATGCCGAAAGCATCATCCCGGCCCTGCACGCGACCATGCGGACCATGCGTGCTTCGCTGGCTGAGATCGGCGAGTTCATCGACGGCAAGGGCGAGCCGGCGGCCGCGCTCGAGGCTGCGACCAAGGTCGTGTTGATGGCCAAATCCATTCCCTCGCTCTTCCCGCCGGGCAGTGAGCTCGAGGAGCTGCCGGGCAAGAGCGGCGCTGCACCCACCAGCTGGGATGATGTCGACCGCTTTCTCGAGGCTCAGAAGCATCTCGTCATCGAAAGCGGCAAGCTGCGGATGGCCGTCAAGGACGGCAATCGAGAAGCGATCGCCCGGCAGCTGGCCATTACGCGCGGTGCCTGCTCGGCCTGCCACGACCAGTTTCGCGACTGACTGGCGCGGACCCGACCAGTCCTGCCAGTCATTCCTATACTCCAGGGCGTGAGACCCTGGCGACGAACGTGTTGTCGGTTCTTGCCCCAGCGATGCACGCCGACGCCGACACCAGGCGGTCCGGCCATGTGCCCAGCTTCACTCGCTCGTTCGGCCTCGAAGCTCAGTCCTGAAGCCGTCGGTGTTTTCGTACTCCACCGTCACTCTGTCGCCGTCGAAGACGAACGTCCAGGTTGCGACTTCGCCGCGTCCCAGATTGCGAGCGTCCATCATGAACGTGCGCTCGCTCGTCCAACGCCCTCGGGCCGCGGTTGTCCCATACGGCGCCGTGGTGCTTTTTCGATAGTATCCGTCGAGCCCGAACTTTCCCGTGTTCCGGTCGGTCGAGAGGTCCGTCGTGTACGCCCATGACGGCTCCGGATCGAGAAAGTTCAGCGTGAAGCTCGTCACGTGCAGCGGGTTGCCCGGCAACTGGTAGAGCTTTCCGGAAACCTTCTTGGCAAGATCCGGCGAGCCGCTGACGGTGATGGGCTTTTCCGTCGCCGCCTGACGGATCGCGCTGGCGAGCGAGGCGGCGGCAATCGGATCGGCCGGCAGCGGCTCGTCCGACTTGATCGCGCGGGTGATGTCGTCGATCAGCCCGGAGATCGAATAGAACTCGGTATCGCGCAGGACACCGGTCATCACGGCGACGACGTCGAGCTTGGGGATGACGAGGATGAGCTGCGAATGCCGGCCGCGTGCCATGTAGGCGCCCTTTTCGGGAAGCGACCACCACAAGTTTCCGTAGTGGAAACCGTTTGTCGCGGAAACCTTGCCCTCCTTCACGCGGTCGACCCATGCCGACGGGATGATCTGCCTTCCCTCCCACGTGCCGTTGCGGAGGTAGAGATAGCCGAACCTCGCCATGTCGTGCGGCGAAAGGAACAGGCCGGCTTCGCCGTCAACGATCCCCTGCGCATCGATTGGCCTCCATTTGGCGCTCTTGATCCCAAGCGGCTCGAACAGCTCCCTGGTCGCAAATTCGAGCGCGTTCTGTCCGGACTTCCTGTTGACTAGCGCGGAGAGCAGGTAGGGATTGCCGCCTGCGTAGTTGAAATGGGCGCCGGGCGCCTCGGCCATCGGCTGGTCGAGCACGAAGGCGGTGCGGTCGAAGCTCCTGTACATCTGCATGATCGTCTCGTCGGGCGTATAGAACCTCTCCGTCCACCGTATGCCCGAGGTCATGTCTAAAAGACTTTGAACGGTCATCGCGCGCTTCCTGTCGTCGACATTCTCGATCCGCTTGTCGGAGAACAGGTCCATAACGGGATGCTCGACGCTATCGAGGGCGCCCTTCTGGAGCTGGATGGCCGTCAGCGTCCCGACGACGCTCTTGGTCACCGATCTCAAGTCGTGGCTGATGCCGGCGACGTACGGGGCAAAGTAGGCGTCGGCGACGATCCGTCCGTGCCGGACGACCATCACGCTGTCCTGCTTGTAGCCGCCCACCGTCTCGATCAATCGGGCAAGGGCGGCCGAATCCACGCCTTGCTCCTCAGGCGTCGAGATCGGCCACGATTCCGTCGGCCAGGGACCGGCCTGCGGGTCCTGGCCTTCCTTTGCGCCCGCGGGCGCAGGCGAAAGGAGCTGAAGCCCGGCGGCCAGCGTCGCAATGATCGCCAATCTGAGATGCATGGCGTGCTCCTACACCCGTTGTCGCTGCGAGACTGTAGGCCGATTTTGAGTTTCTGACGCGAATATTGCTCGTGGTGCTCCGCTGCTACGCTTATCTTAAGTATAGTGCTGCTTGACATCTCGATGGGCGGGTGCTACCTCAATTGGCAACGCCACCGATTGGGACTGTCCATGACCCAGCATGCTTCTCAGCAATCCGCGGAATTCTCCGGCGCAATGCCGGTTGACGCTCCGCCCACTCTCCCATTCGGCGCGCCACCGGAAGATTGGCCGGCAATCGACCCTAGCCTGCTTGACGACAGCCGCCCCGCGCTGCCCGTCTTTCCGGTCGACGTCCTGCCTTCGCCCTGGAAAGACTGGGCGGTCACGGCCGCGCGCCGCGCTGGCGCACCGGTGGACTACGTGGCGCAGGCATTGCTGGCAGCGGTCGCGGCGCTGGCTGGAGCGGGCGTCCGGGTGAGCGTGACGCCGTCGTGGTCGGAGCCGCTGATGCTGTGGCAGGCGCTGGTCGGCGCGGCGTCGACCGGAAAGACGCCGGCGCTCGACGCCGTCGCGCGCCCGCTGGCCGCCGTCGAGAAGGCGCTACGCGGCCACGGCGCGGAGGCCGCGCGGCCTGAGCAAGGCAAGGGCGCGGTCGTGGTGCACGACTTCGCGACGCTCACCAAGGCCGTCGCGGCACGTCCGCCCGGCGTGTTGTTGTGGCGCGACGAGGCGACGCCGTGGCTCGCCGACCTGGTCAGGCAGGCGAACGACACGCGCGGCGGCGGGCGCTGGCTCGACGCTTGGTCGGCGCGCGGGGAGCTTGCCGTCAGCATCATCGGCTCGCTTCATCCGGACGGGCTCGCCGAGGCGATGGCCGGCAGCCCAGACGGCTTGCCCGCGCGCTTTCTGTTCGCGTGGCCCGCGCCGCCCGGGCATCAGTCGCTCGCCCCGGCCGACGACGGCGTGCCGGCGGACGATGAAGCGCGCAAGCTGCTGCAGCGGATCGCGCAGGCGGTTGGGTCGCCCGAGCAACCCTGCCTGCTCGCGCTCGATTCGGATGCGCTCATGGTGCTGGACCGCTGGCTCGGTCGCCTGCCTGAAACCGCGCGTGCGGCCGAGGGGTTCGACGCGGCTTGGCTGGGCAAGGGCCGCGGCACGGCCGTGCGGCTGAGCGGACTGCTCGCGCTCCTCGACTGGTCGCGGCCTTCGGCGACGGCGCCGGTTGTGCCCCGTCGCGTGATGCGCGACCACGTGCTGGCGGCCACTCGCCTGTGGGAGGGCTATTTCCACCCGCATGCGCGGGCAGTGTTGGCGCGCGGCTTGCCGTCGGATTTCTCGCTCCAGGCGCGCCGCGTCGCGCGCTGGCTGAAATCCACGCGTCGCACGCAGGTGACTCGAACTGAGGTCCGCACCCAGGGACTGGGCAAGACGGTGAACGCCGGACGCGCCGAGGCTCTGCTCGGCAACCTCTGCGCCCTGGGTTTCGTGCGCCCCCTGCGACCTGAGACAGGTGGCCGGCCGTCCGAGCGGTGGGAGGTCAACCCGGCGCTGGCGGCCGCCTGACCCCGGCCGGGATCGTGGTCAGAAAGGTCAAAAAGGTCAGAAAGCTCAGATGCTGTGCATCCCAGCGGTCATTGGCAAGCGCTTACCGCCCCTCGCGCCACCAAGCGCTGCCCAGGGCCAGCAGGAAGGCCATCGCCACCAGGATGCCGGGCAGCAGCGGCAGCTGGTTGATGCCGGCGACGGTGTAGCCTTCGTTGCGGCGCAAGCCGATCCAGTCCGAACCGCCGGCGGCGCGGCCCGGACGCACCGAGCGCACGTCGGGATCGCCGTTGTCGGCCAGCCACACGATGCTGCCGCCCGACGCCTCGACCAGCGGCCGGAGCTTCTGGTCGGTGGCCCGCACGTCGGAGAATTCCAGCGGGTCGGGATTGCCGACCGCCGCCACGGTGCGCAGCGTGCCGTCGTCGAAGCGGTAGAGGCCGGGCTTGTCGACGTCGATCACGCCCAGGCCCAAACCCGGGCTCGCCTGGCGCAGCTCGATCTTTCGGGTGCTGCCGTCGGGCGAGGTCATGGTCACGACCGGGAACGTCGTGGCCAGCGTGCGGCGGGTGACCTCGATGCGGCCGCCGACCGAGGTGGCGCGCAGCGCCTCCTCCTCGAGGTCGGGCTCCTTCATCAGCCAGTGGGCGACGCGACGCACCAGCTCGGGCTGCGGGCCGCCCCCGTCGATGCCGCGGTTCCACAGCCACAGCTGGTCGGACATCATCTGCGCCACGCGGCCCTGGCCGACGCGGTCGAGGATCACCAGGGGCTTGTCCTCGGCGCCCGACAGGACGGCGTTGCCGTGCTCGGTGCGCGCCGTCACCAGCCGGAACCAGCGGCCCCATTCCGGCTCCTTCCCGGGGTCGCCCGCCTGCGGCAGGTTGGCGGTCACCGGATGGCGCTGGCCGATCTCGGTCACCTTGGGCTTGAAGCCGGTCTCCAGCACGTCGCCCAAGGGCGCCGCCGGCAGCACGCCGCCCAGCGGCGTGCGGTAAAGCGAGCGCTGCGTGGCGAACACCGGCCCGACCGAGACCAGCAGCGCGCCGCCTGTGACGGGACTTGGATGCCAACTGCTT
>JAFAKN010000022.1 GCA_019235415.1 Alphaproteobacteria bacterium
TCCGGCGGGTTGCAGTTGACCACCGGCACCAGCTTGCCGTCCGGTTGGAGGTAGGAGATCCACCCACTGCCGATCCCGACGAACCACAGATTGCCCTGCTCGTCGAACGCGCCGCCTTCGAGGAACTTGCCCTGCGGGGTGTTGCCTGCATCGGCGAACTTCTCGACCGGTCCGATCCCCTGCGGCAGCGGCGGGAGCCCCCACGGCTGGACCGGCCCCGCATTGGCGGGCGGGTTGGGCATCTGAGCGAAGACCGGGCCGCCCGCTACGCCCCCTTCACCCAAGAGTAAGCCGGCGAGCAGCGCGCCGAGGACGAGGATGCACATGCGCATGGCGTATCGCTCCCGTATCGGATCTTGATTGGTTGTTGGTCGAGTGGTTGCCGCGACCATCGCAAGCCTATGGAGCAGGCCGCCGGCCGTCACGCGGTTTTCGATTGCTGAACCGCTGTTCGGCGAGTTCCCGGCCACCCTCGCGGCGATCAGAACAAAGGCGCACGTTCGAGCCGAGGTTTGCGGCGAGCGCTCGGAATGCATCTGAGGCACGAACCCCAAAGAACGAGCCGCAGTCGAATCAAGCGATTGCGGGGCTTGAGCAGACCGCTATCTTCGCGAGGCCGAGACGCAGGAGATCGTGATCACGCGCCATGGCAAGCCGGCGGGTGTGCTGATCGGATTCGAATCGGAGGAGGACTGGTTCGATTACCGCCTCGAGCATGACCCGCGCTTTGTTCGCCGCATCGAGCAGGCGCGGAGCAGCCTGCGCGCTGGACATGGTGTCAGGCTGGAGGATCTCGATACGGAATGGTCGTCACCGGGGAGGTCACTCGACCTTTCGCGCCAGCTCCCGTCTCGATCGCCTTTCGGACCGCCGCGCAGATCTGCGCGGCGAGCGGCCTTCCTGCGACACGATCGAGCTCGATGGGCAGCTCGGCAATCGTTCGATGGTACGCTTTCGGTACTGTTCACGACCACGGGCGGGCACATCTCCTCGACGTCGCAGGACCAATGACCGAGGAGAAAATCATCATGAAAGCGATCGTAGTGACCGACCAGGCTGCCGGAACGGCCGGGATGAAGCTGGTGGAGCGGCCCGAGCCGCAGGCAGCGATAAACGACGTCGTCGTTCGGGTTCATGCGTCGGGCTGGGTGCCGACCGAGCTGGAATGGCCCTCGACTTGGACCGATCGCCTCTTTCATGACCGCACACCGTCGATCCCCGGGCACGAGCTCAGCGGCGTGGTCACCGCCCTCGGCTATGGCACGCGGGGGCTGTGGGTGGGACAGCGGGTGTTCGGCCTCACCGACTGGTATCGCGACGGCACGCTCGCGGAGTATGTCGCCGTCGAGGCGCGCAACCTCGCGCCGCTGCCGCGCGACGTCGACTTCACGGTCGGGGCGAGCCTGCCGATCTCGGGCCTGACCGCGTGGCAGGGACTGTTCGACCACGGCCGCCTGCAGGCGGGGCAGAGCGTCCTGGTGCACGGCGCGGCCGGCGCCGTCGGGTCGATAGTGACGCAACTCGCACGCGAGGCGGGCGCCTACGTCATCGGCACCGGACGCGCCGCCGACCGTCAGACGGTGCTCGACTTCGGCGCCAAGGAGTTCGTCGACCTCGGGAACGACGTCCTGGAAGACGTCGGGGGAGTCGATCTGGTGTTCGACGCCATCGGTGGCGACATCGGGAAGCGCTCGGTCGGCTTGGTTCGAGCCGGAGGTACGCTGCTGGCCATCGTGGCACCACCCGAGGCGCGGCCCGCCGACGGCCTGGCGGTCGATTTCGTGGTCGAAGCCGATGGTGCCCAGCTGGGTGAGATCGTCCAGCGGGTGCGTGACGGACGATTGCGGACGATCATCGACAACATCCCGACCCTCGACCACGCTGTCGCCGCCTTCAACCGGACCGAGCGGCGCAAGGGGAAGATGATCATCCGCGTTCGTCCGTGACCGGCCTCAGCACAGTCGCGGCCGTTCGGGCTCAGCACTTCCAGCAGGGCGCTTGAATGGAAAGAATGGGCCAGGTGCGCGCGCCGAGGTTCTTGGACCACGGATAGAAGCCCGTCGTCGGCACGTCAGGAGCGGCCAGGACGGGAATTTCTTCAGGCCGATTCGGCACGTAAGTCGGTCCCCAGCCATGCATGAGCACAAGCGCCCGCTGGCCGCTGCCGGCCAGCAGGTAGGGACGTCGCGCGACATCGGTGGCGATCTGGCTTTCCTGGATTTTCGCGATCGCTTGGGCCACCGAAGCGGCCGGCGCCCGGGTGTCCGCCTGGCCCGTGCCCGTCTGGCCCGTTCCCGTCTGGCCCGTACCCGTCTGGCCCGTACCCGCCCGGCCCGTACCCGTCTGGCTGAAGGCGCCGTCGCTCGGCGACAGGAGCAACCCGGCTCCCAGAATCGTCGCAATCAGGACTGCACGCATCGCTGTCTCCGGTCCGACATCTCGCGCTGCGGCGTCATGATGCGCCGAAACCCGCCGAAGGTCTCGAATTATCCTCATCTCGGCCGCTAGACGACCCCCTCCTGGCGCAGGCGCTTCGCCTCATCGGGCTCGACCCCGCACAGGGCTTCGAGCAGGTCGTCGGTGTGCTCGCCCAAGAGGGGCGGACGGCTCACCGCGACGGGCGAATCCGACAATTTGATCGGGCAGCCGACCGTCTGATAGGTGCCGCGGGTCGGGTAGTCCACGTCGACGATCATCTCGCGCGCCTTGAGATGCGGATCGGCCAGCACCTCGCCGGTGTCCTGGCAGGCGCCGCAGGGAACGCCCGCATCGCCCATCAGGCGCATGACTTCGTGCTTGCTGCGCCGGCGCGTCCACGCCGCGATAATGGCATCGAGCTCCGTCCGGTTGTCCCAGCGCGCTTCGAGCGTCTTGAAGCGCGCGTCCTCGGTCAACTCCGGCTGCCCCAGCACTTTAGCCACCGCCGGCCACATCTGCGGCTGGGCGTAGAGGAAAACGTAGTCGTTCGGGCCGCCCGGCGCGCAAGCGTAGGTCGTGCCCGGCACGTTGCGCCCCAGCTGATTGCCGCTGCGCGCCATCGCATGGCCGAAGCGCTGGTGGTCGCGCAGGCTGATCC
>JAFAKN010000389.1 GCA_019235415.1 Alphaproteobacteria bacterium
TATATAGCCGCTTCCAGGGCGGCGGGCGGAATCAGCCGCAATTCAGCGACGCGCGTGCCCTCGCGCTTCAGAATTTCGAACCTGAATCCGTAAAATGCGTAGGTCTGGCCGACCTCCGGGATGCGCCGCGCCTCGTGCAGGACCAGGCCGGCGATGGTGATGGCGACGTCCTCCGGCAGCTCCCAGCCGAACTCGCGGTTGAGGTCGCGGATCGGCACGTCGCCGCGGCAGATCAGGCTGCCGTCCTCGCGCTGCACGACCCCGTGCTTGATGGCGTCGTGCTCGTCCTGGATGTCGCCGGTGATCTCCTCGATGATGTCTTCGAGGCTGACGATGCCGCGCAGCGCGCCATACTCGTCGACCACGATGGCGAAATGCTCGTGCCGGGCGCGAAACGCCTGCAGCTGGTCGAACAAGGTGGTCGACTCGGGAATGAACCAGGGCTGCGTCATGACGTCGTCGATCTTCACCGCGCTCGGCTCGCGGGCAGCGTTGACGGCGCGGAACAGGTCCTTGGCGTGCACCACGCCGACCACGTCGTCGGTCTCGCCGCGATAGACCGGCAGGCGCGTGTAGGGCGCCGCCAGCGTCTTGTCGACGATGGCTCCGATCGGCTCGTCGGCGTCGATCAGCACGACATTGCCCCGGTGGGTCATGACGTCGCCGACGGTCCGGTCGGCCAGGTCCAGGACCGATCGCAACATGGCCTTCTCTTCCGGCGCGTCCTCGTCGGCCTGGCCCGCGCCATGGAGCTCGATGGCGCCGCGCAGCACCTCGACATGCTCTTCGGGCTCGGGCCCGCGGTCGGTGCGCACGCCGATCAGGCGCAGCAGGAAGCGCGAGATCCAGGCGACCGCTCTGGCGATCGGGCCGAGGATCCCGAGCGTGAAGACGATCGACGGCGCCAGCATCAGCGCGACCCGGTCGGCGCGCAGCAAGGCCCAGGTCTTGGGCATCACCTCGGCGAAGATCACCACCATGACGCCGACGATCACCGTGGCGTAGACGATGCCGGCGGCCCCGAACAGCGCCGTCAGGACCGCGGTGGTGAGCGACGCCGACAGGATGTTGACGACGCTGTTGCCCAGCAACACGGCGCTCACCGCCTCGTCCTTGCGGTCGAGCAGCCCGTTCACCAGCGCGGCCCGCTTGTTGCCCTGTTGGGCCAGGCGATGCATGCGCGGTCGCGAGGCGCCGGTGATCGCCGTCTCGGCCGCCGACATGTAGGCGCCGAGCGCCAGGCACAGCACCACCAACGGCCATGCCAGGTGCAGCGGAAGGTCGAAATGCAGCTCGGCTTCCATACCGGTCAGGGGGCCCGGTCAGGCGGCGATCGCATCGTCGAGCAGGCCCGTCAGTGCCCGTTCGTCGACGTCGCGGCTGACGAAGGCGCGCCCGATGCCGCGCACCAGCACGAAGGTGAGCTTGCCGGCTTCGGCCTTCTTGTCGCCGCGCATGTGGTCGATCAAACGTGGCGCCTGCCATTGCCGGCGGTTGTCGCCGCCGATCGAGCGCAGCCGGACCGGCAGGCCGACCGCGGCGAGGTGCCGACGCACGCGCCCGGCATCGGCCGCGGGGCAGAGTCCCAACCGCGCCGACAGGTCGAAGGCCATGGCCATGCCGGCGCCGACCGCCTCGCCGTGCAGCAGGTCGTCGCCGAAGCCGGTTTCCGCCTCCAGCGCATGGCCGAAGGTGTGGCCGAGGTTGAGGAGCGCGCGCAGATCGGTCGTTTCGCGCTCGTCGGCCGCCACGATGCGTGCCTTGGCGAGGCAACTCTGCTCGATGGCGTGGATGCGTCGCGCCCGGTCGCCCGCCAGCAAGGCCGCGCCGTTCTCCTCACACCAGGCGAAGAACGCGGGCTGGTCGATCAGCCCGTACTTGGCGACCTCGGCATAGCCCGCGCGCAGCTCGCGCCGCGGCAGGGTGTCGAGCACGTCGGTGTCGGCCAGCACCAGGCGCGGCTGGTAGAAGGCGCCGACGAGATTCTTGCCGTGCCGGGTGTTGATGCCGGTCTTGCCGCCGACCGAAGAATCGACCTGGGCCAGCAAGGTGGTCGGGATCTGGATGAAGTCGACGCCGCGCAACAGCACGGCGGCGGCCAGGCCGGTGACGTCGCCGACCACGCCGCCGCCCAGCGCCACGAGCGTCGTCTTGCGATCGGGACGATGGTCGAGCAGGCGGTTCATGAGCTGGGCGAAGGCGGGGAAATCCTTGGTCGCCTCGCCGGCCGGGACGGTGACGCTGTCGGCGCGCACGCCCGCCTGCTGGAACGAAGCCGCAAGTCGCGCGCCATAGAGCGCCGCCACGTTGTCGTCGCTCACCACGATCACGCGCGGCGCCGCAAGCAGCGGCCGGCACAGCGCGCCGGCCCGATCGATCAAGCCGGCGCCGATGACGATGTCGTAGGCACGGCCCGCCAGGTCGACGCGGATGGTCCTGGACTCGGCCGTCATGCCGGCGCTCGGGCTTCTTGCGCCTGCAGATGGGCGCTGAGCGCCGCGACCACCTGCTCGGTGGTACGGTCGGCCGGCTGCGCGGTCGAATCCACGATGACGTCGGCTTCGGCGTAGATCGGATAGCGCTGCTCCATCAGGCGGGTCAGCACGTCGCGCGGATCGCCCTGGCGCAGCAGCGGCCGATGGCCGCGACGGCGGACCCGGTCGTAGAGCACGTCGAGATCGGCGCGCAGCCATACGGTCAGCGCCTTGTCGCGCATCAGGGCCCGCGTGTCCGGGTGGATGTAGGCGCCGCCGCCGGTCGACAGCACCAGCGGCGGCCGCTCGAGCAGGCGCGCAATGACCCGCCGCTCGCCGGCACGGAATTCCGCCTCGCCGTAGCGTTCGAAGAACTCGGCGATCGAGCAGCCGGCCGCACGCTCGATCTCGTCGTCGGCATCCACGAAGGGCAGCCCGAGGCGCAGCGCGAGGCGCTTTCCAATGGCGCTCTTGCCGGCGCCCATCAGTCCGACCAGTGCCACGGTGCGCGACAAGGACAGGGGTGATGAAGCGTCCATGACCAATTGCAGCGTTGGATGTCGCCCATTCTGCTCACCGTTTCAAGCGACGGCGACGGCGGCCGCCAATTGCCGCTGCGCCGGGGGCCGGGTAGGTTGCCCGCGTCGTGCCGATGTTTCGTTCCAAGAACCGCTTCAGCGTACCGGCTTTGAAGATCGGGCCGGTCATCATTCTGGTGCTGGTGCTGCTGCTTGTTGCAGGCGTGGTGGCGCTGGCCGTCCTCGAGCCACGTCCACCGGTGCGGCACTACGAGGTGCCGGTGCCCAATGAACGCTTTGCGCGCTAGCGTCGCTGCAAACTTGGCGACGATTTCTGCCCTCTTCGTGCAGCCGGTCGCGGGGCAGGCTGTCGTCGTCGACGAGCATTCATGAAGCGCAAGCCCTTGCCGGCCCTGTCACGCCAAGCGGACGCCTTCCTCGAGATGCTGGTCGCCGAGCGGGGTGCCTCGCGCAACACCGAAGCGGCCTACCGCACCGACTTGCGCGATCTCGAGACCTTCCTGCGGCGTCGCAAGCAGACCTTGGCGACGGCCGACACCGCGGGGCTTCGCGCCTACCTCAAGGCGCTCGACTACCTCGGCATGACGCCGCGCACCGTGGCGCGACGGCTGTCGGTCATGCGCCAGTTTTATCGCTTCCTCGCGGCCGAGCGGCTGCGCGACGACGATCCGGCGAGCACGCTCGATTCGCCAAGGCTTGGGCGGGCGCTGCCCAAGGTGCTGTCGCGCGCGGAGGTCGACCGCCTGATCGCCGCGGCTCGCGAAGTGGGTGGCAACGACGGCGGGCGCATGGCGACCTTGCTCGAGATCCTCTACGCCAGCGGCCTGCGCGTGACCGAGCTCGTCACCTTGCCCTTGTCGGCGGTCGAACGCGACGCTGCGGTGCTGGGCGTGCGCGGCAAGGGGGGCAAGGAGAGGCTGGTGCCGCTCAGCGACCCGGCGCGGCGCGCGATCGTCGAATGGTTGCCGGTCCGCGCCGCGATGCTGGGCGACGGACAGCGATCGCGCTTCCTCTTCCCATCGCGCGGTGATAGCGGCCATCTCACGCGGCAACGCTTCGCGCAGCTCCTCAAGGAGGCAGCGCTCAAGGCCGGCATCGATCCGGCGCGCGTCTCGCCGCACGTGCTGCGTCATGCCTTCGCCAGCCATCTCCTGGAAGGCGGCGCCGACCTGCGCAGCGTGCAGGTGATGCTGGGCCACGCCGACATCGCCACGACACAGATCTACACCCACGTGCTCGACGAGAAGTTGCGCGCGCTCGTGCAGGACAAGCATCCGCTGGCGCGTCGTGCCCGTCGGCGGGCCAGTTGACAGGATTCAAGTGCCGCGCGACATCTGAAAATCAATGGCCACCTACCTCGACTTCGAGAAGCCGATCGCCGAGCTGGAAAGCAAGATCGCCGAGCTCAGGCACCTTCCGAACTCGGGCGATGTCGACATCGCCGAGGAGGTCATGCGCCTTCAGGACAAGGTGCAGAAGCAGCTGCGCGCCACCTACGCCAAGCTGACGCCGTGGCAGCGCGTGCAGGTCGCGCGCCACGCCGAACGGCCGCACGCGCAGCGCTACATCGACCGCCTGATCACCGACTACACGCCGCTGTCGGGCGATCGTGCGTTCGGCGAGGACGCGGCCGTCGTCGGCGGCGTCGGACGGCTCGGCGGCCGCAGCATCGTCGTGCTGGGCCAGGAGAAAGGCGACGACACCGATTCGCGCATCAAGCACAATTTCGGCATGGCGCGGCCCGAGGGCTACCGCAAGGCGCAGCGCCTGATGCGGCTCGCCGACCGCTTCAACCTGCCGGTCGTCACGCTGGTCGACACGCCGGGCGCCTATCCCGGCCTCGATGCCGAGGCGCGCGGCCAGGCCGAGGCCATCGCGAGCTCGATCGACACCTGTCTTGCCATCGGGGTGCCGCTGGTCAGCGTGGTGATCGGCGAGGGCGGCTCGGGCGGCGCGCTGGCCATCGCCTCGGCCGACCGCGTCTACATGCTGGAGAACGCCATCTATTCGGTGATCACGCCGGAAGCCTGCGCCTCGATCCTGTGGCGCGACAGCGCCAACGCCAAGGATGCTGCGGAGGCGATGAAGATGTCGGCAACGGATCTCAAGAAGCTCGAGGTCATCGACGACATCATCCCCGAGCCGATGGGCGGCGCCCATCGCGCGCCCGACGAGACGATCGATGCGGTTGGCAAGGTCGTGACCGAGGCGCTCGGCGAGCTCGTGGGCCTCGAGCGGGACACGCTGCGCAAGCGGCGCGAGGAGAAATTCCTGGCGATGGGGCAGAAGGGGCTTTGAGCAAAGCGCTACGGTCCGGCCTCCAGGTGCTGATCTCCAATGATCTTGAGCGTTCAAGCTTTGACAGGCGTCCGAACCAGGAGGCGGTCAATCGCCGCCCTTCGTGATGATCCTGCCGCGCAGATGGCGCTGCCTGGATTGCAGCTCTCAAACCAGC
>JAFAKN010000601.1 GCA_019235415.1 Alphaproteobacteria bacterium
GTCGGCTATATTAACGGCCCGTCAGCCGTTGGCCACCTCGAGCAGCACGTCGGCATGGCACGGTCCGTCGATTGGGCACCAGCAGGCGAGGTTCTTGCCGCTGAGCTCGCGACGTGCGGCCTCTCGCAATGCGGCATTCTCCGGCCGGAAGATGAAATCGCGGTACAGCGCCACGACGCGTGCGCGATCGTCGGGATCCTGCATCGCGAAGGGATTGCCCCAGCGGCTCGGCCGGCTGACCACGACGGTATTGACGGGCTTGCGCCAGCCCCGCTTGCGCGACAGCTGGACGCGCTTCGGCCTCGTCACGGCGGAGCCTCGTGCCATTCGCGGCCGTCGATCGCGGCACCGGCGCGCTTGCGCCCCAGGCGCGCGACCATCGTGCCGTCTGCGAATTCATGCCGGCGCCCTGCCCCGGCTTCGAGTTCGCCCTGCGGCGCCCACTCGCCCCACTGCTTGAAGAAGAACGGCACGCCCATCGCCTGGCACTGCGCTCGCAAGGAGCGAAACCAATCGGGATGCGACGGGCGGGCGCGCGGGCCCGATTCGGCGCCGGCGATCACCCATTCGAAACGCCGATCGAGGGCGCCGAGCTCGAGCGGCTCGAGCAGCGGCTCGGCCGACAGCACGTGCACCTTGGCCGCGATCGACAGGATCGGCGGCCCGCGCAGCACCAGCATCTTCTGGCTTTCGGCGGTGACGCCGGGCCACAGGTTCGCCGGCACCATCCGACCGCGAAAGAATTTTACCGCGACCTGCGGCCGCTTGGTCAGCAGGATCCAGTCGAGCCACGGCGTGGCTTCGATCAGCCCGAGATAGTCGGCGCGCCAGTCGTCGGGCACCTCGGCATCGAACGGATCGCCCAGGCTCGGGCCGAAGACCTTGGCGCGCTGGCCGCGCGCGGCGGCCTTGCGGTTCCAGCGCAGCGGCTGGCGCCAGTAGTCCGGCGTGGTCCGCTTGCGCGGCGCGCCATTCTCGAAGCGCGCCCACTTGCGGCGATGCGCCATCGCCGCGGCATAGCAGTTGTCGCAGGCCGCCGAGATGCGCGTGCAGCCGATCCACGGATTGAACGTGTGGTCGACCCATTCGATCTTGGTCTGCTCACCCATTCTGCTCACCCACGTTCTGCTCACCATGGGGCCGCCAACTTGTACCAAGACGCCGTTGCATGGAGAATGGTCGCGTCGGCAAACGGGAGGAAAAGATGACGGTTCCACGCCGCAAAGTGCTGGCGGGTGCGACGGCACTGGCGGCCCTGCCCGCTGCTGCGCGCGCGCAACAGGCGGTCAAGCCGCGGGTCACCTTCATCTCGCAGTGGGCGGCCGGCAGTGACGGGGCGGCGATCACCGGCCTCGGCAAGCGCTTCGAGGACGAAGGCGGCATCTGGCAGCACAGCCCCGTGCCGGGCTTCACCACCGAGATGATGAACAAGCTGCGGGCCGACATCATGGCCGGCAACCCGCCGGCCGCCGCGCAGCTCAAGGGGCCCGAGATCGCCGCCTGGAGCAAGATCGCGCCGACCGTGACCATCGACTCGGTGGTCGAGGCGGCGGGCTACGAGAAGCTGATCCCGGCCGAGCTGGTGGGCCTGCACAAGCCGCGAGGCCATTGGATTGCCCTGCCGATGCAGGTCTATCGCATCAACACGCTGTTCATCTCCAAGCCCGCGATGGCCAAAGTCGGCGCCAGCAAGGCACCGGCGACGTGGGCCGAGTTCAACGAGCTCGCTACGGCCATGAAGGCTGCAGGGATTACGCCGGTCGCCAACGGCGGCATCCGCTGGGACGACGGCATGAAGCTCGAGATCGTGCTCGCCGGAATCAATGCCGAGGTCTACCGCGCCGCGCTGATGAAGCTCGACGCCCAGGCGCTGAAGAGCGCCGAGATGACCCAAGCCTTCGCCCAGTTGCGCAAGATCGCCAATTGGATGGACCCGACGACGGCAGCGCAGACCTATGCCGTGCACCTGCCCAAGCTTCTCAAGGCCGAGATGGGCATGATGATGATGGGCGGCTGGGCGCAGGGCGTCATCAAGCGCCTGGGCGGCAATCTCGACGACATACTGATCGTTGCGGCGCCGCAGGACGAGGGCAAGCCGTGCTTCGTACTCAACGCCGATTCGATGATCTTCTGGAAGCGGCCCGAGCCCGACCTGCAGGCCGGCCAGCTGCTGCTCGCCAAGCTGATGATGCAGAAGGACGTGCAGGAGCAATACTCGCAGACCACCGGCTCCATTCCGGTGCGCACCGACGTCGACCTGTCGGGGCCCGCCTGGTCCGACGGCCAGCGCAGCGCCGCCGCCGGCCTGATCGACGCCTTCAAGACCAAGCGGGTGCTGCTGAGCCTCGCCCACAACATGGCGCAGCCCAACCAGATCTCTGCAGCGATGATCGATGTCATCACCGACTTCATCCACAACGACAAGGCGTCGCCCGAGCAGGCCGTGACCCGGCTGGCCGCGGCGGTGGACAACGCCCGCGGATGAGTGGCGTTTGACCCGTTGGCGGATCAGGCGCGGCGAGGTCCTGGCGCTCGCCGTCATGTGGCTGCCGCTGCTGGTGAACGCGGCCTACGTGGTGGGCTTCACGGCCTGGACGACGTGGCTTTCCTTCACGCCGTCCGATCTCCTGCCCGAGTACGAGTGGGTGGGCTTGCGGTCCTTTCGTGCGGTGCTGCGCAGCGAGAACACCGAGGTGGCCTACATCAACCTCGTGATCTATGGCACGGGCTACGTCGCGCTGACCATGCTGCTGGGCTTCGTGCTGGCGGTGCTGATAGACCAACGCATCCGGGCGGAGAACCTCTTGCGCACGGTCTTCCTCTATCCGCTCGCGGTGTCGTTCGTGGTGACGGGCAGCGTGTGGAGCTGGCTGTTCAATCCGGGGCTCGGGGTGCAGAAGTTCGTGCGCGACCTCGGCTGGTCGGACTTCCGCTTCGATTGGATCGTCGACCGCGACATGGCGCTCTACACCATCATCATCGCCGCGGCCTGGCACGGCGCGGGCTTCGCCATGGCACTGTTCCTGGCCGGCCTGCGCTCGATCGATTCGGACATCGCCAAGGCGGCTCAGATCGACGGCGCCGGCCCCGTCCGCTTCTACCTGCGCATCGCAGCACCCAGCATGGCGCCGATCGCCATCGCCGGCCTGGTGATCCTGCTGCAGTACGCCATCAAGACCTTCGACCTGGTCCGCGCGCTGACCAATGGCGGCCCCGGCATCTCGACCGCGCTGCCGGCGCTCGTGGTCTACGATTTCATGTTCCAGCG
>JAFAKN010000003.1 GCA_019235415.1 Alphaproteobacteria bacterium
GAGGCGGCGGCGTGAGCGAGAGCGATCACATCGTGTACGTCGTCGACGACGATGCCCGCGTCTGCGAGGCGATCTGCGATCTGCTGGCTGCGGTCGGCATCGAGGCGGTCTCGTTCGGCTCGCTCGCCGCCTACACGGCCTTCGCGCGTCCCGACCTGCCGGCCTGCCTGATCCTCGACGTCGAGCTGCCGGACATCAACGGCCTCGAGTTCCAGAAGCGGGCCGCCCAGGCCGACCATCCGCCGATCGTCTTCATCACCGGCCATGGCGACATTCCGAGCTCGGTGCGCGCCATCAAGGGCGGTGCCGTCGACTTCCTCACCAAGCCGTTCGCCGACGAGGCGCTGCTCGGCGCCGTCCGCAGCGCCATTGCCGCCGACCGCGCGGCAGGTCGCGCGCGCACCGATTTGGCGGCCCTCAGGGCGCGGCTGGCGACGCTGACGCCGCGCGAGCGCGAGGTCCTGCCGCTGGTCGTGAGCGGCCTTTTGAACAAGCAGGCGGCGCAGGAGCTCGGCATCAGCGAGACCACGCTGGAGATCCACCGCGGCAAGATCATGCGCAAGATGCAAGCCGCATCGCTCGCCGACCTGGTGCGGATCGCCGGCAGGCTTGGGATCGAAGTCAGGCATTCGAGACGGACGGGGGCGGGGTGAATGTCGAACCTTTGGGGCGGGACCGTGGCTGTCGTCGACGACGACGCGCGCGTCCTCGAATCGCTGGAAGATCTGCTGGAATCTGCAGGCCATACCGTGTTTGCGTTCGGCTCCGGCCAGGAGCTGCTGGACAATCATGCCTTCGGAGCGATCGACTGCCTGATCGCCGACATCGGCATGCCGCAGCTCGACGGCTTCGAGCTGCACCGCCTGGCGCGGGCGCGACGGCCGGAACTGCCGGTGATCTTCATCACGGGCCGGCACGAATATGCCGACCGACAGCGGGCCATGGCTGCGGGAAACCAGGGCTTCTTCTGCAAGCCATTCGACGGACAGGCGCTGCTGACGGCCGTCGGCCGGGCGCTTTCGCGTTCCAGTTAGGGGAGGCTGCGATGATCGATGTTGCGCAGAAATCTCGGCCCGAGGATGCGCCCGAGGACGCGCTCGTGATGGTCGCCGACGACGAGCCGGCGATGCGCGAGGCGCTCAGCGACCTCCTCGAATCGGTCGGCTTGCGCGTCGCGCTGTTCGGATCGGCGGCCGAGATGCTGGCGGCGGCGAAGCTCGCGGCCGCGAACTGCCTGATCCTCGATATCCGGCTGCCCGGCATGAGCGGGCTGGAGCTGCAGCACCAGCTGGCCCGCGCCAGGGTTGCCGCGCCGGTAATCTTCGTGACCGGACACGGCGACATTCCGATGTCGGTGAAGGCCATGAAGGCGGGCGCGGTGGACTTTCTGACCAAGCCGTTCCGCGATCAGGACCTGATCGACGCGGTGCTGCTGGCGATCGCCAGCGATCGCACCCGGCGCCGCTCGGAGCAGCACGCGGCCCACCTGCAGGCGCGCTTCGCTCGGCTGACCGATCGCGAGCGCGAGGTCATGGCGCTGGTCACGCAAGGGCTGATGAACAAGCAGGTCGCGGCCCGCCTCAGCCTCAGCGAGATCACGGTGAAGATCCATCGCCGCAGCGCGATGACCAAGATGGGCGCCCGCACGCTGCCCGACCTGGTGCGCGACGCGTCTGCACTCGGTCTGCACACCTCGCCGGCAGAGCGCACCGATTCGATGGTGGACCGGCATGCGCGCCCGGATCGTGCTTTCCCGCTAAAGCGATCCGATCGGCTGCTTGCCGCCGATGGCCAATTCGGCAAATGAACCTTGCGGTACCTTTGACCTGTGACCCGTGGTGAGAGAGATGGATCGTCTTGGTGCCATGGAGATGTTCGTCCGTGTCGTGGAAACGAAGTCGTTTTCTGCGGCGGCGCGTGACCTCAAGGTCGGCCAGCCAGCCGTGTCCAAGTCCATCGCGCAGCTCGAGGAGCACTTGGGCGTACGACTGCTGATGCGCTCGACCCGGGGGCTCACTCCCACCGAGGCCGGCTACGACTTCTTTGAGCGTGCGCGCAAGATCATCGACGCCGCGCGCGAGGCAGTCGCCGCCGCGGCGGCCGAGCGCGGCGGCATCGCTGGCCGATTGCGGGTGAGCGCCGGGGTGACCTTGGCGTGCCTTCACATCGTGCCGAAGCTGGACCTCTTCCTCGACCGGCATCCCAATCTGTCGCTCGACCTCCTCCTGAGCGACCGGACCGGCGACCTCATCCAGGACGGCGTCGACATGGCGCTGCGAACCGGCGTGCTGAGCGATTCGTCGGTGATTGCTAAAAAGCTCGCATCGTGTCGCAGGCTGGTCGTCGGCGCGCCCGCCTTCTTCGAGCGCCATGGCCTGCCGGGCACGCCGCGCGACCTCGTCCGATTGTCGGCCGTGGTCTTTAGCATGGATAGGGCAGGCGGCGGCGAGGTCCATCGCTTTCGCCGAGGCGAAGCGGAGATCGAGACCAGGCTGTCGGGGCGAATTCGGGTGAGCGCTGCCGAAGGCGTGCGTACGGCCGTGTTGAACGGGCTCGGCTATGCCATCGCCTCGGAATGGATGTTCGCGCCGGAGCTGGCCTCGGGCGAGGTCGTCGCCGTCCTAGAAGACTGGCTTATGCCGCCGCTCGATTGCTGGGCGATGTTCCCGGCTGGCCGCATGGTGACCGCCAAGGCGCGTGCCTTCGCCAACTTTGTCCAGGCCGAGCTTGGCAGGGTCTCGGCAGATCCGCCCGCTACTCGAGGCGCCTTGCGAACGGTCGCCGAGCTGGACGGCGCGAGCGCCATACGTGAGGCCCCACGTGAGGCCCCACGCGAGGCCCAATGTGAGGCCGTCGTCCCGGCAGTCGCGTAGCGGCCGACGCCCGTAGTAATAGCGAAGGTCTGAGCACACGAGGGAGATGCGACGATGAAAAGAAGCACGCTGGCCGCGATCGGCTTTTCGATATCGATCGCCGTCCTGGTGAGCGGTGTCTCGATATCCGCTCAGGACAAGTACAGCCTCAAGGTGCCGGATGGGCTCGCCTTCTCCGAGTTCAGGGGATACGAAGACTGGCCGGTCATCGCGATCAGTGGCAACGGCGACAAGATCGCCGTGATCGTGGGAAACCCTGAAATGATCGACGCCTACAAGCAGGGCGTGCCCGACAATGGCAAACCGTTCCCCGACGGCGCCAAGATGGCGAAAATCCATTGGATCCCGAAAAGACAGGAGGCGTACCCCGGCCAGCCATCGGTGCCGGGCACCCAGCACGACGTCGATTTCATGGTGAAGGACAGCAAGAGGTTCGCCGACAGCGCCGGATGGGGATGGGCCGCGTTCGAATATAATGCGGCGTCCGGCACGTTCAGACCGGCCACCGTGACGGACAGCCCGCCCCAGGAGAACGACGCGAAGTGCGGCCTCTCGTGCCACACCGTCGTGAAGAACCGCGACTACGTCTTCACGGAGTACGGACAGCGGTGAGGATCGTGGCGCACCTATCACTTCCTCTCCCCCGCTTAGGAGGAGAGGCCAGAAGAGGGGGCATCGAAAGCTCGTTCAACCCCCTCTCCCAACCTCTTCCCCTAGCGGGCAGGGCAATCGCAAATGGCCAATTCCCCGTCATCCCGAGCGGAGCCGCCCGAAGGGCGGCGTAGTCGAGGGACCTGTTTTGTTGATGCAGCAACAAAACAGGTCCCTCCGCTTCGCCTTGCTGCGCAAGGCTCCGGTCGGGATGACGGGACCCCTCACGCCGCAACCAGCTTGCGCAGGAAGGCGACCGTCGCCTCCGGCTCCGGTCGCCGGGTGTAGTCGGGATCGGCGTCCACAGACCGCACGATGCCGTCGCTGTCGACCACGAAGCGGGCCGGCACCGGCAAGCGCCAGGACGGATCGCCGTTGGCCACGGCGAGGTCGTTGCCGAATCCCGAATAGACCTTCCTGAGATCGTCCGGCAGCGTGAACGCAAGTCCGAAGGCCTCGGCGACCCGCGAGTGCTCGTCCCACAGGATCGGGAAGGTGAGCTTTTGCTTGGCGGCCATGGCGGCCACGCGCTCGGGCCGCTCGGGCGAGATCACCACCAGCGATGCGCCCAGGGCTGCGATGTCGGAGTAGGCGTCCTGCAGAGCGTCCAGCTCATGCCGACAGTAGGGTCACCACGATCCTCGGAAGAAGGACAGGACCAGCGGTCCGCCGGCTAAAAGGTCGTCCGACGAGACCCGCCGGCCGTCGTGATTGTCGAGCGCGAAGGACGGCATTATAGCGCCGACCCTGACGATGCGGTCGAGAATGCCGGACCGGCGCAGGTCCTCGGTGGCGCGATGCATGATGGCGGCCCTGTCGGCCGGGATGCGTTTTTCGGACAGCGCCCGCATCGCGCCGAGCTTTTCTTCCAGGGACATGCTGTCTCTTCTCCTAGGGTGCCTCCGCACCCGATTTCGCGTCGTCCCGGCCTGCTGGCTAGCGACGCGCGAGGACTAGGGGTTATTCCCAATTGGAATGGGCGCTGCTCTTTGTCATCCCGAGCGAAGCGAGGGATCCTTCCTGTTGCCCCAAGAATCCCTCGCTTCGCTCGGGATGACAGTCAATGACAGTGGGGCACTCCCTCACAGCGCCGGCAAATGCTGCTAAGCTGGCGCCCCGAAACAGGGGAGGACAGGCGTGCAGGTTCACACCGTCTTCGGATCGCTCGCCGACTACACCAAGGGCAGCATCGAATTGGTCTCCGGCGAGGCACGGCACTACGTCTTCTCGAACATCTTCGAGGTCGCGGCCACGTCGAAGCCCTACGAGCGGATCGTCGTGGGCAAGAACATGGAATACGTCCAGGAGGTCATGCGCGCCGAGGGCGTTTCGCCCTGGTTCGCCTGCGGCCACGACGAGTTCGCCCTGTGCATGGACGGCGAGATCACCGTCGACTTCATAAAGATGAAGGATCCGCCGGACGCCGAGAAGAACGGCGCGGTGCTTTTGGGCGAGGCGCCGGAGGGCCCGCGCATGGGCCACGTGAAGCTCCGGCGCGGCCATCAGGTCCTGCTGGCGGCGGGGAACGCCTACCGCTTCACGGCCGACCGCACGGGCGTGCTGCTGCAGCAGACCGTGCTGGGCGAGCTCAGCGTCCAGAAATGGCGCGAGATCTGTCTCCTCTGATCGGCCAACTCTTGCGGGAGCACAAAAATGTCCGTCGCTCTTCCCAAGGTCGCTGCCAGCGAGCCCAGCAACCGCATCGGCTATCGCAGCTTCAGGCTCGGCAAGTTCGAGCTGTCGCGCGACGAATATTTCGTCACCGTCCACTGGCCGGCCAAGGGCGCGCGGCGCTCGCACCAGCTGCCGGCCGACGCCTTCCTGCGCGCCTGCATGCGCGACGTGGCGTGGAACTTCTTCTACGGCTGGGTCAACTTCGACCACGTCATCGGCACGCGCAACCACTACGGCAAGGTCGACTTTTATGCCGGGACCTTCAACGGCACCCTGAAGGCGGCCGGCGTCGACTATCTCGAGCAGTTCGACTCCGAGCACATCATGGCCACCTTCAAGGCCATGCTGCGCGATTGGGTGAACGAGGGCTTCGACCCATTCGCCGCGCCGGTCGAGACCGGGTCGGCCTTCGGCCCCAAGCAGGGCGACAATCTCGGCGCCATTGAGCGCACGCGAATCGCCACCCGGCGCATGCCGGGCCTGCCGGGCGATTCGCCGTTGCGCGACGACATGGCAATCAACCGCGCCTTCGCCGACGTGCCCCAGGACGAGCCAGAGATCCACGCCGAGCCCGGCTTCGAGGGGCAGCTGCACGCCTTCAGCCTGTTCAAGTACCTCAGCCGCTCCGACGTCACCTGGAACCCATCCGTCACCGCGGTCTGCAAGGCCTCGCTCGCCTGTCCGACGACCGAGGAGTACATCCTGCCGGTGTTCCACGGCAACGACCGGGTCGAGTGGTTCATCCAGCTCAGCGACGAGATCGTCTGGGACGTCGCCGACAAGAACACCGGTGCGCCGCGCGCGCGGGTGACGATGAAGGCGGGCGACGTGGCCGCCATGCCGGCCGACATCCGCCACCAGGGATACTCGACCAAACGCTCGATGCTCTATGTCTGGGAGAACGTCACGCCGGGCCTGCCGCAACGCTACGAGAGCGGCGAACTGCCGCCGTACCCGGTCGAGTTCTAAGGCATCTCGTATGTGGCGATGCGGGCCCCATCTTGTGGTCGCCCGCAACGGCCCCAAAGGGGCCCGAGCAGTAGTTTTCCGTGTCCTTTTCATCGCCGGCAGGTCGACCGAACGCAAGCAAACCGAAGGGTTCCCCTTCTTCTTCGCCGCGGATCGGTGGCCTGCTTGGATTCGCACTGTGACGCCGACAACGACTACTTATTGCCTGGAGTGTTGTACACCGCAGCCTGCTTGGGATCGTCTCATCCAAACATAGCCATGAACTGATGTTCAGTCGCACCGGCTTAGGCCGCTCGCGTCACCCCGGCCGCTGTCTTTCGCGATCGAGGCGGCGCTCGCGTCCGCAGCAACAAGCCGACGAACGAAGCCGTCCCGACGCAACGACCCTGATCCGCCTGTCCACTACCGTGTGGACAGGCTATTCGGCTGGGACACTTGCTGCAAACGCACGCTATCGACGAAGCGGAAAAATTGGTCCTGGTTCAGGTTCTTTCCGGCCGGAGCACAGAGTATCCCCCCCATGATCCAGTCATATCCGCCTCGCCGCGCGCTTCCCGTACGGCGAAAACCTGCACAAGCCCGTTGCTCCTTGTCGTCTCTGAAAGTCGTGTAATCGACATCGTGATAGCGGGCGACCGGTGAAAATCGAGTGACGAACTGTCCGTTCACATGAACCCACTTCAAGAAATCGGCAGTTATCTCGTCGACCATGAGATAGGAGAACGAGTTCTGCGCCTCCCAAAGGAAAACGTGCACGTACCCTTCGCTCGTCTCTCCGTCGGTCGACCATTTGCGAAACTCGCCGATATTTCCCTCCATCGTTACGACGTTCGTGGCCTCGCATGCCGATCCCGGCTGCGCGACAATGCGCGACTGCCCGCAGTCGATATCGGACCACTGGTAGGTCATCGTTGTTGCCGACGCTGTGACTGCCAGGAGGAAAGCGACTAGCGAGCAAGACACATAGAACGCAAGACTTGAAACCGATCTCATTTATTCACTCCACCGGGAATCCCTTGCCATTGGTCGCGAACATTGCGGCCGGCGGCTCGATGCCGCCGGCATTTTGTCGAGGCGTCAACGGCATGCCGACAGGGGAACATGCGAGGCGTACGCCGCCGTCAAACAGTCCGCAACGCTACCGAATTCGCTTCTGTCGAAGCGAGGCCTCCCATCCGGGGCTGTCGCGGTGCTGTCACCCATCGGATTGGTGCGCAGACCGAAGTTGCCGCTGACGGCGGGGCCCGTCGGCTTCCTCCAGTCCACGGCGACATTGTTGGTGCTCACACCAACCGAGCCCAGGCCGCCTTCGGGGCCAGCACCGCCGCCACCGCCAGCGCCGCCTCCACCAGCACCGCCTCCACCGGCACCAGTACCGCCGGCGCTGCCGCCACCGGCGCTGCCGGGACCACCGCCGCCCGAGCCGCCACCATTGCCGCCGCTGCCGCCGTTGCCGCCGCCATTGCCGACGCCGCCGCCATTGCCTCCGCCGCCATTGCCGCCGCCGCCATTGCCGCCGCCGCCATTGCCGCCGCCGCCATGACCGCCGCCGCCATCACCGCCGCCGCCATTACCGCCGCCGCCATCGCCGCAGCCGCCCTGA
>JAFAKN010000025.1 GCA_019235415.1 Alphaproteobacteria bacterium
ACCCGTGCCTTTCGAGCGTATCGAGATACTGCGGAAAGGTCTCGAACGGCCAGGCATCGCCGACACCGGCCTGCAAGGCGTCGAGGCTCATGCCTTCGACCTTCTCCAGTGTTTGCAGGATGAGCTTGCGATGATGGGCGCGCGTCGGCGCGACGCCGAAGCCGCAATTGCCGATCACCGTGGTGGTGACGCCGTGCCACGGCGAAATGCTGAGCGAGCGATCCCATAGGATCTGCGCGTCGTAGTGCGTGTGGACGTCGACGAAACCGGGGCAGACCACACGTCCTGCCGCATCGATCGTCTGCAGCGCCTCGCCGTCGGCCTTGCCCAGCGCGACGATCCTGCCGTTCTTGATGCCGAGGTCGCCTATGAATCCGGGCTTGCCGGTGCCATCGACGATCGTGCCGCCCGCGATCCTGAGGTCGTAAGTCATGGCTTGCTCCCGAGCATGCGCCATTATAGGACCCGGGGCGCCCCAGGAGGAAAGTCATGGCCAAGCACAAGATCGCACTCATTCCGGGAGACGGAATCGGCAAGGAAGTCCTGCCGGAGGGCGTACGCGTCTTGGAGACCGCGGCGCGGCGCTTCAACTTCGAGCTCGCCTTCACCGAGTTCGACTGGTCGTGCGATCGGCTGCTGACCACGGGCAAGATGATGCCGGAAGACGGCATGGAGCAGCTGAAAGCGTTCGAAAGCATCTTCCTGGGCGCCGTCGGCTGGCCGGGCGTGCCGGACCACGTCTCGCTGTGGGGCCTGCTGATCCCCATCCGCCGCGACTTCGACGAGTACGTGAATCTCAGGCCCGTGCGCCTGTTCGAGGGCGTGCCGTCTCCATTGGCCAATCGCAAGCCGGGTGAGATCGACTTCTGGGTAGTGCGCGAGAACACCGAGGGCGAGTACAGCCAGATCGGTGGCCGCATGTTCCAGGGGACGGACCAGGAGTTCGCCATCCAGGAGGCGATCTTCACGCGCAAGGGCGTCGACCGCGTGCTGAAGTTCGCCTTCGAGTTTGCGCGCGGCACCAAGAAGAAGCACGTGACGTCGGCCACCAAGTCGAACGGCATCATCCACACCATGCCGTTCTGGGACGAGCGCTTCGCGGAGATGAAGAAGCACTATCCTGAGATCAAGGCCGACCAGTACCATATCGACATCCTGACGGCGCACTTCGTGCGCAATCCCGATTGGTTCGACGTCGTGGTCGGCTCGAACCTGTTTGGCGACATCCTCTCGGATCTCGGACCGGCGCTCACCGGGTCGATCGGCGTGGCACCGTCGGGCAACATCAACCCCGAGCGCAGGTTCCCCTCGATGTTCGAGCCGGTGCATGGCTCGGCACCCGACATCGCCGGCAAGTTCATCGCCAATCCGATCGGCCAGATCTGGTCGGGCGCGATGATGGTTCGGCACCTCGGCTATCCCGAAGCCGCCGAGGCGATCGAGCGGGCGATCGCCGCGTCGCTGGTCGAAGGCGGCCCCCGCACGCGCGACCTCGGCGGCAACGGCGACACCAAGACCGTCGGCGCGGCGATCGCCGAGCTGGTGAAGACGGTCTGAGCAAACCTGCAGCCGAGATCAGCCCCGGCCGATCTGCAGGTCGTCGAAGCCCAAAGTGACCGAGCGGCGTGGAGTGCCGCCCTCGTCCCGCAAGGCGAGGACGATCTTGCGTTCCCACCAGTCGATGTCGACCACACCGAAATTAGCTGCGGGGTAGAGGGCGCCCACGCGGTTGGGACCGGGCTCATTGGCCGCCCAGTAGACCATGTTGAGGCCGCTCGAGGTGACCTCGTAGATCGGATAGTGGTCGGTAGGCGTCTCGCGGTAGAGGGCGCCGACATGGCGGTCGCCTGAGAGCAGGACCACGCCCTTGGCGCCGCTCCGGCGGATGGTGTCCAAAAGCCTCTGGCGCTCGAGCGGGAAGTTGCCCCAGCGCTCCCAGCCGTGACCCTCCGCCAGCACCTGGGTGCTCGAGACGATCAGCCTGACCTCGGCTGGCTTGAACAGCTGATCGGCAAACCAGTCCCACTGCGCCGGGCCCAGCATGGTCTTGGCCGGATCGGGATCGGGCACATAGCGCTCCTTGCCCGGCGCGCCGCGCTGGTCCGACGGCTTCAGCGGCGAGCGGAACCAGCGCAGGTCCATGAGGATGACCTGCACGCGCATGCCGGGCGGCCCGATGATCTGCGCGTCGTAGATGCCGTCGCGGGTGCGCCGGACGTCATCGGCGGGCACCTTCCAGAAGTCGAGAAACAGCTCCTTGGCGATCGCCTTGTGTGGGAAATCGCCGCCGCCGTCGTTGATGCCGTAGTCGTGGTCGTCCCACACCGCGAGATGATCTACGCCCTGGCGCAGCGCGACGTAGCCGGGAATGGTCTCGGCGCGCTCGTAGGCTCGGCGCAGGTTTGTGGCGTCGGCGGTGTTGAAATCGCCATAGACGTTGTCGCCCGCGAAGATGAACAGGTCGGGATGGTATTCGAGGATGGCGTCCCAGATCGGCTGCGGCTTTGCCTGGTCGGCGCACGAGCCGAAGGCAATACGCGTCAGCGGCGGGCGGCCTTGCGCTGATAGGGAGGCCGGCGCCAGGGCGGCGGCGGCCATCAATTGGGTCAATCGGCGGCGGTTGAACATCGGGTCACCATAATGCCAAGATTCCATCTTTCATTGGCACTATTGTGAAGCACCCGAAACACCTGCTTGAACTGCTCCTGGTCCCGGTCGTGGCGGCCATCGTCTTCGTCGAAGACGTGCTGCTGCATTATCTGGGCCAGCTCATGGCCGCCATCTCGGCGTGGCCGCCGATCGCCCGCATCGAGGATTGGCTGCGCGGCCTGCCACGTTGGGCGGCGGTGGTGGCTTTTGCCGCGCCGTCGATCCTGATCCTGCCGGTCAAGCTCGCGGCCGTCTGGTTCGCGCTGCACCACCACTTCGCCCTGTCGATCGCCAGCATCGTCACCGGCAAGCTGCTGGCGACCGCGCTGGTGGCGCGCCTCTACAAGGTGCTGCACCCGACGTTGATGACCATGGGCTGGTTCGTGCGGGCCGAGACCTGGCTGTTCGCCTGGCGCGACCGGCTCTATGGCTTCGTGCGCGCTTTGCCGGCCTGGCAACGTGCGGCCGCGCTGGTCGAGCGCGCCAAGACTTTGATCCGTGGTTGGTTTCCCGCGGGACGGCGCGATAGGGTGCGTGAATGGTTGAGGTCGTCCCGGGGAGGCGCGTAAGCCGCAGCACCATGTCGGCCACGCCTGGACGGCAGGCGACGTCGGGCGAGAAGCGCATCCTGCAGCGGGTCCTGATCGAGGGCGATCGGCCGGCCTAGCGTTCGCGCCGTCGCGGTGCTCACCCCGCCGAGCGCGCTGCGCCGGCCTTCAGCATCGCCTCGATCTCCGCGTCGCCATAGCCCAGCTCGGCCAGCACTTGCCGCGTGTGCTCGCCCAGCCGCGGCGCGGGCAGGCGGTCGTCGCGTCCGCCGCCGGAAAAGCTGTTGGCCGGGCGGCTGCGGCGGATGCGGCCTTCGCTGGGATGATCCTCGCTTTCGAAGAAGCCGACGTCGCAAAGATGCGGATCGGTCAAAAGATCGTCGATCGAGTTGTAGCGCGCCGCCGGCACGTCGAGCTGGTCGAAGATTTTTAGCCACTCGTCGGTCGTCTTCTGGGCGAGGCCTTGCTTGCGGATCTCCCAGTAAGCCCCGGCGTTGGCGGTGCGCGACGAGGGATTGTCGAAGCGCGGATCGGTCTTGAGCTCGGGCCGGCCGATGGCGTCGAAGAAGGCGAAGGCCTGTGCGTTGGTGTTGGGACCGACCGTGATGTAGCCGTCCCTGGTCGGCAGCGGACGGTAGTCGGGCGTGAGCAGCCGAGCATCGCCGCTGGGGCCGACCGGTGGATCGAAGGTCATGGCGCCCATGTGCTCGCTCGACACGAACGACGCCATGTTCTCCAGCATCGGCACGTCGATCGCCTCGCCGCGGCCGGTCTTCTCGCGGCGGAACAGGGCAAAGCCGATGGCCTGCGCGGCGATCAGGCCGGAGGTGTGGTCGCTCATCACCATCGGCACGAAGCGCGGCTCGCCGGTGGCGCGTGCCAGCGTGCCGGCGACGCCCGACAGGCTCTGCACGATGGGATCGTAGGCCGGCCGGTTGTAGTAGCGGCCGCCGCGGCCGAACGCGAGGATCGAGCAATGGATGAGGCGAGGATTCTCCGTGACCAGGCTCGCATAGTCGAGCTTGGCGCGCGCAAGCCCCTCGGGCCGCACGTTGCTCACGAACACGTCGGCGTGCGCGATCAGGCGGCGCATCGCGGCAAGCCCGTCCGGCCGCTTGAAGTCGAGCACGATGGATCGTTTGTTGCGGTTGAAGTTTAAAAACTTGCCCGACATGCCGGGGTGTCGGCTGCCGTGCGCCATGGTGCGCAGAAGGTCGCCGCCGGGCGCCTCGACCTTGACGACCTCGGCGCCGTAGTCGGCGAGCGTGCGGGTGCAGATGGGGCCGACCACGACCGTGGTGAGGTCGACGACCCGCACGCCCTCGAGTGGACCGCCGCTCATGCGAAGCTGAGCTCCATCTCGCCGCACAGCACGCCGTTCTTGTCGGCGGACCAGATCCTGAGCTGGCCGTCCTTCTGCTCCTCGCCGCGCACCTCGATGAAATCGCCGATCCACAGTGGATGGACCAGACGAGCCGTGTAGCCCGTGAGCGCACCCTCGGCGTGCTTGAGCGCCGCCTCGACCATCAGGTGCATGGAGAGGCCGCCGTTGGAGACCAGGGCGGGGTAGCCCTCCTCGCTGCGCGTATAGTCGGCGTCGTAGTGGATGCGGTGCGCGTTCCAGGTCAGCGACGAGTAGCGGAAGTTGAGCGCGTTGCTGAGCTCGGTGCGCTCGGTCCACACCTGGTCGGCACGCGCCGCTCTCGGCACGGTCGCGGTCGTCTTCTGGCCAGGCGGCACGGCGGGGCGGTAGATCGCGTCGTGCTCGTCGACCACCAGGAGCTTGCCGGCTTGCTCGTAGCTGTGGCGCATGGTGAGCACGAAGATATCGCCCGAGCGCCCGCTCTTGGGGACGATGTCGACGACCTCGGCTTTCTTGACCGCGGGTTCGCCGGCGCGAAGCCGGCCCTTGATCTCGACGCGCCGCCCCGCGCCCATGCGCCGCGGCATCGGGATGGGCGGCAGCACGATGCCCTTCTTGGCGTGCCCGTCAGGGCCGAGGTCGCCCTGCCGCACGGTCTCGACGCCGACGAACGAGAACCAGTGCGGCGGCAGCTCACTGCCTTTGCTAAAACTCTCGGGATCGAGGTTGAAGGTGGCAGCCGCCCGCCGCACGGCCATGACGCCGAGATCGTCCTCGGTGATCCGCGTGCGGCCGATCCATGGCCGCAGATCGTTCATCGCCTCGTCCATCCAGCCCATCTGCTTCCTCATTCAGCGTGGGCGGAGATTTGCACGCGAAGCCGCCAGGAAGAAGGGCTCGCATCGGCGAGCCCTCACGCAACGAAAGACTCTCGCCGGACGGCGGGCCTCCCGGCCCGCTCATGGCTGGGAGCGCGCCACTCCAGTGGCGCTCATGCATGGGGTTGCTAGAAGAAGATGCGGCACTGGAGTGCCGCGCTCCCAGCGAAGACCAAAGAAGAAGGGGGCCTCGAAGGCCCCCTTTGCATCACACGCTGTAGTACATTTTGTACTCGACCGGGGCCGGCTGGTGCTCCCAGGCGTAGACCTCTTCCCACTTGAGCTCCATGTAAGCGTCGATCTGGTCGTCGGTGAAGACGCCG
>JAFAKN010000452.1 GCA_019235415.1 Alphaproteobacteria bacterium
CCGGATGGCGGAAAGCGATCCCACCACCGGGCGGCCTTCAGCTTGCCCTGCACCGCATCGAGATTGTTCGACTGGTCGTGGCGCAGGAACACCGTGAGCAGGATCGTGTCTTGTTCCATAAGAGAAACGATGGTTCTTGAATGAACCACGGTACGGGTTCGTCGCGCACTTGTAAAGGAGTGCGCCCACAATCAATGCTTGGTGCGCCGACGCGCGCGTCTGGGCAACCGAGGCCCCTGCCCGGCGCGTTCCCCTTCCACCCTGCCGGACGGATCGAATGCCCGAACAATCGAAGATCTCCCTGGTCGTCGCCGACGTCGACGGCACCCTGGTCACCGAACAGAAGATCCTGACCGAGAAGGCGCAAGCCGCCGTGCGGGCGCTGCACGACCGCGGCATCCGCTTCGCCATCACCAGCGGCCGGCCGCCGCGCGGCATGGCGATGCTGATCGAGCCGCTCGATCTCAAGAGCCCGATCGGCGGTTTCAACGGCGGCATCTACGTCGAGCCCGACATGTCGATCCTCAAGGCCAATCCGCTGCCGGCCGACGTCGCGCGCCAGGCGGTCGATCTGTTGTCGCAGCGCGGCCTCGACGTCTGGGTCTATGCCGGCACCGACTGGTTCATCACCAAGGTGGACGCCCCGCATGTGGCGCGCGAAGCCTGGACGGTGAAGTTCGACGCCAAGGTGGTGAAAGACGTGCGCGATCATCTCGACGAGCCGGCCAAGATCGTCGGCGTCAGCGACGACCACGACCTGGTGCGCCGCACGGCTGAGGAAGCCCGCAAGGCGTTCGGCGAGCGTGCGAGCGCTGCGCCTTCGCAGCCCTACTACCTCGACATCACCAGCAGGAACGCCAACAAGGGCGCCGTCGTCGAGTTCCTGTCGCAGCATTTCAAGGTGCCGCCGGCCGAGATCGCCACCATCGGCGACCAGCCCAACGACCTGCTGATGTTCAAGAAGTCCGGCGTCAGCATCGCCATGGGCAACGCGCCCGACGAGGTGAAGAGCCAAGCCACCCACGTCACCGACTCCTACAACGACGAGGGCTTCGCCAAGGCGATGCAGAGGTTCGTGTTGGGGGGCTAACACTTCTTCCGTCATCCCGACCGAAGCCGCTGTTGTCCGAGCGTAACCACTGTCATCCCGAGCGCAGCGAGGGATCCTTAAAGCCGCAGGAAGGATCCCTCGCTTCGCTCGGGATGACAAACCGAAGGAGGACCGCATGGAAGCGCAAGAGCTGGAGCGTATCGACCGCTGGTGGCGCGCCGCGAACTATCTGTCGGTCGGCCAGATCTACCTTTTAGACAACCCGCTCCTGAAAGAGCCGCTCGAGCTAAAGCACATAAAGCCGCGGCTGCTCGGCCATTGGGGCACCACGCCGGGCCTCAATTTCCTCTATGCGCATCTCAACCGCGTCATCAAGGCGCGCGACCTCGACATGATCTACATCACCGGACCCGGCCACGGCGGGCCCGGCATCGTGGCCAACACCTGGCTCGAAGGCACCTACAGCGAGGTCTATCCGCAGGTGCCGCAGAACGCCCGCGGCATGCACCGGCTGTTCAAGCAGTTCAGCTTTCCCGGCGGCATCCCGAGCCACGCCGCGCCCGAGACGCCCGGCTCGATCCACGAAGGTGGCGAGCTGGGCTATGCGCTGAGCCACGCCTATGGGGCGGCGTTCGACAATCCCGACCTGATCGTGGCCTGCGTCATGGGCGACGGCGAAGCCGAGACCGGGCCGCTCGCGACCTCGTGGCACGGCAACAAGTTCATCGATGCCGCGACCGACGGCGCCGTGCTGCCGATCCTGCACCTCAACGGCTACAAGATCGCCAACCCGACCATCCTCGCGCGCATCCCCGAGGCCGAGCTCGAGAGCCTTTTGCGCGGCTACGGCTACAAACCGCACCTCGTGTCGGGCGACGACCCGCACCTCATGCACCAGAAGATGGCGGCGACCCTCGATCAGGTGATGGACGAGATCCACGCCATCCAGAAGCACGCGCGCGACGGCGGCCAACACGGCCGGCCGACCTGGCCGATGATCATCCTGAAGTCGCCCAAGGGCTGGACCGGGCCGAAGGAGGTCGACGGGCTCAAGACCGAAGGCTTCTGGCGCTCGCACCAGGTGCCGTTCGCCGAGATGGCGTCCAAGCCGCAGCACATCAAGCTGCTCGAAGATTGGATGAAGAGCTATCGGCCCGAGGAGCTGTTCGACGCCCAGGGCGCCCTGCACGCCGACATCGCCGCTCTCGCGCCCGCGGGCCATCGCCGCATGAGCGCCAACCCGCACGCCAACGGCGGCCTGCTGATGCGCACGCTCGAGCTGCCCGAGATCGCCGACTACGCCGTCGCGGTGAAGTCGCCCGGCAAGGACGACGCCGAGGCGACCTCGGTCATGGGGCAATTCCTGCGCGACGTCATGCGGCTCAACACGCAGCACAAGAACTTCCGCGTGTTCGGCCCGGACGAGACGGCGTCGAATCGGCTGAGCCGCCTGTTCGACGTGACCAAGCGGACGTGGAACGCCGAGACGCTGCCCTACGACGACCATCTGGCGCCCGACGGCCGCGTGATGGAGATCCTGTCGGAGCACACCTGCCAGGGCTGGCTGGAAGGCTACCTGCTGACCGGCCGGCACGGCTTCTTCAGCTGCTACGAGGCCTTCATCCACATCGTCGATTCGATGTTCAACCAGCACGCCAAGTGGCTGAAGGTCACGCGCGACATCCCGTGGCGGCGGCCGATCGCGTCGCTCAACTACCTTTTGACCAGCCACGTCTGGCGCCAGGACCACAACGGCTTCAGCCACCAGGATCCGGGCTTCATCGACCACGTCTGCAACAAGAAGTCCGACATCGTGCGCGTCTACCTGCCGCCCGACGCCAACAGCCTGCTCTGGGTCACCGATCATTGCCTCAGGAGCTGGAACCGCATCAACGTCATCGTCGCGGGCAAGCAGCCGGCGCCGCAGTGGCTCACCATGGACGAAGCGATCAAGCACTGCGACGCGGGCATCGGCATCTGGGAATGGGCGAGCAACGACAAGGGCCAGGAGCCCGACGTCGTGATGGCCTGCTGCGGCGACGTGCCGACGCTCGAGACGCTGGCCGCCGTCGACCTCTTGCGCAGCCACCTGCCGGATCTCAGGATCCGCGTCGTCAACGTCGTCGACCTGATGACCTTGCAGCCGCATACCGAGCATCCGCACGGCCTCACCGATCAGGACTTCGACGCGCTGTTCACCAAGGACAAGCCGATCATCTTCGCCCATCACGGCTATCCGTGGCTGATCCACCGATTGACCTACCGGCGCAACAACCACGGCAACCTGCATGTCCGCGGCTACAAGGAGGAAGGCACCACGACGACGCCGTTCGACATGGTGGTGCTGAACGACCTCGACCGCTTCCACCTCGCCGCCGACGTGATCGACCGCGTCCCCAAGCTCGGCACCATCGCCGCCTACGCCAAGCAGTTCCTGCGCGACCGGCTGATCGACCACAAGGCGTACATCCGCAAGCACGGCGAGGACATGCCCGAGATCAGGGACTGGCGCTGGTCCCCTTAAGCGGGCGAGGAGGCTTGAACTCGCTTTCGCCAATCACCTGTGCGTGATCCCGCGGGTATGCACGCCGCACGACGCACGTATCGGTTGATAGGAGAAGCGAGGAAACCACTGCAATGAAACGGCTGCTCTTGTCGATGGCTCTCGTTCTGCTGAGCGCCACGGCGTGCGGGACGAACGATTACTACGGCTCGCAGGAGTCGACCTACAATTCGATCGGCGGCGAGCGCAGCGACGCCGATCTGCAGGCCGCGACGGCCGCCTGCGATACGCGCGTCGGTGTTGTAAAGCCCGGACGGGATACGCCCGACGCCTACAAGCAGTGCATGCAGGCCCAAGGCTGGCAGTACGCCGACACGACCCGCCACCCCTACGCCTATCCCGACCCGCGGCACCCCGGCCTGGCCTGCCACGACTTCGTCATCTTCGGCATCGTCGGCGCGAGCTGCTCGAATTTCTAGACGACCTTCTTGTCATCCCGAGCGGAGCGAAGCCTAGTCGAGGGACCTTTCTGCAGCCGCCGGCCATGAGGAGGTTGCTCATCACCGGCGCCGTCGATGCTTGGCAACCTCCGGTCCGCATGGGAGCCTCATGGAAATTGAAATGATCCCAGAGGCGACCGATGGTCGACATCCTGAAAATTCTAGCGGCCGTGGCTGTAGGCTACCTTTTGGGCAGCCTCAACACGGCGGTGATCGTCGGCAAGATCTACGGCAAGGACATAAGGCACCATGGCAGCAGGAATGCCGGGCTCACCAATGCGCTCCGAGTGCTCGGGAGAGCCGCCGCGCTGCTCGTTCTCCTCGGAGACATATTGAAGGGGATAGTTGCCTGCCTCATCGGGCTGCGGCTCGGCGTCTATGCTTCTTCGGGAGGAGCTGCGGATTGCGTAAGCCTCTTGGCCGCCGGGGCGGGAGCGGTCGTCGGGCATAACTGGCCGGTCTATTTCGGGTTCAAAGGCGGCAAGGGAGCCCTCACGGGAGTGGCCGTGCTGTTGATGATCGACTGGGTCATGGCCCTCCTGTGCCTCGGCGTCTTCGTGGCGATCGTGGCGTCGACCCGCTATGTTTCTCTGGGCACGATATGTGCCGCGCTGTTTTTCGTGGCCATCTCGTTCATACCTGTTTTTGGGCATGCGTTTTATTTCCAGATATTCGGCTTCCTGATGGCCTTCATCGTTGTTTTCAAGCACAGGGAGAACATTCAAAGGCTGTTCTCGGGAACAGAGAATAAACTCGCTTTTTGATTTTTCGGTGAGTGTAGGGAGAAAAGGCATGCACCTCATCGTGTTGCTCGGCCCGCGCGGCGGGATGAACTGGAACATGACCCAGACCTTCTTTCGCGCCAACTGGGACGTCATCGTGGGATGGATGGGCAAACCTCTGACGCCGCACAACGCGTTCGATTCCGGTGAACAGCCTTGGCCCACCTTTCGCTGCGCAGGCGGTTGCAAGCGGGTCCTTCCGGCCGACACCGCGCATGTCGACCATATCTTCGCTCAGAGCCACTTCCCGCGATACAGCGTGGTGACCGATACCTTGCCCAACGGGCCTCTCGACATTTCCGGCGGCACCGGGATCAGGCTGCAACACGAGGGGCCGATCGCCGTCGTATTCACCGACGAAGGACAGCTGCGCGCCTGCACTTACAAGGTGGATGACGCAGCAAACAGCGTCACCGCGACCGGCGCCACCAAACGCAAGGGGTCGGTTCTGTCCGGTTCGGGCTCGCCGCCCCGCAAGGGCAGCATGCTCATGATCGGGAGCCCGTCCTCGAGCGCGTCATCGTCGAGCGCGGCGTCGTCATCCGCCCTTCCGACGACGGGACCTTCGTTGTTCTCCCGCAGCCTGTCGTCGCCCTCGTCGAGCGCTCCCTCCGCGTCCTCGCTTTCGCTATCGGACGAGCCGCCGCCGAGGCACGATTTCGAGACGACGATGACCATCAAGGTCACTCAGGGAATACATGCCAGGGCGGAGGGAATGCAAAAAGACATAACCGAGATCCTGGCCAACAACATGACCAACCTCCAGCTGCTTTGTAACTATTGCAACGTCAGCAAAGGCAACCGCGACGCCTGGGCCTGGGGCGCCGCCTGACCGACGCTCGGCGCGTCAGCCGCGCCGCGCCGCCTCGATGGCGGCGACGTCGATCTTCTTCATGTCCATCATCGCGGCGAAGGCGCGCTTGGCCTCGGCGCCGCCGGCCGCCAGCGCCTCGGTCAGCACGCGCGGCGTGATCTGCCAGGAGATGCCCCAT
>JAFAKN010000479.1 GCA_019235415.1 Alphaproteobacteria bacterium
GCCAGCACGCCCAGCGTGTAAGCGATGCCGTCGCGTCGCAGCACGCTCCTCTCGTGTCCGGCCAGCCGGGCAAAGGCGGCGGCTTTCATGGCGAGCACAGGGAACACGCACGGCATCAGGTTCAGGATCAGCCCGCCCAGCAGGGCGAACAGCAGCGCGCGCACCAGCGACAGCGCTTCGGCGCCCTCGGCCCCGGCAAGCGACGAGCCGCCGACCAAGGCGGGGTCGAGCTTGGCCGAGATGTCGAAGGCGTGCTTGACGTCGCCGTCCGCCGTCTTCTCGGTCAAAACGAGCGTGCCGGCCAGCCGGTCGGGCAGGGGCGACTTGGCGTCGCCACGCTTCAGCGGGATGCGGATCCCGTCGGCGCCGACCTTGGCGCTCTGCTTGGCCATGGCGGCCACCGGGCCCCAGTCGGCGGGGAAGAAATAGACGTCGCGCACGCCGTCGGGCTTCAACCCCTTGGCCTCGACCAACAGCGTCGGATCACCCGACTTGGACATGCCATAGCGGGCCGGCCAGGGGCTTTCGGTCGGCACGCTCCGGCGCGCCTTGTCGAACAGCGCCTGCGTTGCCGGCGGCGCGGAACTGGCGGCCGCCGCGATCGGCAGGCTGAGCTCGAACTTGGCCTCCTCGGGAATGCAGACGTCCTCGCAGACCAGCCAGTTGGCCTCGGCGCCAATCTTCAGCGCATTTCCGGTCAGGCTTTTAGGCGGCGTGATGCGCACCAGCAGCATCGCCTCGTCCTGGAAGCCGTAGTTGACGACGCCGCCGATGTCGAACAGCCGCGGCGTCGGCCAGACGATCGGCTCGGCCGTTACTCCCTCCGGCAAGTCCCACTTGATCTCGGTTGGCAGGCCCGATTCGCCCGGGTTCTTCCAGTAGGTGTGCCACTTGGGACGGATCGTCTGGCGCAGCGCGACCCAGAACGACTGGCCCGGCTTGACGGCGCTGACGTCGGCTAAAAGCTCGGCGCGCACGTTGTCGGTCTGCACGACTGCCTGGCTGGCAGGCGTCTGGCCGAAGGCCGGCGCGGCGCCGATCAGCAGCAGAAGAAGGACGAGCAGGCGCTTCATGGAGCCCTAGTAAGTGATCCCGAGGCTACCGGCTGGCAAGGCAATCCGGATCACCCCACCGTGATATTTTGCCCTGCTGCTCTTGCCTGCCTAAGTTCTTGGCGGAATTGTGGAATCCATGCTGACCGTGGACGGACCGCGCCTGCTGAGCGCACTCGAAGAGCTGGGCCAGATCGGCGCGATCGAGGGCGGCGGCTGCGCGCGGCTGGCGCTCAGCGATGAGGACAAAGCGGGTCGCGACCTGGTGGTCGGCTGGATGAAACAACTGGGCCTTGCCGTGCAGATCGACGCCATCGGCAACGTGATCGGCATCCGCGCCGGTCAGGAGAAAGGTGGCCGCGAAAAAATCGCACCCGTCATGACCGGCAGCCACATCGACACGGTGCGCACCGGCGGCCGCTACGACGGCAACTATGGCGTCCTGGCCGGGCTCGAGGTCGTGCGGCTGCTGAATGATTCAGGCGTCGAGACGCGGCGGCCGATCGCCGTCGCCTTCTTCACCAACGAGGAGGGCGCCCGCTTCCAGCCCGACATGATGGGCAGCCTGGTCTACGCCGGCGGCCTCGGCCTCAACGAAGCCTACGCCGCCGCCGACAAGGACCGCCGCTCGGTCGGCGACGAGCTGCGCCGCATCGGCTATCTCGGCAGGGCCCAGCCGGGGGTCATTCGGCCACATGCTTTCGTCGAGCTGCACATCGAGCAGGGGCCGATTCTCGACGAGGAGAAGGTGAGGATCGGCGTGGTCGAGGGCGTCCAGGGGATCTCCTGGACCGAGTACAGCCTCACGGGCGTCTCCAACCATGCCGGCACGACGCCGATGCGGCTGCGGCGCGACGCCGGTTACGTTGCCGCTTCCGTCAACGTATTCGCGCGGGCACTCGCGCGCGAGATGGGCGGCAACCAAGTGGCCACTGTCGGGGCGCTCTCGCTCCGTCCCAACCTGATCAACGTTGTGCCCAACCGGGCCGACTTCACGGTCGACCTGCGCAACACCGACGATGACAAGCTCAAGGAAGCCGAAGCGCGGGTCGCGGCGCACATCGCCGATGTGGCGCGTGCCGAGCGCGTCGAGGTCGAAGCGAAGGTCCTGGCGCGCTTCGAGCCGGTTATCTTCGATGCCTCCCTGGTGGATCGAGTCGAGCGGCACGCGCAGGCGTTGCGGCTCAGCACCCGGCGTATGCCGTCGGGCGCGGGTCACGACGCGCAGATGATGCAGCGCATCTGCCCGACGGCGATGATCTTCGTGCCTTCGGTCGCGGGCCTCAGCCATAACGTCAAGGAGCATACCGAGGCCGCCGACCTTTTGGCCGGCGCGCAGGTGCTCGCCAACCTGGTGGTCGAGCTCGCCTCGGAGTGAGGCGCCCGAGCCCGAACGCGCTTGGGCGCGGCACTGCAACTCGGCACTACATCCGAGGTCTCCATTGAGCGGCTCGGGTGGCGGGCCTGCGTATCGCTATTTCGA
>JAFAKN010000529.1 GCA_019235415.1 Alphaproteobacteria bacterium
GTCGCGCGCGACTGCATGGTCGAGGTGCCGATCTTCTGGAAGCTGATCCAGCGAAAGACCTCGCCGAAGCCGTCGATGCGCTTCTCGAACAGCCCTTCCAGCGCCTCGGGGGTGACATCGCGGCCGGTGACGCCGGTGCCGCCGGTGGCGATCACGGCCTCGATGCGGGGATCGTCGATCCACTTCTGCACCTGGGCGCGGATCTTGTCGACGTCGTCGGTCACGATGGCGCGGTCGACCAGCACGTGGCCGTCGCGCGCGATGCGCTCGACCAGCGTATCGCCCGACTTGTCGGTCTCGAGCGTGCGGGTATCGGACACGGTCAGCACGGCGATGTTCACCGGCTTGAAAGGCTTGCTGTCGTCGATGCGGTTCATGCCCGCATCATACGACGCCCTCTCTCCACTGGCATCTTGCGGGCGCGAGGCGGCCGGCCTAGATCAGCGGCATGACCGACACCGACTGGAAGCACGACGGCGTGCGGGTGATCCCTGCGGGCTCGCTCGACACCAATACCGCCCAGACCCCGGGCATGAACCGCGCGGCGGCCATCAACTATGCCCGCGTCGGCGCCCAGAAGCTGTGGGCCGGTACGGTAACCATCCACGCCCACGCCAAGACCGGCGCGCACCATCACGGGCACCTGGAAAGCGTGATCTACGTCGTGAAGGGCCGCGCCCGCATGCGCTGGGGCAACAATCTCGAATTCATCGCCGAGGCCGGGCCGGGCGACTTCATCTATGTGCCGCCCTATGTGCCGCACCAGGAGATCAACGCGTCTGACACCGAGCCGCTGGAATGCGTGCTGGTGCGCTCCGACAACGAGGCGATCGCCATCAACATCGACATCGAGCCGGTCGAGAAGCCGGAGACGGTCTACTGGGTCGACCCGACCCATCCGCATCCGCACAAGCACTGATCGTCAGCGTCGGGCGTCCTGCCGCCGCATTCGGCCCGGCCAATCGAGAAGCGAGCGATCCGCCGTCAATAAGGTCGCGTCCTCGACCGTGGCCGTGGCGACGATGATGCGGTCGAAGGGATCGCCATGCAGGCCATCGAGTTCCGACGCTCGAATCGCAATTTCGGCAGTGAGTCCGATCTCCTGCACTCCAAGCGACAGGATGCGGCTCCGCCAATCGCCAATGTTGGTGAGCCCGCTGATGCGGCCTCGCCGAAGCGCCCAACCCAGCTCGAAAAACACGACCGTCGGAACAGAGATCTCACCGTCGCTTAGCGCCCTTGTGCAGCTTTCGCGTGCCACCTTTCCGAGCTTTGGTACTTGCTCGGTCAGCCATAGGATGGTGTGCGTATCGAGCAGGAGGGTCATCGAATTTCCCGGCGATGTTACGGAACTCGCGCTCCTCGTCCCACTCCTCGGGCTCAACGATCGGACCGACTATATCGCCAAGAATCTTGAAGGTACCCTTCGTAGCGCCCCACAGCGTCTTGGGTTTCTCGCGCACGGCGACGATCTGCACCTTGGCCTTGCCGCGCTTGGTGACGGTGATGGGCTGGCCGGTCTCGGCGACCTCGTCAATCAGGGCGAGGCAGCGCGCCTTGAAGGCGGCGGCGTTGATCTTCCTTTCCATGCCACGGATCCTTATGTGACCATATGATATGGTCACATCGGCCTAACGGTCAACGGAGCGAGCGACAATATGGACGAGGACTGGGGATTTGCCCGCGCCGCCGACCTGGCGCGGACGGCCGACGAGAGCTTCGCGCTGGCGCAGATCGCCGCGATCGAGGCGGCCTGGGTGAGTGCCGACCTCGACCGCGGCGCGTTCGGCTTCGTACTGTCGATGACCAACGGGCAACGCCTCTACTGGCGCTACACGTCGGGGGATCCCGAAGCGGGGCGTGCAGAAGATCTCGCTGTCACCGAGCTGACGGAAGGGCAGATACCGCCCTCCGATGACGACGCGCGGTGGTACAAACCCGACCGGTTGAATGCCCAGCTCGCGGTGCTGCGACGCTTCACGTAGTCAAGTCTAGTGGACCTCCCCTTAGCGGGTTCCGCGAAGGGGAGGTGTCCGCGATAGCGGACGGAGGGGTCATGCACTCATGGGACCGCGGGCGTCCCGTCTTGACGCCTGAGCGGGCGGGACGCCCGCGGTCCTGAAGAACAATGACCCCTTCGCCCTCGTGGGACGAGGGCACCTCCCCTTCGCGGGGTTCGCGAAGGGGAGGAGAGGAGAAAGCTAATGGTCCTGCGGCGTGTAGCGCGGCCATTCGTGGGCGGCGATCTGGTCGAGCGACGGGGTCGGCTGGCCGAGCCGGATCTGGTACATCCAGTAGTTGGACATCACGCGCTGCACGAAGTCGCGCGTCTCGTTGAGCGGGATCGAGGCGACGTAGAGCAACGGGTCCTGGGAGGCGTTGAGCGAATTGTCCCAGCGAATGACGTTGCCCGGCCCGCCGTTGTAGCCGGCCACCGTACGCACGAGGTTGTTGTCGGTGTCGCCGAGCAGCGAGCTGATATAGGCCTGACCCAGCGCGATGCTGGTCGAGGGATCGTAGGGATTGGCGCCGGCCTGCTCGGGCGCGAGATTCCGGGTCACGTGGCTCGCCGTGTAAGGCATCATCTGCATCAGGCCCATCGCGCCGACATAGGAGCGCGCCTTGGGATTGAACGCCGATTCCTGGCGCATGAAGCCCCACACCAGCGCGCGGTCGACCGAATAGCCGCCGGCCGGCTGCCACGGCGGCAGCGGGTAGGAGCCGCCGTCGAAGCCCTTGATGTTGTGGCGCTGGTCCCAGTTGCTGTTGGCGACGCGGGTCGACAGCGCCGGCAGCTGCGCCTTCTCGGCGAGCGCCAGCACCGCCTCGATGAACTTCGGATCGGCGTCGATCGAGCCGGAATAGAGCTCGCGCTGCGCCGCCGTGGCCGCGCCGAGCTGCATCAGCGCGAGCGCGCGCTTGCCGACGCGGTCGTCCTTGAGGATCGCTTCCTTGCGCTTGTCGAGCTGCGGCACGGTCCAGTCCGGATCGATCTTCATGCCGAGCGCCTTGCGGGCGATCAGGCCGTAGAAGGTGTTGCTGAACAGGGCGGCGCGCTTGAGGTAGGGCGCGAACTTCTGCGGGTTGCCGGCTAAAAGATTGGCGCGGGCCGCCCAGAAGGAGCCGGCCGACAGGGTCCACGAGGACGCCTGGTCGGGCGCGGCATCGGCGACCGCCTCGAAGCGACGCGCGGCGTCGGCCATGTTGCCCTGCTGGAAGCCAGCAAGCCCGGCGGTCCAGTTGGCGTCGGCCGGCATGGCCGATTCGATCGGCACCTGCAGGCTGCGCTGCGAATCCGCCTCCAGGGCGCGGGTGCGCATGCGGCCGCGCCACAGCTCGACCTCCTGCGGTCCCAGCGTGTCGAGGGTCGACTTGCGGTCCAACAGCGCGATGGCGGCGTTGAAGCCGCCGTCGTCGGCCATGCGCTGCAGCTGGGCGCGCAGCTGGGCGGCCTGCGCGGCGTCCGGGCCGGTGACGGTGCGCTGTGCGGCGAAGGTCGGCGACAGCTGCGCCTGGCTGATGAAGGTCGCGGGCGTCAGCTCGGACGCACCGGCCGTGCGACGCGCCACCGCGAGCTTGTAGATCGCCGGCGCATCGGGATGGTCGTTGTAGTCCTGCAGCCACTGGGCGAGATCGGCGTAGCTCGCCGGGTAGCCCGAGCCCAGCAGGCGCTGGGCGCCGACATAGCCCATCAGGGTCTTGTCCTTGAGCTGGGCGATCTCGGCATCGGCCTGGGCGAACTGGCCCGAGGCCTGGGCCTGGAAGATGCGGCGGTAACGGTCGGCGCTCTCGGCGTCGAGCACCGTCGGCAGGCCGGGCACGACGGCGATCTCGTCGAGCTCGATCACCGGCGGCGGCGGCACGAAGACCGGCCGATGCGGTATGATGGTGGGATGGAGCTGCGGCTGGGGCTTGGACTTGCCAGCCGAGGTATTGGCGGCAGAGCTGCTGGCGGCAGCGGTCTTGACCGCGGACGCAGGCTTGGCGGGCGGCTTGGTCGCGGTTTGCGCCAGCGCCGAGGCCCCGAGCAGCGCCGCGGCGCCGACCAGGGCCAGGGGAACGAGCGGTTTCATTGTGCCACCCTAGTTTGACTTGGCATGGGCCGACAAGCGCCCGCCTGGGTATACTGCGGGCAACGGAGGAGCAAATGAACCTGCATCACGAACGGTCCATCGCCGTGCGCCGCCTGGTCGACGAGGCGCGGCTGATCGAGCGCGAAGGCGAGAGCCCAAATGGACTGCAGAGGGCCAGCTTGGACAAGATCGGCGGCTTGCTCGCCAAGCTCGCGAGCCGCGCCGACCTGTTTCCGTTGGCAGAGTTTCCGCTCGGCCCCGACGGCGGCATCTATCGCCTGAGCGAGGATCCCGACCATCGCTTCGCACTCTATGCCTCGGCCGGCGGCGCCGGCAAGAAGGTGCCGCCGCACAATCACACGACCTGGGCGATCATCGCGGGCGTCCATGGCGCCGAGCGCAACGTGGTCTACGAGCGGCTCGACAACGGTGACCGCGAGGGCTTCGTGCAGCTGCGCGAGTCGCCTGCGAAGGAGAAGACGCTGAAGCGCGGCGACGTCATCTCCTACCTGCCGGACGACTTCCATCACATCGAAACGCCGGCCGAGTCAGGAGACGCGCTGCATCTGCAGTTCTACGGGCTGAGCCTGGAACACCTGCCGGACCGCGTCAGCGTCGACATGGCGACCGGCAGCGCCAAGCGCTTCATGGCCAAGGCGAAGATCCTGACACCGCTTCTGTCGGTGCAGCAGGTCAAGGCGATGCTGCAGTCGGGCGAGGTGTTCGCCTTCTTCGATGTGCGCGAGGAGGGCGAGTTCTCGATCAAGGGGCATCCGCTGTTCGCGACTCCGTTGCCGCTGTCGCGGCTCGAGCTGCGTGCCTTTCCGCTGCTGCCCGACCCGCAGACGCGCATCGTGCTGATGGACAGCGGCGAGGAAGGGCAATGGGACGGCCGTGCCAACCGCGCCGCGGCCAGGCTCTCGCAACTGGGCTACAGCGACCTCGCGGTGATGAACGGCGGGTTGAAAGCCTGGCGCGAGGCGGGCTACGAGGTGTTCACCGGAGTCAACGTGCCGAGCAAGGCGTTCGGCGAGGTGGTCGAGCACGAGAACGACACGCCGCGCATCGACGCCGCCGACCTGCAGAAGCTTCTAGACGCCAAGACCGACCTGGTGATCCTCGATTCGCGGCCGATGCCGGAGTTCAACAACATGTCGATCCCGGGCGGCATCGACTGCCCCGGCGCCGAGCTGGTCTATCGCGCCAAGGACCTGGCGCCGAACCCTGAGACCCTGGTGGTGGTGAACTGCGCCGGCCGCACGCGCTCGATCATCGGCGCGCAATCGCTGATCAATGCCGGCCTGCCCAACAAGGTGATCGCGCTCAAGAACGGCACCATGGGCTGGCACCTCGCGGGCCTGCAGGTTGCCCGCGGCGAGACCCGGAGCTTCGGGCCGCAAGGTGCGGAGGCGGCGAAGTTCGCCCAGGCAGCCGCCGCCAACATTGCCGCCAAGATGAAGGTGAAGAAGATCGACAAGAGCGGGCTGGCTGCGCTCGAGGCAACAGGCGGCGCGCTCTATAAGCTCGACGTCCGCGACCCGGCGGAATATGCGCAGGGCCATATCAAGGGCTTCCGCCATGCCGCCGGCGGCCAGCTGGTGCAGGCGACCGACCAGTATGTCGGGGCGCGCAACGCCACCATCGTGCTGCACGACAATGACGGAGTGCGCGCCACCATGACGGCGCACTGGCTGATGCAGATGAACTGGAACGAGACCTACGTGCTCGACCACACGCCTGCGCCGAGCGAGCTCACGACCGAGCCCGAGCCGCGCTTCCCGGCGGGCTTCGGCCTGCCCGAGACGGACAGCGTGGCGCCGGCCAAGCTTGCCGCATCGCTCGGCCAGACCCTGGTCGTCGACCTGGACAGCAGCCTGCGCTATCGCGACGGCCACGTGCCGGGCGCGTGGTTCGCAGTGCGGGCGAACCTCGCCCGGACCATTCCGGAGATGCTGCAGAAGCAGCAAGGCGTGACGCGCATCGTGCTGGTCTCGCCGGACGGTGAAATCGCTGCCCTGGCGACGTCGGAGGCGGCGGACGCGGCGGGGACCGTGCCGGTCGCGATCCTGGAGGGCGGCATGAAGGCGTGGCGCGACGCCGGGCGGGAAATCGAGACCGGGCATACGCGAATGGCCGACCCGCCGACCGACGTGTGGTACCGCCCCTATGACTTCAAGGAGAATATCGAGGCCGCCATGCGCCAATATCTCGAATGGGAGGTCGACCTGGTGCCCCAGGTGTCACGCGATGGCGACGCCAAGTTCACCGTCTACAGGCCGGGCTAGCGGCCTGATCGCCAAGGGGAATCGCTGCCTTGACAGACCAGCAACCACCCCCTAGAGAGCCGGCGCGCAACGCCGGCTGGGAACCTGATTCGGAAGGCCACCGTCGGCGGGTCGAGGATATCGATCAACGGTTGAAGGCGGCGCGGGGGACGACCGAAAAACCGCGACAGAGCAACGCAATGTCGCAGCAGCAGACGGGCGTTGCCTATCGCGTGTTGGTCGATATGATCGCGGGCCTTTTGCTTGGGGGATTTCTCGGCTACTGGCTCGACCGCTGGTTGGGTTGGGCGCCCTGGGCGCTGGTGATCGGCCTGATCCTGGGCTTCATCGGCGGCGTGAACAACGCGTGGCGTGCGATCCGGGAATACTCGGCGGCGGCCGCGCGGGGCGACAACGATCGACGCCCGCCCTGAAGGGCGTCGGATGAAGTGGGGTAGTAGCCGCAATGCACAGCCCGATGGAGCAATTCGAGATCAAGCGGTGGTTTGATCTCCATCTCGGCGGCCTCGACGTCTCCTTCACCAATTCCGCGACCTGGATGATCATCGCCGTGATCCTGGCGACGGCCATCTTCGTGGTCGGCATGCGCCAGCGGGCGCTGGTGCCGGGCAAGCTGCAGTCGGTCGCGGAAATCAGCTACGAATTCATCGCCAACATGGTGCGCGACAACGTGGGCGACGCGGGCAAGAAGTACTTCCCGTTCATCCTCACGCTCTTCATCTTCATCCTGTTCTGCAACACGCTGGGCCTCGTGCCCTACTCCTTCACGCCGACCAGCCACATCATCGTGACCTTCGCGATGGCGCTGTTCGTGATGGTGGGCGTCACCGTCATCGGCTTCGCCAGGCACGGCCTGCACTTCTTCTCGTTCTTCGTGCCCAAGGGCGTGCCGTGGGTGCTGCTGCTGCTCCTGGTGCCGATCGAGATCATCTCCTACCTGATCCGCCCGTTCAGCCTGTCGATCCGACTGTTCGCCAATATGCTGGCCGGCCACACCATGCTGAAGGTGTTCGGCGGCTTCGTGGTCATGATGGGCCTGCTGGGCGGCTGGGCGCCGCTCGCCTTCATCGTCGTGCTGACCGGTCTGGAGCTCCTGATCGCCTTCCTGCAGGCCTACGTGTTCGCCATCCTGACCTGCCTCTATCTCAACGACGCCATCCATCTCAGCCACTGACGTCAACCAACGGCGGTGGCTCCTCCCTTCAACCGCGTTTCCACTCGAAAGGACTTTTAAAATGGACGCTTCTGCAGCCAAGCTCATCGGTGCGGGCCTCGCCACCATCGCCCTCGCCGGCGTGGGCGTGGGCATCGGCAACATCTTCGGCAGCTTCGTGCAGGGCGCGCTGCGCAACCCGGAAGCGGCGCCCCGCGTGTTCGGCAACGTGCTGTTGGGCTTCGCGCTCACCGAAGCGGTGGCGCTGTTCGCGCTGGTCATCGCCTTCATGATCCTGTTCGTGTTCTGAAGCCCGCGAGGCCCGGGACGACGGACATGCGCAGAGCGCTCCTCCTGGTCGCAAGCTTCGGCGCCCTTGGCGTGCACCACGCCCTGGCTGCCGAAGGCGGCGGCATGCCGCAGCTCAACGTCCACGACTACACGCCGCAGCTCGCCTGGCTCGCGATCGCGTTCCTGGCGCTCTATCTGGTGATGTCGCAGATCGCGGTGCCGGCGGTATCCGAGACGCTGGCGAGGCGCCAGGCCAAGATCCAGGGCGACCTCGACGCCGCGGAGCAGGCCAATCGCCAGACCAACGAGCTGATCGCCACTTACGAAAAGCGCCTGGCCGATGCGCGCGAGGCAGCCCGCGGGCTGCTGCGCGAGCAGGGCGAGGCCGACAGCGCCGCCGCGGCCGCCCGCTTCCAGGAGCTCCATGACCGGCTGGCCAAGCAGATCGAGGACGCCGAGAAGCGCATCGCCGCCCAGCGCGACGACGTGATGGCGGGCCTCGCCGGCATGTCCGAGGACATCGGCCGCGACGTCTATGCCAGGCTGATCGGCGAGGCGCCCGATCAGGCCGCGCTCTCGGGCAAGGTCGCCAGCGCGGCAGCTCAAGGTGCGGGAGGCCATCGATGATCGGCACCGCTTGGGCGGCCGATGCCGCCGCCGAGCACGGTGGGGGCGGCCTGTTCTCCGATCCGGCGTTCTGGGTCGGGGTCGCGTTTTTCATCTTCTTCGCGCTGGCCGGCAAGACGATGTGGCGTCGTGCGTCGGATCTTCTAGACAAGCGCGCGGCCGGCATCGCCAAGGCGCTGGCCGATGCCGAACGGCTGCGCGAAGAGGCGCAGAAGGCGAGGGCCGAGGCCGAGCGCACGCTGGCCCGCGCCGCGAGCGAAGGCGAGGCCATCCTGCAGCAGGCCCGCGAAGAGGCCCAGCGCCTGCAGGCCCGCGCCGCCGCCAGCCTCAAGGCGCAGGTGGCGCTGCGCGAGCAGCAGGCCCTCGACCGCATCGGCCAGGCCGAAGCCGCCGCCACCAAGCAGGTGCGCGACAGCGCCGTCGACGTGGCGCTGGCCGCGACCCGCGCGCTGTTGCGCGACCAGGTCGGCACAGACCGCAGTGCGGCGATGGTCGACGAATCGATCGGCGAGCTGCCCCGCCGCCTGCACTGAACGCATCAACGGAATTGCCCGCATACAACAATCCGCGGGCTACCTGACGCCCCCGCCGCAAGGTGGGGGCTTTTTCTTTTGTTGCCGGACCGCGGGCCTCCGGGCCGCTCATGTCATCCCGAGCGCAGCGAGGGATCCTTCCCTTGCCTCAAGGATCCCTCGCTTTCGCTCGGGATGACAGAAAGAGGCGGGCCGGGAGGCCCGCGGTCCGGCAAGACTATGCCTTGAACCGCGTCGGGATCTTCGCGAGGTCCTGCAACAAATCGGCCGGCAGGTCACTGGGCTGGCCGGAGCCGGCGCTGGCACTGACGGCGTCGACCAGGCCGCCGAAGCGCTCGGTGATCGCCTGGGCGATCTGGTCGTGGCGGCCGACGGCGGCGAACAGATGCACGACGTCGTCCGGCACCTGCTTGGCCATCTCGTTCCACTGGCCGGCGCGCGTCATGGCGTTGAGCTTGCGCCCGAGCTCGCCCAGTCCGTGCACCTCGAAAACCGGCCAGTAGGCGGGCGTCGAGCCGTAGAACGCCACGCGATAGCGCACCCATTCGAACTGCTTGGCGACCGCGGCATCGTCCTTGCCGGTGACCACGAAGCCGCCGCCGGAGATCTCGAACGCCTGGCGCGCCTTGCCCTTGCGCGCGAGGCTCTCGTCGATCAGCGGCAGGGTGCTCTCCTCGAGATACTTGCGCGTGCAGAAGACGTGGAGCTTCACGCCATCGGCTTCTTCGGCGGCGGCCTTGAGCATCGCCGGACCGACCGCGGCCAACGTGACGCGCGGCGCCAGCCCGTCGTAGGGCTCGGGCACGAAGTTGGGCGTCATCAGCGTGAAGCGGTAGTGCTTGCCCTCGTAGGCGAGCTTGCCGTCGCCCTTCCAGGCCGCCCAGATCGCCTTGACCGCCTGCACGTACTCTCGCATGCGCGGCGCCGGCGGCGACCACGGTACCGAGAAGCGCCGCTCGTTGTGCGCCTTCACCTGGCTGCCCAGGCCCAGCGTGAAGCGGCCGCCCGTGCTCGCCGCGAGGTCCCAGCCGACATTGGCGCACACCATCGGCGAGCGCGCGAAGGCGATGGCGACGTTGGTGTGCAGCTCGATGCGCTCGGTCGCGGCGCCAGCCACGGCCAGCGACAGGAACGGATCGTGCCGGTTCTCCTGCGTGCCGACGCCAGTGTAGCCCGCTGCTTCGATGGCTCGCGCCGCCGGCCCGACCTTGCGCAAGTCCTCCTGCGGCAGTGTGGTGAAGACGCGCACTCCCCCTACTCCGCGGCCTGCTTCAGCGGATCGTCCTCTGGCGGCCGGTTGGACGGACGCCAGCGCAGCACCGGCTTACGCGCCGCCAGGGTCTCGTCGAGGCGGCGTCGGGGCGCGAAGCGCGGCGCTGCCTTGAAGGCGTCGGCCGACTGGCCGCCCTTCGCCCGTTCGGCGAGCGAGCGCAGGGCAGCGATGAAGAGGTCGAGGTCCTCCTTGGCCTGGCTTTCCGTCGGCTCGATCAGCAGTGCGCCGTGCACGACCAGCGGGAAGTACATGGTCATGGGGTGATAGCCCTCGTCGATCATCGCCTTGGCGAAGTCGAGGGTGCTCACCCCGGTGTCCTTCAGGAACGAATCGTCGAACAACGCTTCGTGCATGCACGGCCCGTCGAAGGCCGGGCTCATGACGTCCTTCAGGGATGCCATCACGTAGTTGGCCGACAGCACGGCGTCGGCCGACGCTTGCCGCAAACCGTCGGCGCCGTGGCTCATGATGTAGGCGAGTGCACGGGTGAACATGCCCATCTGGCCGTGAAAGGCTTTTAGCCGGCCGATCGGCGTGCCGGCGATCTCGCGGCCCTCTTCGGCGATGCGCCAGCCTTCGCCGTCGCGCACGATCCACGGATAGGGCGCATGGGAGGCCAGTGCCGCCGACAGCACGACCGGTCCCGCACCAGGGCCGCCACCACCGTGCGGTGTGGAGAAGGTCTTGTGCAGGTTGATGTGCATGCAGTCGACGCCGAGGTCGCCTGGCCGCACGCGGCCGACGATGGCGTTGAAGTTGGCGCCGTCGCAGTAGAAGTAGGCACCGGCGGCGTGCACGGCCTGCGCGATCTCGATGATGTCGTTCTCGAACAGCCCGCAGGTGTTGGGGTTGGTAAGCATGATCGCCGCAACCTCAGAGCCATTGGCAGGGCCGAGCGCGGCCTTGAGTGCTAGAAGATCGACGCGGCCGCGTTCGTTCGCGGGGATCGGCTTCACCGTGAAGCCGAGCGCCGCTGCGGTCGCGGGATTGGTGCCGTGCGCCGATTCCGGCGCCAGCACGACCTTCCGCTGGCCGCGCTCGCCCTTGGCCTCGAGCGCCGCGGCGACCGCCATCATGCCGCACATCTCGCCGTGCGCGCCGGCGGCGGGCGACATGGCGACGGCCGGCATGCCGGTCAGCGTCTTCAGCCAATGCGCCAGGCTGTCGATCACTTCGAGCGCACCCTGCACGGTCGAGACCGGCTGCAGCGGGTGCAGGTCGCCGATGCCAGGCAACCGGGCGACTTTTTCGTTGAGCCGCGGGTTGTGCTTCATGGTGCACGAGCCCAAGGAATAGACGCCCATGTCGATGGCGTAATTCTTCTGGCTGAGCCGCGTGTAGTGTTGCACCACCTGCGGCTCGCTCAAGCCCGGCAGGCCGATCTCACCGGTGCGGCGCAGCCCGTTCAAGCGGTCCTTCACTTTCGGTGGCTCGGGAAGGTCGACGCCGCAGCGGCCCGATTGGCCGAGCTCGAAGATCAGCGGCTCCTCGATCTGCAGGCCACGGTTGCCGGTGAAGGTGGCCTCTGATGCCGGGGCGGCTGCCGCGGCGACGCCGACACGGCCCTGCGAACGGTCGAACGACTGGACCATCACAGCACCTCCTTCAGGGCCGCCACGAGCGGCGCCATGCCGTGCTCGGTCGCGGTCTCGGTCACCGCCAGCAGCAGCAGGTTGTCGACCTCCGGATCGTCGGGGATCAGCCGGGACACCGGCACGCCCGCGAGGATGCGCTTCGAAGCGAGAGCTTCGACAACGGCCGCGGCCGGCTTCGCCAACCGCACGGTGAACTCGTTGAAGAAGCTGTCGTTCAGCAGCGACACGCCGGGAACGGCGGCGACGCGCTCGGCCAGCTCGCAGGCCTTGGCATGGTTGAGCTCGGCCAAGCGACGGAAGCCTGCTTCGCCAAGCAGCGTGAGATGGACGGTGAAGGCCAATGCGCAGAGACCGGCGTTGGTGCAGATGTTGGACGTCGCCTTCTCGCGGCGTATGTGCTGCTCGCGCGTGCTGAGAGTGAGCACGAAGCCGCGCTTGCCTTCGGCATCGACGGTCTCGCCGACCAGCCTGCCGGGCATCTGCCGCAGATACTTTTCGCGGGTCGCGAACAGGCCGACATAGGGGCCGCCGAAGCCCAGCCCGTTGCCGATCGACTGCCCTTCGCACACCACGATGTCGGCACCCATCTCGCCGGGCGGCTTCAACAGACCGAGCGAGACGACCTCGGTCACCACTACGATCAACAGCGCGCCGGCGGCATGGCAGGCATCGGCAAGCCGGCTGAAATCGCGCACATGGCCGAAGAAGCTCGGGTTCTGCACCACGACGCACGATGTGTCCTTGTCGACCCGGGCGATCAGATCTTCCAGGCCCAGCGGATCGGCCTTGCCTGATGCGGCGGAAAAACCCTCCCAACGCGCGGTGGTCTCGATGACGCGGCGATACTGCGGATGCAGGCCGCCGGACAGCAGCGCCTTGTGCCGGCGCGTGATGCGGTTGGCCATCAGCACGGCTTCGGATGCGGCGGTCGAGCCGTCGTACATCGAGGCATTGGCTACCTCCATGCCGGCGAGCAGCGTCACCTGCGTCTGGAACTCGAACAGGTACTGAAGCGTGCCCTGGGTGATTTCCGGTTGGTACGGCGTGTAGGAGGTCAGGAACTCGCCGCGCTGGATGACGTAGTCAACCGTCGACGGCACGTGATGGCGATAGGCCCCGGCGCCGACGAAGAACGGCACCGACGCCGGCGACAGGTTCTTTGCCGCATAGGCCTGAAAGGCGCGCTCGACCTCGAGCTCGCCTTGATGGTCCGGCAGGCCGGCGATCTTCGACGACAGCCGGGCGCAAGCCGGCACGTCCTTGAACAGCTCGTCGACCGACCTGGCGCCGATCGCGTGGAGCATGTCGCGGCGGTCGGTCTCGGTGAGGGGGAGATAACGCATATTTAAGGCCTCGATCAGGCGAGCGCTTTCACGAAGCCGGCGTAGGCGGCTTCGTCCATCAGGCCGTCGAGCTCGCTCTTGTCGGCGAGCCGCAGCTTGAAGAACCAGCCCCTGCCCGTCGGCTCGGCATTGACGTCGCCCGGCGCATCGCCGAGGGCGGCATTCGCTTCGGTGACCTCGCCGGAGACCGGCGCATAGATGTCCGACGCGGCCTTGACCGATTCGACCACCGCGCAGGCCTCGCCCTTGGCGACCTTGCGGCCGGCCTGCGGCAGCTCGACGAACACCACGTCGCCCAGCTGCTCCTGAGCGTACTGCGTGATGCCGATGGTGCCGATGTCGCCTTCGACGCGGATCCACTCGTGCTCGTTGGAGTATTTGACGGTCGACATAAAGGGGACTCCTATCCGCGGTAGTAGGCGTGCTTGACGAAAGGCATGGGCACGATCTCGGCCGGCACCGGCTTGCCGCGCACCATGAGCTCGAGCTTGGTTCCGTTGGCAGTGTGGGCGCGCTCGACGTAGCCCATGGCGATGGCGCGGCCCAAGGTCGGCGCGAAACCGCCTGAAGTGACTTTGCCCACGACCTTGCCGGCGATGACGACCTCGCTGCCCTCGCGCGCGATCGCCTTGCCCTCGGGCAGCAGCCCGACTCGCTTGCGCGGCGCCCCGCTGGCGATCTGCTGCTGGATGATGTCGGCGCCGGGGAAGCCCCCCTGAACGCGCCGCTCCTTGCCGATGCTCCAGAGCAGGCCCGCCTCGATCGGCGTCGTGCCGGCGTCGATGTCGTGGCCGTAGAGGCAGAGGCCGGCTTCGAGGCGCAGCGAATCGCGGGCGCCGAGCCCGATCGGCTTCACTTCGGGGTGGGCCAGCAGCCTGCGGGCGATGCGCTCGGCGGTGTCGGCGGGCGTCGAGATCTCGTAGCCGTCACCGCCGGTGTAGCCCGAGCGCGTCACGTAGCAGCGCGCGCCCTCGATGATGACGAAAGCGCCGGTCATGAATTTCATGGCGGCGACCTGCGGTGCGAGGCGCGCCAGCACTGTCGCGGCCTGCGGCCCCTGCAACGCCAACAGACCCCGCGCGAACATCGGCTCGACATCGCACCTGGCCTCGAGATGACCTTGCAGATGCGCCAGATCGGCGTCCTTGCACGCGGCGTTGATCACCAGCAGCAGATGATCGCCGGTGCTGGTGACCATGAGGTCGTCGAGGATGCCGCCGCCATCGTTGGTGAACTGCGTGTAGCGCTGCTGCCCGGGCTGGAGGCCGGCGATGTCGCCCGGCACCAAGGTCTCCAGCGCCTTGGCCGCATCGTGTCCCGGCTTGGCGGTGAGCCGCACCTGGCCCATATGCGACACATCGAACAGGCCCGCGGCGCTGCGCGTATGGGCGTGCTCGGCCAGGATGCCGGCCGGGTACTGCACCGGCATTTCGTAGCCTGCGAACGGCACCAGTCGCGCGCCGAGCTCGCGATGCAGGTCGTGCAAAGGGGTCCGCTTGAGTGGCCCGCCGGCTGCTTGGTCCAAATAAAGGTCTCCTTTCGAGTCGCGTGTCGCGGCGCAAGAGCTGCGCCGTTCGCGACCCCCTCTGTCCGGAGACCTGAAAGATTCGCCGGCGAACCGGCTTACTTCGTCGGTGGGCGCCCCACCTTTGTCGGCGAGCGCCGCTTTCCAGAGGCCCAATCCCCTTGCGGTCCCTTGGCCTGAGAGTTTCCGGGGCCGGTTGCTCCTTCGGCGCCGCCAGAGGCGGTCTCTCCCACAGGGTTCATCTGGGCGTCTGACCTTAGACTCGCGATGCACGGCCCGTCCACGGGGAAAACACGCCAAAGCGACCCGAACCGGACCCTTGTTGGCACTCGGCCAAAAAATTCGTCATAAATATGACATGGACAACGCCGACCCGAGCAATGCGGCTGGAGCGGTGATGCGGCCGTGGCGGCGGGCCAGCCTATGGCTTGTCCTGCTGACTGCCCTTTTCTACGTCACCTACGGGCTGGCGAACTGGCTGGCGAGCCAGCGCGCCGATGTCGGCACCATCGTGTTCACCTGGGAGCTCGCGGTGCCTTTCGTCAGCTGGACGATCATCCCGTATTGGAGCGTCCATGTCCTGTTCGCGGTGTCCTTCTTTCTCTGCCGCAGCCGCGCCGGGCTCGACAGCCACGCCCGGCGCCTGTTGACGGCGCAAGCCGTTGCCGTCGGTTGCTTCATCATCTTTCCCTTGCGCGCGTCGTCCGCGCGGCCGCCGGTCGACGGGGCACTGGGATTCCTGTTCGAGCCGCTCAAGCTCTTGGACCAGCCGTTCAACGAGGCGCCGTCCTTGCACGTCGCCACCATGACCATTCTCTACGACCTCTATGCCCGCATGCTGCCGCGCCGTTGGGTGCCCGTGTTCGCGGTGTGGTCGGCGGTCGTGATCGGCTCGGTGATGACCACCTACCAGCACCATTTCATCGACATCCCGACCGGCTTCCTGCTGGGCCTGTTCTGCATCTGGCTGTGGCCCCGCGAAGGCGGCAATCGCCTGAGCGCGCTCGCCCGCTTCAGCGTGCCATCCCAGGATAGGTAACCGCAGGACAGGGAGGCCGGGTCGTCCTAAGGCTGGCGTGCCAGCGCGGTGAATGCGTCGCGGAAGGCTTCGCGTGGGCCCGCCATGCCGGTCTCGTCGAAGATGTCGGCCGTGAGCGACTGCACCGAGCTTTCGTCGACCTTGACGCCGTTGTCCGCGAGGAAGCGGCGGGCGGCGGCCACGGCTTCGTCCATCGCACCGCCGCGCTTGTAGAGCTGGTAGTAGTCGGGATGGCCGCCGCGACCCAGCGCTTCGGCGATCACGTCGGTGAAGTTCACGACTTTTATGGGATACGCCGCTTCGGCGCCGGCGAGCGCGCGATGGCAGGAGTGGTACATGGTGACGATGGTGTCCGCACCCGCCGCGATGGCGCCCTCGACCAGCCGGCGATGGATCGCCTGCTCGCGGCCCTTGAACTTGGCCGCCTGACCGCCGCAGGCGTAGGAGAAGCCGGAATCCTGCGCGATCTCGAGCAGCTCGACGTTGGGTACCGCCCGCAGCAGCGTCTGGATGCTCGACACCGTGGCGCCGATGCCAAGATGCTCGTGGATCACCACCCGACGCCGCGGCTGCTCGGCCCCGAAGCGCGCTTTCAACATCTCGAGGTTCGCCGCCAGGAATTCGCTGATGTGCGCCAGATCAAACGACGGCGCTTCGACGTCCTTCTCGAGCTCGTCGAAATTCTTGGTGCAGGTCGGGCACCAGGTGAGCACCTGCGAGGCCCCAGACCGGCCGAAGCGCTGGAAGGTGCGATGCCCCACGCGCTCATAGGTGGGTAGATCGGCCTCCTGGAACTGGTAGACGCCGCAGCAGTGCGCGGTGCCGCCGACGACGTCGAAATCGAGTCCCAGCGCGTCCAGGATGTCCATCACGTTCAGCACGATGTGCGGCGTGCGCAGCACATTGCAGCCGGTGTAGAACAGCACGTCGGTGGTGCGCCGCTCGGCCGGCGCCAGGATGCGCTGCAGTGTCTCCGACGGCAGTTGCATGCTGGCCAGCAGCCGCACCGCCTGCGCCATATGGCGGAACCGGTTGGCCGCATTGGTGGCCCCCACCTCGCGCGGCCGGCCGCGTTCGAGCGCGCTCAGCTTGGCGATGGTGATCCATTGCCGGACGTTTATTCCTTCCGGACAGGCGGCCGTGCAGCGGGCGCTGCCGTCGCAGGCGTTGAGCCAGCTCTGCAAGCGCTCGGCCGCAGGTTGAGCGGTGCGCGTCAGGCTCAGCAGCTCGCCAACCCGCAGTTTGGCCTCGCCGGGGTCCAGGCCGATCTCCCGCGCAGTCGGACATGCCTCGAAGCATTTGCCGCAGCCGGTGCAACGGTCTGCCGCATGCGCCGCCAGAGCTTCCAGTCGTTCGCCATAGGCACTCATGCGTGCGAGTGGAACGCGGGCCTCAACGACCTGTCAAGCGTTCGGCCATCGCCGAACCAAAAGCCGGACGAAAGTCTCTATTATCGGCCCTTACATTCATTCGGAGAGCTGCCGTGACCGTCACCTGCGCCATCCGCTACGTCATCGATCCCTTCAAGCGCGACCTGTTCGAGACCTATGCCCGCAACTGGCTGACCATCATCCCAGCCTGCGGCGGTGACCTTTTAGGCTACTTCATGCCGCACGAGGGCACCAACAACATCGCCCACGCGCTGATCTCGTTCGAGAGTCTGGCTGCCTACGAGGCCTATCGCGCGCGATTGCGCAAGGACCCGGCCGGGGTGGAGAATTTCCGATTCGCCGAGCGCGAACGCTTCATCCTGAGCGAGGAGCGGACCTGGCTGCGCCCCGTCACGGCCGCCTGATGCGTCCGCGGTAGCCCGACTATTGGCCGGCGCGGGTGCGGCGGGTGTAGTCGAGCTCCTCGCGGGTCGGCTTCAGGCCGATGGCAATGCGGTAGCCGCCAAGGTCGCTCAGCTGGCTGTAGGGCAAGTGCAACAGCAGCTCCTCCTGCGAGGTGCCGCGCGGGCTGCTGGGGCTGAGCTTGTAGTCGGCCGTGAACTCCTGGCTCTGCACCACGCTGCCGGCAGCATTGATCACGCGCACGAAGTAGGGCACGCGCGTGACCCCGGGCTCGACCGACGGACCGGCGGTTGCCGTGATGCGCATGATGAGGTTGACGGTCATCTGGCCGCGCGAGAGCTCGCAAGTGGTTCCCGAAGCGGTAATGGCCGCCTCAAAGGCGATGTCGCGCGGATCGCGGCCGGCCCCTTCCTTGAAATGCGTGAGCTGCTGAGCATCCTGCACGGTCAGCGGTGCCGGGCAGTAGGCGCGGCCGACCTCGGACGAACTGCCGCCACCGCACGCGCTCAGCGCAAGCGCCATCGTCAGCGCAAGCGGCGCCGCCAACGCCAATCTGTCCTTCTTCATGCCAGGGTCTTGTGGGTGCCGTCGCAAAGCGGCTTCTTGCTCGAGTGCTTGCAGGCGCACATCCAATGGTCGCCCGATTTCTCTGCGGTGTACTTCATCGGCGTGAACGCGCCGCCCTTGTGGCTGCCGTCGCAGAACGGCTGGTTCTTGCTTTGCCCGCAAGCGCACCACCAATAGTCCTTGCCGGCTTCGAGCGTTACTTTTGCGGGCACTTTCGCCGCGATCACCGGCTCGGTCATGTTGCTTTCCCCGTTGCGGCGGCTTTGTTACGGTGCCGCGCCCTTCCCGTTCTCTTGGAGACTAGGCAATGGTCCGCTGGCCCGCAAGCAAGCGGCGCCCCAAAGTGTCCTGATGGCCGTCTACACTGAAGTCAGCGATGCCGAGCTCGAAGCTTTTCTCGCCGAGTACGACATCGGCGAGCCCGACTCCTTCAAGGGCGTCGCCGAAGGCGTCGAAAACTCCAACTACTTCCTGACCACGACCAAAGGGCAGTTCTTCCTGACGCTCTACGAGAAGCGCGTCGACCCCAAGGACCTGCCGTTCTTTCTCGGACTCATGGATCATCTTGCCGCACGCGACATCAGCTGCCCGCGACCGATCCACGGCCGCGATGGCCAGGCATTGCGTTCGCTCGCCGGCAAACCCGCCGCCATCACCACCTTCCTGCACGGCCTGTGGCCGCGCCGCGTGCTGGCGCGCCATTGTGGGCCGGTCGGCGAGGCGCTCGCTGCGCTGCACCTCGCCGGCCGCGATTTCAAGATGAACCGGTCCAACGCCTTGTCGGTCCGCGGCTGGCGCCCCCTGCTCGATGCTTCCGGCCGGCATCTCGATCCGCCGCTGCGGGAGGAGCTGCAAGCCGAGCTCGAGACGCTCGAAAAGAGTTGGCCCGCAGACTTGCCGGTCGGCGTGATCCATGCCGACCTGTTCAACGACAATGTGCTCTTCCTGAACGAGAAGCTGTCGGGGCTGATCGACTTCTATTTCGCCTGCAACGACGCCTTCGCCTACGACGTGGCGATCTGCCTTAACGCTTGGTGCTTCGAGCCCGACAGTTCGTTCAACGCAACCAAGGCTCGCGCCCTGCTCCAGGCCTATGAAAAGGTCCGTCCCCTGCAGCCGACGGAGCGTGCGGTGTTGCCGTTGCTGGCGCGCGGCGCGGCCTTCCGCTTCCTGCTGACGCGACTATACGACTGGGTGCACACGCCGAGCGGTGCGCTGGTGAAACGCAAGGATCCGCAGGAATATCTGGCGAAGCTGCGGTTCCATCGCGGCATCGCCTCGATGGCGGATTACGGGCTGTGAGCCAACCCGAAGTCGAGATCTTCACCGACGGGGCGTGCAGCGGCAATCCCGGGCCCGGCGGCTGGGGCGCCATCCTGCGCTTCGGCAAGCATGAGCGGGAGCTGTCGGGCGGCGATCCCGCGACGACCAACAACAAGATGGAGCTGATGGCGGCCATCGTGGCGCTGGAGACCCTCAAGCGCCCCTGCCGCGTGCGGCTGTTCACCGACAGCAACTACCTGCGTGACGGCGTCACCAAATGGATCCATGGCTGGAAAAAGAACGGCTGGCGGACCTCCGACAAAAAGGCGGTCAAGAACGTCGAGCTGTGGCAGCGCCTCGATGCGGCACGCCTGCCGCATCACGTCGACTGGATCTGGGTGAAGGGCCATAGCGGCCATCCCGAGAACGAGCGCGCCGATCGACTGGCGCGCGCGGCGATCGAGGGGATTCGGACGTCAGGGGAAACGTAGCCGGCTGTCGTCCCGATCGCTGTTCGTGTGATCCCGAGCGCTGCACGTGTCATCCCGAGCGCAGCGAGGGATCCTTGGAGCGATAGGAAGGATCCCTCGCTCCGCTCGGGATGACAGAAGCGGCCGATCAGGTCGGCAACCCTCAACTGCGCTTGGGCTGGGCGGGGACCGGCTTCTTCTCGACCTGCCTGTCATAGATCAGATCGAAATTCTCCTGAGTTCCGTCGCAGGGGTTGTCGCCTTCGGCCAGACGCCAGACGTGCGACTTGCCCGAGCGCTTGAAATTGAGCAGTCCGCCTACCTTGCAGGCAGTGCCCTTCTCGACGCCGGCGACGCGGAACGCCACCTCGCCGCGGATTTGCACCAGATTGGGCGCGATGCGCGCGACCGTCCCATCTATGGATGCCCAATCGCCCTCGCTGCCCGGGGACGGACCCTCGATGCGACCTTTGACCGTCCAAACCGAACCCTGCCGGGTCAGGGTCAGCTCGCCGGGCTTGCTGCCCTTCTTGGCGTAGCGGCCCCAGACGATCTTGTGCGCGTCGGCGAACAGTTGCGCCTCGGAGTCGGAGACGATCTCGGTTCGCTCGATCTTGGGCGCACTGGCAGGAAGGGGCGAACTGAGGCCGCTCAGCGGCGCGCCTTGCTGAACGGTCGGCGCCTTCTCGGGCGGCGGTGCCGGATAATAGGAGGAAGGCGCCTGTGCGGCGCTGCCTTGGGTTTGTGCGAGCGCGGGCAGTGTTACCAGCGCCGCCGCGATCAGGGGGACGATCGGTGCTGCAATCCATTTCATTGGAGCTTGCTCTTACAACAGCTGCGTGAATCGCGCTACCGCTTGGCGGCACTTGCCGCCGGAATCTCGCCGCGCAAGCCCGACTGGGCGCGCTTGGCGGCGGTCGAGTTGGCGGGCACCAGCCGCAGCACGGTGTTGAAGTCGTTGGTCGCCTGTCGCTGGTCGCCCAGCGCCAGGGACGCATAGCCGCGTTCGAGCAACGCTTCGGAATGATCGGGGGCGATCTTGAGCGCGCGCCCGGCGTCCTCCAGCGCTTTGCCGGCGTTGCCGGCGTTGCGCCATGCGGCGGCGCGCAGCACCAGGATCTCGACATCGTCGGGCCTGAGCGCCAACGCATGGTCGAAATCGGAGATCGCGCGCGGCCAGGCCTGCATGGCGGCGTAGCTGAGGCCGCGGTCGATCCATAGTTCGGGATCCTGCGGCTTCAGCGCCAACGCGCGGCTCTGCGCATCGGCGGCGCGATCGGCGAGGCCCGCCTCCAGGAAGGCCTGGCCCGCCTGCACCAGCAGCTCGGCACGCAAGCCAGGCCGTTCCTGGCCCATGTCGTGGGCAATGCTCTCGAACTGGCCCGCGGCCTGGCCGTAGCGACCGGCTTCGTACATGGCCACGGCCGCGCAATGGCGAGCCCCGAGGCCGCCGCCCACGGCCTGCCACCGTTCGGCGATGGGCAAGGCCTTGAGCGGCTCGGAACGCGCCATCTGCATGCAGTCGGTGTAGCGCTTGAGCTGGTCCGGGGACTCGAACGAAAGACCTTGGCTCGATGCCGGCGCGGCGACAGCGAGCACGAGCAATGCGGCAACCCGCAGCGTCTCCAATCGTGCCAACAACATGCTTGCAAACAACCCTGCGCGCGCGATCCTGACAAGATGGCAGGTCGCCTCTTCATCTTCGGCCTGGGCTACAGCGGCCTCGAAATCGCCCGATTGGCGCGAGCCGCCGGATGGCAGGTCGCCGGCAGCTGCACCAGCGAGGAGAAGGCGGAGCGGCTGCGCGCCGGCAGCATCGCCGCGCACTGCTTCACAGGAAACGCTCCGCTGCCCGCCGAGGCACTTGCGGGCGCCAGCCACGTGATCAGCACCATCGCGCCAGGCAACGCCGGCGATCCGGTGCTCGCGACTTGCCGCACTCTTTTCGGCCGTGCGCGCTGGCTGGGATATCTGTCGACAACCGGCGTCTACGGCGACCACCGCGGCGGATGGGTCGAAGAGACCACCGCGGCACGGCCCACTCAGCCGCGCAGCGTTGCGCGGCTGGCCGCCGAGCGCAGCTGGCAGGCGCTCGCCCTCGAGGTCGGCGCGACCCTCGACATCTTTCGCCTGCCCGGCATCTACGGACCTGGCCGCAGTGCCCTGGAGCAGGTCAAGGCGGGGACCGCCCGGCGCATCGACAAGCCCGGCCAGGTCTTCTCGCGCATCCATGTCGAGGATATCGCCGGAACCGTGCTGCTTGCGATTACCGAGCGGCATGCCGGCAGCATCTACAACGTCGCCGACGACTTGCCCGCTCCGGCCTGTGACGTCGTCGCTTTCGCCTGCGAGCTTTTGGGCGAAGCCGTGCCGCCGCTCGTTCCCTGGGAACAGGCAGAACCCGAGATGAGCCCGATGGCCCGTTCGTTCTATGCCGAGAGCCGGCGCGTCAGGAACGAGCGCATCAAGACCGAGCTCGGCGTGGCCCTGCGCTATCCGACCTACCGGGAAGGGTTGCGTGCGATCGCGTCTTCTCTCGCCGGACCGCGGACCTCCAGGTCCGCCTCATGAGTCATGAGCGGGCCAGAGGCCCGCGGTCCGGCAAGAGCTCTTCGACGGTGGCGATGAGGCGCGCGATGTCGTGCGGCGTGCTCAGGCGGTGATCGCCGCCCTTGACCAGCGTCGTCACCACGTCGGGCGCGTCGAGGTGGGCGGCGATCTGCAGCGAATATTCCCACGAGACATCGGGATCGCTCTGGCCATGCAGCAGGCGCACGGGACAGGGCAGCGACAGTTTCTTGTCGAGCACGAGGTGGTTGCGGCCTTCCTCGATCAGCTTCCAGGTGAAGACCGACGGCTCGGGCGAATACTGCGACGGCCGCTCCAGCCTGCCCTCGCGTTCGAGCCGGACGCGCTCCTCCGGGCTCAGCCCCCCAAGCAGCATGCGCTCCGTGAAGTCGGGAGCCGCGGCGATCAGCACCAGCCCGGCCACACGCTCCATCCGCGCGCGGGCCACCAGGAGCGCCAGCCATCCGCCCATGCTCGAGCCGACCAGCACCAGCCGACCCGAGGTCAGCTGATCGATCGCCGCCAGCGAATCGTCGAGCCAGCGGCCGATCGTGCCGTCCTCGAAACGGCCGGATGACTGCCCGTGGCCGAGATAGTCGAAGCGCAGATAGGCGTGGCCGGCCTTGCGGGCCCAGGCCGCGAGCGCCATGGCCTTGGTTCCGGTCATATCGGACCGGAAGCCGCCCAGGAAGACGACGGCGGGGTCGCGTCCAGCTGTAGTGGCGTAGGCGACCCAGTTGCCGTCGGGCCGGGCGAGACGCTGGACGCTACCGTCGGAAAGCGTTGGCATCGGAGATCGTGGCGTCGGAGGTCATGGCATGGTACCTGCCACAGCCCCCGACGGACTGCCAACGCGTGTCAGCCCCCACTGTTCTGCAAATCGTGCCCACGCTCGACGGCGGCGGCATCGCCCGCGCTACGCTCGATGCCGCCCAGGCGACGATCGCCGCCGGCGGCACCGCCATCGTAGCCTCGCCGGGCGGCGCCTTGGTGCCCGAGCTGCTGCGGCTCCGGGCGACCCATCTCGAGCTGCCGGCGCATCGTCATCCCCTCTGGGCCGGCCTCACCCTGCCGCGCAAGCTGGCGGCGAGCCTGCGCGAGGCGGCGGTCTCGGTGATCCACGCCCGTTCGGCCGCGACCGCCTGGCTGGCGCGCGGACTTGGCGCCCGGCTCGGCGTCAAGTGGATCGCCACGCTGCACGTTCCGTTCAGCACGACGGGCCTGGCGCGCCGCGTGCTCGAGGCGCGTCAGGTCAGTGCCGACGGCCTGATCGCGGTATCGCAGTTCGTCGCGCGCGATGCGCAGGCGCGCTTCCCGCAGCTCGACGGTCGCATCGAGATGATCGTCCCTGGCGTCAATGTCGACCGTTTCGATCCGGCGCTGGTACGCGCCGACCGGCTGATCCGGCTGGCGAACACGCTGCGTGTGCCGGACGGCAGTCCCATCATCCTCTGCGCCAACCGGTTCGATGAGGACAACGGCCAGGCGGTGTTGATCGAGGCGCTGAAGCTGCTCGGACAGGCAGACGTCTTCTGCCTCCTGCTCGGCTCGCAAGGCGCGCCGACCGCTTTCGAGAAGGAGCTCGAGCGCCGGATCGAAAACGCCGAATTGCAGGGTCGGGTCAAGATCGGCCCCTATGTCGACGACATGCCGGCCGCCTACATGCTGGCCGACGTGGTCGTGGCAACCGGTGGCGCGCGCCAGGGGTTCAGCCGCACCCTGATCGAGGCGCAAGCGATGGGCCGGCCCGTCATCGCCGAGGACGGCGGCGGTGCGGCCGAAGCGGTCGTGCCCGGCGTCACCGGCTGGCTGGCCGCAGCCGGAGACGCCAGCGCTCTTGCCGAGGCGCTGCGATCGGCGCTGTCGTTGTCGACGGAGCGACGGGCGGAGCTTGCGCGGCGGGCTCAGGAACATGCGCGCAGCCGCTACGATCTCGCGCGGTGCAACCGGCAGCTGCTCGACCTGTACGAACGGATGTCGACGCGATGAAGCATTGGCTCGCCAGTGGTTGCCGTCCCGCTGAAAGGAGCCGGCGAGGGCCGTGCCGCGCCATCTGGCAATAGCCGCGGCCGCTTGACTCGCCCGGCCCCCGCAATTATCTCCCCCAGCATGGAACGCCGGTTCTGCACCGCGCCCGTCTGCACCACCACCGTCCGAACTTGATTCGGCCGGGCGCTGGCCTTCGTGCCGCCTCCCGGCTTCGTGCCCCCGACATCCAGTGTCGGCCGAGGAGACGTGTTCGGAATTCCGTCTGATTGGTGGTTGCCATGATCAATATTTCCCTGCCGGACGGATCGGTCCGGTCGTTCGAAAAGGCAGTGAGCGGCGGCGACATCGCTGCCTCGATCGGCCCCGGCCTCGCCAAGTCCGCCCTAGCGCTGCGCGTCGACGGCAAGCTCAAGGACCTCGGCTCGGTCGTCGATCACGACGCCAAGGTCGCGATCGTCACGGCGCGCGATCCCGAGGCGCTGGAGATCCTGCGGCACGATGCGGCGCACGTCCTCGCGCAGGCGGTCCAGGAACTTTACCCGGGCACGCAGATCACGTTCGGGCCGGCGACGGAGGACGGGTTCTACTACGACTTCGTGCGCCCCGAGCCGTTCACGCCGGAGGACTTCGCCAAGATCGAGCAGCGCATGGCCGAAATCGTCGACCGCGACCTGCCGATCAAGCGCGAGGTCTGGGATCGCAAGGAGATCAAGGACTATTTCCAGAAGCACGGCGAGACGTTCAAGGCGGAATGGGCCGACGAGCTGCCCAAGGACGAGGAGATCTCGGTCTACCGCCAGGGCGACTGGCTCGACATGTGCCTCGGCCCGCACCTGCCTTCGACGGGCAAGCTCGGCAAGGCGTTCAAGCTCACGAAGGTATCGGGCGCCTATTGGCGCGGCGATGCCAGGAATGCCCAGCTGCAGCGCGTGTACGGCACGATCTTCTTCTCCGACAAGGACCTAAAGGCCTACCTGCATCGCCTCGAGGAAGCCGAGAAGCGCGACCATCGTCGCATCGGGCGCGAGATGGGCCTCTTCCACCAGCAGGAGGAAGCGGCCGGCATGGTGTTCTGGCATCCCAAGGGCTGGACGCTGTGGTTGACACTCGAAGGCTACATCCGGCGCAAGCTGGAAGCGGGCGGCTACGTCGAGGTGAAGACGCCGCAGCTCGTCGACCGCAAGCTGTGGGAGGACTCGGGCCATTGGGAGAAGTTCCGCGAGAACATGTATCTCAGCGAGAACGAGGAAGGCCTCCGCGAGTACATCGCCGACCCGGCCAAGCGCATCTTTGCGCTGAAGCCGATGAACTGCCCGTGCCACGTGCAGATCTTCAACCAAGGCCTGCGCAGCTACCGCGAGCTGCCGCTGCGGCTCGCCGAGTTCGGCTCGTGCCATCGCTTCGAGCCGTCGGGCGCGCTGCACGGCATCATGCGCGTGCGCAATTTCACGCAGGACGACGCCCACATCTTCTGCACCGAAGAGCACATCGAGAGCGAGACGATCCGCTTCTGCGAGCTTCTAGGCTCGATCTACAAGGACCTGGGCTTTCCCGACTACTTCGTAAAGTTCTCGGACCGGCCGCCAGTGCGGGCAGGCTCCGACGCCGTGTGGGACCAGGCCGAGGGCGCGCTCAAGTCGGCGTCGAAAGCGGCCGGCCTCGATCTCATCCTCAACCCCGGCGAGGGCGCCTTCTACGGGCCCAAGCTCGAATTCGTGCTGCGCGACGCGATCGGCCGCGACTGGCAGTGCGGCACGCTGCAGGTCGATTTCGTCCTGCCCGAACGGCTCGACGCGACGTACGTGGCCGAGGACGGATCGCGCAAGCGGCCCGTCATGCTGCATCGCGCCATCTTCGGCAGCTTCGAGCGCATGATCGGCATTCTCATCGAGCACTATGCCGGGCGCTTCCCGCTGTGGCTGGCGCCGACGCAAGCCGTGGTGGCGACGATCGTCGGCGATGCCGATGCCTATGCCGGCGAAGTCGCGGCCAGCCTTGGCGCGGCCGGATTGCGCGTCGAAACGGACCGGCGCAACGAGAAGATAAATTACAAGGTGCGCGAGCATTCGCTGGCGCACGTGCCGCTGATCCTGGCGGTCGGCCGACGCGACATGGAAAACCGCACGGTTGCAGTGCGCCGCCTGGGTTCGGACAAACAGGAGGTCCTTGAACTCGCGGCGGCCGTCACTACACTTTCCAAGGAGGCTCGGCCGCCCTTCTAGGCGGCTGGGGCCTCAATTTCCGCCCCGTCAGGGGCTTTTTCAGAGGAGAAGGAAGCCATAGCACGACCTGCTCAACAGAGCGCGCCGACCCGTGACGGGCCGCGCGTCAACGGCGAGATCAGAGCGCCGCAAGTCCGACTGATCGACGAGAATGGCGATATGGTCGGCGTCGTCAGCACCCGGGAAGCAGTGGAGATGGCCGAGGAAGCCAACCTCGACCTGATCGAGATTTCGCCCAATGCCGTTCCGCCGGTCGCCAAGATCTCCGACTACGGCAAGTACAAGTACGAGGCGCAGAAAAAGGCTCACGAGGCCCGCAAGCACCAGAAGGTGATCGAGGTCAAGGAGATCAAGATGCGCCCCAACATCGACGACCACGACTACGAAGTGAAGATGAAAGCCATGAAGCGCTTCATCGAGGAAGGCGACAAGGTCAAGGTCACCTTGCGCTTCCGTGGTCGAGAGATGGTGCATTCCGAGCTCGGCCTGCAGGTCCTGAACCGCGTGCGTGGCGAGATGGATCCGCTCACCAAGATCGAATCGATGCCGCGGATGGAAGGCCGACAGATGGTGATGGTGCTGGCGCCCAAGTAAGGCGCCGGTAAGTGAGGCGCTGGCCAATTCACGGCTTCGCCTTCACCGCCGGCTGGCGCAGCGCGAGCGTTCCATCGCTGCGCAAGGTATCGGGATCGAATCGGCCGGCGGCCGCGACACCGCCCGGCCAGCGTACGCTGTAGACGGTCTCGCCCGCGAAGGCGATGGGCTCGTCCTTCTTGCCGTCCAACCAGTAGTCGCAGCGCACCGGGTCGTCCGGGTCGAGTTGCTGTGCCTGGCAGATCTGGTGCAGGACGTACGGGATGAAGCGGGCGCGCCCGTCATCCGGTGCGAGCTTGACATTGAGCGCCAGCGACTTCGACGTCACCTGGCACCGCGGGACGGCACGCGCCTCGGCAGCTCCCGGGTTGCCGTGCTTGATGCGATCGAGCTCCGCGACGAGTGCCTGGAGCGCCGCTGCACGCGAGCTGTCGGTGAAGCGGGCCGATACCAGCGCTGCCTCGTACTGGCCGATCGCCTGTGCCACCGGCTCCGCGGGATACCCGGCGCGTGCGAGGTCGCGTTGCCAGGACCAGGTCTCCAGGGCGCGCACCACCATCTGCCCCGCGAGTCCCGCCCGTTCGGCCCAGTCGCCCAGCGCGTTGGCGGGCGTCCAGCAGTATTTCAGGAGATTGTACCCGTCGGGCTCGATCGGCTCGGCGCGGGCATCGATCGCCCCCAGCATCTTGCCGACCACGGTCTTGACGAGGACGTACTGGGCCGGCGGGTTGTCGCTGATCTTTTCCGAGCTGGAGGCCGGCTCTGCAGCCCTGGTCGCAGCTTGAGTGCCGATCAGGAGGAGCAGGCAGGCGAGGGCGGCAGGGCGGACCATGCTATGTTGCAAAGGGTACAAAGAACACTACGCATGAGACCGCTGCTCGTTGCACTGATTGCTGCCCTGTCGCTCGTCGCGGCGAGCGTCGACGTCCGCGCCCAGCCGCTCAGCGGCGATGCGGCGCGGAGCTATGCGGATTTCCAATTGTTCGGTCCGCAGCGCGCCTTCGTGATGGCGGGGGACGGGCGAACCTCCTGGTGGGCCGGCGCCAGCGGCGGCGATCCGACCCAGGCCGTCGCGGCCGCCGTCAAGGCCTGCAGGGACAAGGGCAACAGCCAGTGCACCGTCTATGCCGTGAACGACATCCCGTTGAACGGACGCGAGTGGAAAAGCGCGGCGCCCGCGCCAGTCCCGCCGATCGGACGGCTACACGGCCAACCTTGGTGGCAGAACCAGGGCCCGCAAGGAGCGAGCGGCCTGATCGTCTGGAGTCACGGCTACAGGTCGGGCAGCGATTCGACCAACAGCGCGCCGCAGCCCTGGATCGGCCGCTTCACGGCGCTCGGCTACGATCTCTACCGCTTCGACAGGGAGTGGATCCGCGACTGGGCCGGCGACGCCACGCAGCTCGCGGACGCGGTGCGTCGAGCCAAGGCGATGGGCTATCGGCGCGTGCTGCTGGCGGGCCAGTCGGCCGGCGCCTGGGTTTCACTTGCGGCCACGATGCGCGGAGCGCCGGTGGACGGCGTCATCTCGATCTCGGCGGCGCACCACGGCGAGGTGAAGGACATGCGCGACGTGTCGATCGCACGCGCCGAGTGGCAGCAGATCGTGCGCGGCGTCAAGCCAGGACCGCGCATCGTCGTGGTCAACTTCGCCGGCGACCCTTACGACGTGGGCGGCCGGATGGACGACGCCGCAACGGCATTCGCGCAATCGGGCGTGCAGGCCGACATCATCGCCAACCCGCCGGGTTTCAGCGGCCACAACGCCGCCAGCGACTTCGCCTTCGCCCGCAAGTACGGAGCCTGCATCCAGGGCTTCATCGAAAACGGTGCGAAACTGGCACCCTGCTAGACTGCCGGGGGAACGGCAGCGAATTGGCTTGTTCCGATGTTCCAATACCCGAGAGGAGAAGCGCACCATGCACTGTTCATCCAATCGGCTCTTGTCACTTGGTGTCGCGTTCGTCGGCATGATGTCGGCCGCCCACTTGTCCGCGCAGCCGGCAGAACGTCCGGCTTTCGTCATCGTCGAACGGACGGCGACCACGGGTCCGGAGTCGATCCAGGAAGACTATGCAAAGCTTGCGCGTGAGATCCTGCCGAAATACGGCGCAAAATATCTGGCGCGGAGCCAACGCAACGCTCTGCTCGAAGGCGAAGGAACCGTTCCGTGCTGCGTGGCCATTCTCGAATTCCCGAGCATGGACGCGGTCAAACGCTGGTACGATTCTCCGGAAAATCGCGACGCTGCCAAAGTCCGCCAAAGCGGCGCGAAGTTCCGGCTGGTCGCGATCGAGGGGCTGCCGAGCGGAAAGTGAGCGTGAGGATTGAACGCGCGGTCGAGCGCTCGATCGATCGTTACGGCATGTACGATCCGCCGTTGACGTGCAGCACCTGGCCGGTGACGGCGTTGGCGTCCTCGGAGGCGAGGAACACTGCCGTGCGCGCGATCTGCTCGGGCGCCAGCATCTTGCCGCCGAGCGGGATGCCGGCGCGCGCCATCTCGATCAGCTCGGCGTCGGTGTTGCCGTAGCGCGGTTGTGCGGTGTCGGTCGTCCCGGGCGCGATGGCGTTGACCCGGATGTTGTGCGGCGCGAGCTCGAGCGCCATGGCGCGCGTCATCGAGACCACGCCGCCCTTGCTGGCGCTGTAGTGCACGCCGCGCACCGCGCCGCGGATCGCCTGGGAAGAAAGGTTGATCACCGAGCCCGTGCCCTTGCCCGCCGCCATCAGCGCCTTGGCGAAGGCGATGGTGCCGAAGCAGCCCGCCTTTAGGTTGATGTCGAGGACGTAGTCCCAGTCGCTCTCGCGCATCTCCAGCAGTTTTACGCGCGGGTAGACGCCGGCGTTGTTGACCAGGATGTCTGGAACGCCGAGCGCGCCGGCCGTGCTCGTCACCATCATCTCGATGTCGGCGAGCCGAGCAACATCGGCCCGGACCAAATGGGCCCGCCGACCGGCTTGGCGGATATGGGCAGCCACGCCCTCCGCCGCCGACTGGTCGTCGAGCCACGTGAGCGCCACGTCCGCTCCCTCCTCGGCCAGCGCGACCGCGATGGCCGCGCCGATCCCCTGCTGCGCGCCGGTGACCAGCGCGACCCTGCCTGCCAATTTCATGCGAACGCTCCCCGCTTTGGTGGTGGACTGTGCCATATTCCGCTGCGCTTGCGTGGGCGTTGCACCGCCGCTATAAGCGCCCTTCCTCGGCGGCCTGGCCTTTCAGGGCATTGCCTCGGCTGCCAGACGTAACCCTTTGAAAAGGAACAAAAATGCCCAAGATGAAGACCAAAAGCGGGGCCAAGAAGCGTTTTCGCTTCACGGCCACCGGCAAGGTGAAGCACGGCGTTGTCGGCAAGCGCCACGGCATGAGCAAGCGGGGCAACCGGTTCCTGCGCCAGCAGACTGGCATGACCCTGGTGTCCGAGCCCGACACGCGCATCATCAAGCGCAACTTCTTCCCTTACGAGAGGTAGGCCATGGCACGCGTCAAGCGGGGCGTGGCCGCACACGCCCGTCACAAGAAGGTCCTCAAGCTCGCCAAGGGCTATCGCGGCCGCGCCGGGGTGGCGTTCCGCGTCGGCATCGAGAAGGTCGAGAAGGGCCTGCAGTACGCCTATCGCGACCGGCGCAACAAGAAGCGCACGTTCCGCGGGCTTTGGATCCAGCGCATCAACGCCGCCGCGCGCGAGCACGGGCTCACCTACTCGCAGTTCATGAACGGCATCCTGAAGGCCGGGATCGAGGTCGACCGCAAGGTCATGGCCGATCTCGCGGCGCGGGAGCCGGCAGCATTTAAGGCCCTGGTCGAACAGGCCCAGGCCGCCCTCAAGTAACGTCCGCGCCGCCTTCAGAAAAGGGGCGGCAGCAGCGGACAAGGATCGGGAAGAGGGAGCCTGGACCGCAGGCTCCCTTTTTTCGTGTTCGGTTCGGAGTACGAAGGATGGACGATCTTTCGACGATTCGCAGCGAAGCGCTCGGCGCGGTCGAGCAGGCCGCCGACCTGTCGGCGCTCGACGCCGCGCGCGTGGCGGCGCTCGGCAAGAAAGGCAGCATCACCGGGCTGATGAAGACGCTGGGCTCGCTGGCGCCCGAGCAACGGCGCGAATTCGGCGGACGCATCAACGAGCTCAAGGGCGAGATCGAGACCGCCCTGGAGACGCGCAAGGCGGCACTCGCGGCTGCCGCGCTGTCGGCCAAGCTCGCCAACGAACGGATCGACGTCAGCTTGCCGGCACGGCCGGAGGCGCCGGGCACGCTGCA